>JAQBQH010000289.1 GCA_028287105.1 Myxococcales bacterium
GTGACCCACGCGGCGGCGGCACGCGCGGCCGATGGCGGCGCGGTCGCGCGCTGGCTCGCCGAAGCCAAGGAGCGGCTCGACGGCGGCGACGGAGAGGGTGCGCTGAATCTGGCGACGCTCGCCGCGGCGGTGGCACCCGACGAAGTGGGCTCGCTCGTGCAGCAGGCGCGCGTGCGCGCCAAGCTGAAGACGATCTCGTAGCGCGTCGCTACTTGACGAGCTGCTCTTGCACGACCACGAGCGGCTCACCGACGGCGTCGACGCCGCGGAAGACGGCGGCGACGCGCTTGGAGCCCGCCGGCAGCGCGACCTCGCCGAGCGAATCGCCTTCGCCGGCGGCAGTCACGGCGCGAGTGCCGGCGAGGCGGCGTGGCCCCTCGCCGACGTCCGCGTAGACCGAGAGCGTGCCCTTGCCGAGCCCGACATCGCGCGCCTTTACCGTCGCTGCGCCATGCTCGGCCACGACCTCGAGCTTGCCGCGGAACAAGAGCTCCAGCGCGCCGGCGGCATAGCGTGCGCTCTCCGGCAAGAGCGCCTCGGCGTAGTCGCTGAAGCAGCGCTCGTCGAGCCCCCAGACGATGCCGCGCTCGGTCTTCTGATAACGAACGAGGTGGCGGACGGCGCCCGAGCCGTAGCCGTCGACGGCGGCACCGGGAGCGGTCTGCGGGCGGGTGTAGCGGTTCGATCCCGGCAGCGTACCGGGCGAGAAGAAGCGTGACTGCGTTCGGTCGGCCAGCCCCGAGCCGTCGCTGTCGTGGAACAGTGCGCCGAGGCGCGGCTTGACCACCGGCGTGCCGTCGAGATCGGGCACACCGAGGCGGCCGAAGCGCGTCGCGACGTACTGCTCGTACGGTCCGCCGGCCGTCTCCAGCGCCACGCGGTAGTCGTCGCGCACGAAGGTCGGATCGCCGGCGTCCTCGACGAGGTGCGCCACCGCGCCGGCCGCGACGAGCGCACGCGCGAGCGCACCGTCACGCTCGGCTGCCGTCGCTGCGGCACCGGCCCGCTCCATTTCGTCGAGGAAGCGGTTCAGGCCCCACTCGTTGTCGGCGGCGCGCAGCCATTCGGGCGACGCCATACCGGAACCGTCGAAGGTCGAGCCGGTGAAGATGCCGCGCACCGACCCGACGCCGGTCGCCGCCGAACGCAGGCGCGTGCGCAGCGCTTCGCCTTCGGACTCGTCGAGCCCGTGGCCGCGCGTGGGATCGAAGAAGTGATTGCGCACGCGGTCGGCGGGAACGCCCTCGGCGGCGGCGCCGGCGACCAGCCAACCGAGCGCGCTCATGCGTCCGCGCTCGGGGACGTAGCCGCTCTCGGGATCGAGCTGCGAGACCCGTCGCAGCAGCTCGCGGCGCGCCGGATCGCGGTCGCCACCGTCGAGCGACAGCTGCTCGTAGAGGCCGAGCGCACGACCGAATCGCTCGGTCAGCCGCTTGTGCAGCGACGACGCCAGCGCCGCGCGCTCGGTGAGACCGGCATGGGTCGCCGCGTGGTAGGCGTGCGCCGGAGTGCTCGCCACGACGGCGATGGCGCCCGCGGCGACGAGGATCCTGGCCAGCATCGCGCGCGTCATCGCTTCATCTCCGGCCGCTTGAGCTGGAACGGCTTGTCTTCGGACGGCGCCGGGGGCGGCGTCGTGTCCGGCTCGGCCGCTTTGGGCTCCACCGAACTGGGCGAATTCGGCGTACTCGGCGACTTCGGCGATTCCTCCGGCGCGCCTTCGGTCGCCGGCTCCTCGGTGGTCTTGATCCCGGGGCTGCCGAGCCGATCGGCGCGCGACATGACGCGACGGAGCAGCGCCGCCGCCTGATTGGCGTCGCGGCACTGGTCGAGCCCGCAGGTCAGCTCGATGACCACGCCGTGCGCGCGATCGAGCGCAGCGACGGCGATGATGCGCCCGTCGCGGCCGCGCAACGACCGATCGGCCATCTCGTCCTTCGCTTCGGCGTGCGGAACTTCGGCGAGGAGCTTGGCGTAGCGCGCCTCGGCCGCCGTCGGTGAGGTGCGCCAGACCCGCAGCGCGGCGTCGTAGCTCTCGGCGCGGCCGGTGGCCTTGAAGTGGCGGCTGTCGTAGCTGCCCGTCGTCGGCAGATCGCCGAGCTTCTCGATGGCGAAGGGGCCGATGTAGCCGGTCACGGCGCGCAGCTCGTCGATCGAGAGCAGGCCCGACGCGTCGAGCGGCGCCGTGCCTTCCGGCTCCCCGGCGGGCGCAGCGGCGACGCGGCCGGAGGTCAGCTCGAGGCTGGCCTCGACCACCTCGGACCCGAGCGCCCGCCTCAGCGTCGAGGTGCCACCGACGAAGCGGACATGCTTGACGTGCGAGTAGGCGCCCGACCAGCGCTCCATCTTGGCGACGTTGTTGCGCTGGCTGAAGTCGTGACGCGAGCGGGCGCCGCCGAGCGCGTTGTCGAAGAGGCGGTCCGAGCGGTAGGCGACATAGCCGCGCTGATAGATGACGACGGCGACGCCGTTGACGCGGCTGCGCGCGCTCGGCAAGTCGCTGAGGCGATCGATTTCGTACTTACCCTCCCCGTCGGTGGCGACGGTCTGGACGTGGCCGCCGGCGGGCGCGGTCAGCCCGCGGCCGGTCTCGAACGACCAGCTCGCCTGGACGATGGCGCCGGCAACCGGTTTGCCGCTCACCGCGTCGACCACCTGACCGTCGAACGGGCCGAGGAGGTCGCCGGGGACGACCGTATCCGCCCGCGCCGGAAAGGGCGCCTGCGCCACCATGGGGGCGCAACCGCCCGCGGCCGCCATCAACAATATTAATAGGAGGGGCGTCGGCTTGATGTGGATCGTAGGTCTTGTTATTCTCATGATCTAAGAAGCGGCTCCGTTGTGTAGCTCAGGGTAGGGGGGGCCGTAAACTCGAATCTCCATTTGACTCGCGAGGTCACGGGCGCGATGCCACGTTGCACCCATTGTGGGAAGATCAACCGCGAGGGATCGCTGTTCTGTCAGGACTGCGGCCATCGCCTCGAGCCATCGACACCCGCGGCGGCTCCCAAGCCTGCCGCGGCCGGCGGTATGACCTGTAGCGCCTGCGGGACGGTAAACCCGCCCGGCATGAATTTTTGCAAGATGTGTGGCACTTCGCTCATGGCGAAGCCCGCCGCGGCGGCTCCGCTCGGGGTCGCCTCGACGGTGGCGGTCGACTCCGGGCCGGTGAACGTGGCGCCCGCGCCGGCGCAACCGGCGGCGGCCAAGGCAATCTGCCCGGCGTGCGGTAAGGGCACGCCGGTGGGATTCGCCTTCTGCCAGCACTGCGGGCAGCGGCTCGGAGCGCAGGCGCCGGGAGCTGCTCCCGCGTCGGTGCGCAACGCGCCGGCGGCGGCGCCGGTGACCGCGCCGGTCTCGAGCGCGGCGCCCGTGGCGCAGCCTCAGCCGGCCGGATCGATGGGCGTCCAGACGATGGGCGTGGCCCAGACCATGGCGGCCGCGCCGGGCGGCACCACGCCCACGCCGCCGGCAGGAATGCCGCGCAACGTTCCGCAGCCTCCGGTGACGGCGCCGCGCGTGGCCCAGCCCGCGGCGCCGGCAGCGACGGCAGGAGTCATCGGCGGCGGCAACGGATCGGCGCATCAGCCGCCCAACGAAGCGTTCGCGCAGACGATGGCGCCGACCTCGGGGAACCTCGAGCTGCTTCAGCAGGTGCGCGCCAGCGCGGCTGCGTCCACGCCGGCGATGCCGACGACGACGCAGCCCGATCTGCCGGCGGCCCACGCGATCGAGCCGGTGCACGGCACCTTGATCGCCGTCAATCGCGACGGCTCCGACGGGCGCACCATCGAGATCGACGCCGAGACGTTCGACATCGGCCGCTCCGAAGGCGCGCTCAACTTCGCCGACGATCCCTATCTGGCGCCTCGTCACGCGCGGCTCATCGTGCAAAATGGCAAGGTGATCCTGCGCTCGCTCGACCTGCTCAACGGCGTGTTCGTGCGCGTGCAGTCGTGCGATCTCGGGCCGGGAGACGCGTTCCTCGTCGGCAAGGAGCTCTTGCGCTTCGAGCCGCTCGCCGCCGAGGAGCGCGATCCACCGTCGCTGGTCGAGCATGGCGTGCGCATCTTCGGGTCGGTGCCGCGCGAAGCGTGGGGGCGGTTGCGCCAGCTCACCATCGCCGGCACCACGCGCGACGTGTGGCACCTGACGCGGCCGGAGCTGGTCCTCGGTCGTGAAGAGGGTGACGTCACCTTTCCCGACGACGAGTTCATGTCGCGCCGCCACGCCGCCGTCAAGCGCGTCGGCACCAAGGCGCGGCTCGAAGATCTCGGCTCGTCGAACGGTACCTTCGTGCGCGTACGCGGCGACCGAGAGCTCAAGGCGGGCGACCTGTTGCGTATCGGCGATCAACTCCTGCGGTACGAGCCCTAGGGCGGTGCGCGCGTGGTGACGGAAGAGTCGGCGAAGGTGGAAGCGGCTTCGTCGAGCACGCCCGGCGCAGTCGAGGTGCGCCTGGCCGGGCGCACCGACGTGGGGCTCATTCGCGAGCACAACGAAGACAGCTTCGTCATGGTGCGGCTCGAGGACGGTGCGCGCGAGCCGGAGAAGCTGGCGTCGCATACGCTGGGGCCGCGCGGCACCTTGCTCGTCGTGTGCGACGGCATGGGCGGCGCCGCGGCCGGCGAGGTCGCTTCGGGCATGGCCATCGACGCCCTGGCAGTGACCATGCTCGACGGCACCGAGGCGCTGGCGCCCGACGGCGTCGTCGACGACGAGAAGACCCATCTGGCGCGCAAGCTGCGCGCGGCGGCCCGCGAAGCCAACGGCCAGATCTTCCGCGAGGCGCGCGAGAACCTCACGCGCAGCGGCATGGGCACCACCATGACCGCGGCGCACCTGTGGGGCGGCGCTGCGCTCATCGCGCAGGTCGGCGACTCGCGCGCGTACGTCTGGCGGCAAGGTGCCTTCACGCAGGTGACGCGCGATCAGTCGCTCGTCAATCAGCTCCTCGAGACGGGGCAGATCACCGTCGAGCAGGCCAAGTTCTTCGAGCACTCCAACGTCATCCTGCAGGCGCTCGGCGTGCAGGAGGAGGTCGAGGTGCAGCTCTCGAAGGTCGAGCTCTGCAAGGGCGACCGCATGATGATGTGCTCGGACGGCCTGGTCGGCGTCGTCAGCGACGAGGAGATCGCCGCGGTGGTGGGATCGATCGACGATCCGTCGGAAGCGGCGCGCATCCTCATCGAGATGGCCAACGGCGCCGGCGGGCCCGACAACATCACCGTCATCGTCGTTCACGTCGACGGTCCCGGGCTGCCGGCGGCGAGCGAGGCCGACGTCATCACCTTCGCGCACTGGCGCATCGATCCCGATCTGCCGGTCGAGCGCGAGACCGGCAGCGAGAGCTACGACAACTTCGCGCCGCCATCGCAGCAGCCGACGACCGAGCATCGCGTCGTGCCGCCGCCGGTCTCGCCGCGGCGGCCGACGATGGAGCTCATGTCGATGGCGGTGGTCATCGGGCTCATCCTCGGCAGCATCGTCACCGGCGCGGCGCTCTATCGGCACGGCGTCAAGTGCCAGGTGCAGGCGCGCACCGCCGGGCTCACCGTGCTCACCGACGGGCACGACTCGGGCGCGCGTACCGCCGACGGCACCGTCGAGCTCAGGCTGTCGCCGGGCCGCCACACGCTGGCGCTGCGCGCGGCCGGCGCCGGGCCCTTCGGCGACCGCGAGCTGCAAGTCGAGCCGGGGCAGGCGTGCGAGGTGAGCTTCACGGAGCCGTCCTCGCGGTGAAGCTGCACATCGACATCGTCGGTGGCGCGCGCGCCGGCCAGCGGGTCACGCTCGATGCTGTCGACAGGCCGATCCGCTTCGGCAGGCATCCCGACAACGACGTCGCCTTCGACGCCGAGCGCGATCGCGACGCCTCCGGCCGGCACGCCGAGCTGCGCATCGACGGTGGCCAGCTGTGGCTGTACGACCTCGGCTCGGCCAACGGCACGCGCATGAACGGCAAGACGGTCTCGAAGGTGGCGGTGCCGCCCGGCTCCGAGATCGAGTTCGGCAACAACGGACCAAAGGTGCGCGTCAGCTACGAGGGCGCGGGCCCGCTCATCCCGGCGACGATCGTGAATCCCAACGCGCCGCCGCCGCGGCCCGGCACGCTCGCGGCCGGCGGCAAGGTCGGCTCGCGCACGGTCGCGCTCATGATCGAGCAGGCGCTGGCGCGCGCCCGTCGCGAGCCCGAGCGCTTGCGGCTGCTCGTGGTGGCGCTGGCCGGGCTGCTCGTGTTCACCGTCGCCGGTGTGGTGGTCGCGTACCGGCTGCGACCGCCGTCGGACGTGGCGCTCCGGCGCGAGATGGTCAAGGTCATGGAGCAGCAGCGCGCGGCGTCCGATGGACAGCGCGCCGAGCTGCAGAAGCGTCTCGACGAGCTGACCGGCAAGCTGTCCCACGCAGGCGGCAAGCATGGCGGCGCCGAGATCGCGCGCGCCAATCGCGCCGCCATCTGGCTCGTTGCCGTGCATTCTCCATCCGGGCAGGAGGAGGGCTTCTGCTCAGCCTTCGCCGTCGCCGACGATCGCCTGCTGACCAACGCGCACTGCGTCGCCGCCGCCGAAGATCTGCGCAAACGCGGCGGACAGATCGTCGTCGTGCAGAACGGCGACGCCAAGGTGCGGCGCACCGTCGAACGCATGCGGCGGGTGCGCGGCTTCATCCCCGGCGGCGGCGTCATCTCGCCCGACGTCGGCTGGCTCAAGGTCGACGGCAAGCTGCCGGCCAGGGTAGCGCTGGCCGCCGCCGTTGAGTATCAGGCGCTCGGCTCGGGGGATCCGATGTTCACCTACGGCTTTCCCGGCCGGCTCGCCGACGTGAACGCGCCCGAGGCCACCTTCGTCGAAGGCGTGGTCGGACGCATCACCTCGCTCGACGGACGCGCCGGGGACCCGAAGGAGCTGCGACTCATCCAGCACTCGGCGTTCACCTCGGGCGGCACCTCGGGCAGCCCCATCTTCAACACCGCCGGACACGTCGTGGCGGTCAACACCGGCGGATACGTCGACAAGTCGCGCGCGCTCGCCGGCTACAACTTCGGGATGCGCATCGATCTGGCGGAAGAGCTCCTCAGCGAGGCTGACGAATGAAGTGCGTCAAGTGTGGGAACGCGCTCGAGGCGGGAGCGCGCTTTTGTGGAGGGTGTGGCACGCAGCAGCCGGGCGCGGTGATTCCGCAGGCGGCGGTGCGCACGGGGGCCAAGACGCTCTTTCAGGGCTCGGCGGGAGTGCCGGCGGTCAAACCGTCGGAGCCGCGGCCCGTCGCTGCGACTCCGGCGACGCCGGTGACGGCGCGTCCGGTGGCGGTGCCCGACAAGCGCGGCCCGGTGTCGTCGGCGATGAGCTTCGCGGCGACGATGGCGCCCGGCTCCGTCGAGATGAAGGCGATCGCGCCGCCGACGGCGACGCCGGTCAAGGCGCCGGAAAAATCGTCGACGCTGCCGGTCTCGGCGCTGCCGCCACCCGCCGTCGACGGTGACATGACCGGCAAGCTCCTCAACAACCGGTATCTCATCGAGGCCAAGATCGGCGAAGGCGGATTCGGCGCCGTCTATCGCGCCACGCAGACGCAGATGAATCGCAAGGTGGCGCTCAAGGTCCTGCACGCCAAGATGGCGAAGGATCCGCAGGTGGTGGGGCGCTTCAAGCGCGAGGCGCAGGCCTCGTCGCAGCTGCGCGCGCCGCACACCGTGCAGGTCTACGACTTCGATCAGTCGGCCGACGGCATCATGTACCTCGCGATGGAGATGCTGCAGGGGCGCTCCCTGCACGCCATCCTCGGCGAGGACGGGCCGCTGTCACCGGAGCGCATGGCGCTGGTGATGGACGGCATCGCCGACTCGCTCGGCGAGGCGCACGCGCAGGGCATCGTGCACCGCGACATCAAGCCGGAGAACATCTTCCTCGAGTCGCGGCCGACGCCCGACTTCGTCAAGGTGCTCGACTTCGGCATCGCCAAGATCGTGTCCGGCGAGGGGCTCGGCGCATCGGCGGGGCCGGCCCTGACGGCGGCGGGGCAGACGCTGGGGACGCTCGAGTACATGTCGCCCGAGCAGCTCATGGGCGCGCAGCTCGACGGGCGCAGTGATCTCTACGCCGTCGGCATTCTGTCGTACGAGCTGCTCGTGGGGCAGCTGCCGTTTCCCGCCAAGACTCCGGGCGAGATCATCACCGCGCACCTGAAGACGATGCCGCCGCCGCCGTCGACGGTGGCGCCGAATCGCGGCATCCCGCCGCTGCTCGATCAGGTGATCCTCAAGCTCCTGGCGAAGAAGCGCGATGATCGCTACAAAGACACCGCGGAGCTGCGCGTCGATCTGGCGCGGCTCATGCGCGGCGAGACCGGCAACGCGGCCGCGCCGCCGGTGGTCGTGGCGTCGACACAGCCGTCGCGCAACGCGCCGTCGACCGATCGGGTGGCGGTGATGGCGGCGCCGGGCCAGAAGCCGGGTTTCGGCAAGGGAACGATCCTGCTGGTGGCGGGCCTGGTGCTGGCGGTCGCGGCGGCGGTGGTGGTGATTCTCTTGTTCGTCGTGAAGTAGCGCGGCGCGAGACCGCGCGAGCGCGGCGCGGTCAGCCGCGTCAGTGCACGGCCGACTTGCCGGCCGCGGCGCCCCACACCTGCTCCAGTCGCCGATCCCTGCCGCAGCCCGACCGATAGCTGTAATAGCGCCCCGGGCTCTTCTTGTAGAAGTCCTGGTGGTACTCCTCGGCGGCGTAGAACGGCGTGGCCGCGACGATCTCCACCGCCACCTTCTGCTTGAGCTGCGCCTCGACCGCGCGCTTCGACTCTTCGGCCGCCTTCTTCTGCGTCTCGTCGAGAAAGAAGATCGCGGGGCGGTACTGATTGCCGCGATCGCAGAACTGTCCGCCGCCCGAGAACGGATCGACGTTGTGCCAGAAGATCTCGAGGAGCTTGGCGTAGCTCGTCTTTTGCGGGTCGTAGACCACGCGCACCGACTCGGCGTGGCCGGTGCTGCCGCCGGACACCTCCTCGTAGGTCGGGTCCTTCTTGGGGCCGCCGTCGTAGCCGGAGATGGCCGCCTTGACGCCCGGCTGCCCCTCGAACGCGGTCTCCATGCACCAGAAGCAGCCGCCGGCGAAGATCGCCTCGCCGCGCTCCGCCGCCTGCGCCACCGACGGTGCGGCGCCCGCGACCAGCGACCCCGCGACGACCGAGCCCGCGACGAGCGCCGCCAACCTCAGCGTCGTTCTCATTTCACCAGCTCCTGCTTGAGCGACACGCCGTTGATGCAGTAGCGCAGCCCCGTCGGCGCCGGGCCGTCCTCGAAGACGTGGCCCAGGTGTCCGCCGCAGCGCGGGCAGTGCACCTCGACCCGCGCCATGCCGAATTTCTCGTCGCGCGTCGTCGCCACCGCGTCGGCGGCGATCGGTCGGGTGAAGCTCGGCCAACCGGTCCCCGAGTCGAACTTGTCCTCCGACTTGAAGACCGGCAGGTTGCACGCCGCGCAGTGATAGACCGCGTGACGATGGTCGTTCCCATAGGGCCCCGAGAAGGCGGCTTCGGTGGCCTGGTGGCGGAGCACGTCGTACGCGAGCGGCGGCAATTGCTTCTTCCACTCGGCGTCGGTCTTGACGACCTTGTCGGCGCGCGTCGGCTTGGCCGCTTCCTCGGCGTTGGCATGTGCGCCGCTGCAGCCGGCGAGCCCGAGAAATGCCCAGAACAGGTGTCGCGGTTTCATGTGTCCTCCGCAGAACAGTACGACGGTGGACCCGGATCGGTTTCACAGCGTCGACAAGATGCCTTTGACGTCCTCGATGTCCTTGAGATACGGGGGCGAGAGCTCGAGGAAGCGCTGGTATTGCCTGCGCGCGCCGTCGCGGTCGCCGCGGTCGCGCAAGAGATCGCCGATGAGACGGTGCGGCTCGGGCAGCTTGTCTTCGAGCCCCTCGGCGCGGCGCGCCTCCTCGAGGGCGCGATCGGGATCGCGCTTGCGCAGCCGCTCGGCCGCGCGCAGCTCCGCGTGCGCGAGCGTGTAGCTGCGGAGCTCGTCCGACTGCGCGATCGGGTCCTCGGGCAGATCGGCCGGCTGCGCGCGCTGCACGTCGCCGAGCAGCTCCTTGTGCAGGTCGTAGCCGACGTACTTGCCGATGAGGTGCGGTCCGGTGCCGACCCAGATCGTGAGCGCCGTCGCGTCGACGACGACCGAGTGCGTGGCGATGATCGCGTCGAGCGTGTTGCGGTTGCCGAGGCCCAGCTCGACGTTGCCGGTGCCGCGCTTGTCGCGCAGGATCTCGAGCGCGCGCCGCGGATCGATCTGCCCGCGGGCGTGCTTGACCAACTCCTCGAGGCGCTTGTAGCGCGCGCCCGAGGTCATGTACCGCTTCAAGCGATCGTTCTCGGCGTCGGCGGCGAAGCTCTGCGCGAGCGCGTGATTGGTGAGCAGGATGGTGCCGTCGGCGCGGTTGACGCGGCGGACCTCGGTGCGACGCGGAGTGCGCTCGATGACCGCCGACTCGCCGGTCTTGCCGTCGCCGACGAGGTAGAAGTCCGGCACCATGACCGGGGTCTTTTTCACCAGCGCGACCACGTCGTCGACGCTCTTGGCCTGCTCCATGATCTCGCGGACCAGGATCTCGACGGGCATGCCTTCGCCGCCCTTGTCGTCGGAGCGCGCGGCGTTGACGCTGACGTAGATCCCCTCGGCGTTGAGCCCGGTGATGACGCCCGACATGCCGAGCCAGGCCACCGACGCGAACGGAATTTTGCCGCGCGGCTTGAAGAAGAGGATCGCTTTTTCGCGATCGAAGATCTCCGGCCCTTCGAAGTCGAAGTTGCGGCCGATGACGAGGTGGCCGTTGCTCGAGGCCGGACCGGACGCGGCGAACGCGCTGCAGCCGAGCAGCGGAGAGTGCTCGAGCCCCTGCGTGATGTCGTGGAGCGCGTGATAGAAGACGAGCCGGTGGTAGATCGGCAGAAAATCGCCGTGTAGATCGTCGACCCCGCGCGCCAGGCCCGCGATTTCCTCGGCGCGACCGGGCGGCAGCAGATCCCCGACGTGGCGGTACTGCATGCGCACGCCGCCGCGGATCAGCCAGAGGGCAATTTTGGACGGCACGTAGCGCGCCATCTCGCCGAACATGTAGTCCTCGGCCTCGAGGAAGAGCCGATTTCCGAGCCGCCCCTGGGCCCAGCCGAGGGCGTAGGGCTCGCCGTTCAGGTGCGCCTCCCAGATGCCGCGCTCCCGTCCGAGCCAGCTCGACCCGACGTAGGCCCGGCCCCCTTTGACCTCCAGTGGCAGCTCGGCGGCGGCCCGCGTGGCCGGCTCGATCGCGGGCGGCTCGACCCGAGTCATCCGTAAAAAGATGAGGTAGCCCACGAACACACAGAAGAGAACGATGGGCGCGACGATGGCGATCCGGCGGCCCCAGCGACGGCCGGCGGTGCGCGGCTTCGACCCGAGGAAGAGGGCCTCTGACTTCGGCATCATTGTTGCCCTGCCTGGTCGTTCATCGGCGACGGAAATCTAGCACGAGTTTGGCGCGTTGACCGCCACGTCGCGCCCTTGGTATTCTGTATTTTCAGCGGCATTCGATGGTCGCGTTCAGCCTCTTCGAAGCGGCACCGCACGTCCCAGCTGGTTCGAGCGCCCTGGTGTGGTTGGGGGTTGCTCTGGTCGCGCTGGCTGCGTCCGCAGCAGCGGTTTTTTGGTGGCTCAGGGCCGGCGCGACGCGCGTCGGCGCGGCCGAGCGCGCCGCCATGGGCGCGCTGCCGATGGCGTGCCCGGCGTGCCGGCGCAGCTATCCGTCGGGCACGGTCTACTGTCCGGTCGACGCCTGTCGTCTCGTCGCCACCGGCGAGGGCGCCTCGGCCGAGCGCGGATCGCCGGGCGGCAAGTGTCCGCGCTGTCGCCGCGTCTACGACGCCGGCACGCGCTTTTGCGCGGTCGACGCCGACGAGCTGGTGCCGCTGCCGCTGTGGCAGGCTTCGCACGCCGAGGCGAGCGCGCACGCCGAGGGAGAAGAGGCCGCCGGGCGCGTCTCGTCGACGGGCGCCGTGCACTTTCACGGCGAAGGAAAGATCTGCCCCGTGTGCGCGGCCAAGTACGATCTGGAAGCGACCTTCTGCGGCCGCGACGGCTCCGAGCTGGTCACCGTCAACTGACGGGCTAGCCGAGGCGTCTCTTGGTCCGGCGGGCGTGTAGATCGGCGACCGCCTCTTCGTCGACGGTGCGCGCGGCCCGCGGCCAGCGCGCCGCGTACTGGTTGCGCACGTGGTGGCCGACCTCATGGGCCAGCACCTCGTCGCGCAGCCAGGCGGCGAGCGAGGCGCTGCTCGACCAATGGATCGACACGCCCGGGCGATGGCGCAGGACGGTGGCGCCGGCGGCGCGCAGGCTGCGCGCGATGTCGGGGAGGATCGATCCCATCCACCACTCGTCGGGGGGCAGCGAGTAGAGGATGATGACGCGGTCTTCGCGGCGATAGATCGCGAAGGGCTCGCCCACGCCGTCGACGCGGGCGCGCAGCTCGACGGCGGCGAGGCCGTGGATCTGCTCCGGTGGCAGCGCGCGGAGGAACGCGCGCACGGCGCCCGTCGCGAGCGGATGAACGTCGCCGCGACGCGGCTTGCGCACGACGATGCGCGGCAGCTTGGGCGTAGCGCGTCGGGCGCGAATCGCCGGCTTGTCGGTGCGGCGGCTGCGCGTCATCCCGCGCGTTCGAGGACGAGGGCGACGTTGGCGCCGCCCTGCGCGAAGGACGGCACGAGGACGCGCTCGGCGCCGCGGCGCTCGAGGAGGAAGACGGCGCAGAGGAGGCGCTGCATGCCCGAGGAGAACGATTCGCCGATCTGCGCGATCGGCGTCACCGATGGCGGCGTCGCGCCGAGCCCGTCGCTGACGGCGGCGATTTCGCGCGCGTCGTAGCGGGTGCCGTTGGCGCCGGAGACGACGTGGTCGATGTGACGGCCGCCGGCGGCCTCGCGAACCGCGCGCGCGGCCTCGGGCCACGACGCGGCGCCGCCCCAGCCGACGCGCGGACGGTCGTCGCTGCTCTCGCCGCGGCCGTTGACCCACGCGCGGATGTTGGCGCCACGCTTCCGCGCGTCCGCTTCGCGCTCGACGAGCATCATGGCCGCGCCTTCGCCGGGAACCAGGCCGGCGGCAATGGCGCCGAGCTTCTGATAGCCGGCCAGCGCCGGCTTACTGAGCTCGTCGACGGCACCGACGACGAGCGCGTCGGCGCGACCGAGCTCCAGGAGATCGCAGGCCATGGCGAGCGCCGACAGCGGCGAGGCGTCGCGATGATTCACCGTCGAGTTGACGCCGCGCAGCTTGCACTCGAGCGCCAGTTGCCCGGCGGCGGCGTTCATCACCGACGAGGGAAAGAGCAGCGGCGAGGCCGCTTCGGGGCCGCCGTCGAGGTAGCCCCTCATGAACGCGATGGTCTCCTCGAGCGTGCCGAGGCCGGTGCCGAGGACGACGCCGGTGCGCGTGGGATCGTAGGGCGGGGCGCCGGCCAGGAGCGCCTGCTTGCCGGCGACGATGGCCATCTGCGATAGGCGCGGCAGTCGGCGCAGGCTGCCGGGCGCGATGTGCTGCTTGGCGCCGAACTCGCCGACGCGCGCCGAACGCACGCCGTCCCCGTCGGTGGCAACGGCGCTCGTGCCGGCGTCGAGCGCGGCGAAGAACGCCTCTTCGCCGACGCCGAGAGGCGAGACGACGCCGAGCGCTGTGACCGCGAATCTCACGCGCGCATGATAGAAGATATGGCGATGCGTGCAAGCGCCGCGGCCATCGCGTTCGTCGCCTGCCTCGCGGGCGCCGTCGCCGCCTGGATGTTCAGGCGGCCCGGCGAAGACGCGCAGCTCGTCGCGGCCGGTGTGGCGGCGCTGTGCATCGGTGGCGCGGCCGCGTCGCTGCTGCGCCGCCGCATCATGGCCGGCGTCGCGGTGCTCACCGCCGGCGTCGGCGTGTGGGCGGCGACCGGCGGCATCGATCACTGGCTCTTGCCGCGCGCGCCGTTCGTCGTCTGCAGCGCGCTGGTGGTGGCGCTGGTCGCGCTGGCCCTGGCTAGTGGACCTGCTTCAACGCCGGGAGGAGCTCCTCGGGCGTGACCGCCTTGTTGAAGCGCGTCACGATCTTTCCGTCGGAGTCGAGCAGCACCACCGTCGGTAGCGTCGAGGCGCCATAGCGATCCTTGGTGGCGTTGACGATGGGATCATCGTCGTTCGAGCAGTCGACCTTGACGAGCTGAAAGCGGCGCAGCTCGTCGGCGACCTCGGGCTTGCCGAAGGTTTTGACGTCGAGCTCTTTGCACGGGATACACCAGTCGGCGAAGAAATCGAGCAGCACCGGCTTGTGCGCGCTCCGGGCGGCCGCGACGCCGACCTTCTCGCCGTAGGTCCAGTCGAGTGGCTTGGCCGTCAGGGTCCAGGCGACGACGCCGAACAGGCCGGCGACGATGAGGACGATGCCGGTCGCCTTGCGCAGCACCTTGAACGCGCCGTCGTGGAACGAGAGCTGGACGCCGCCGAGGATGACGCCGGCGACCACGAGCGCGAGATTGACCTCGAGGAATTTCCAGGTGGGGCGCCCGTAGTGGCCCAGGCTGGCGACGATGTTGCGCAGGAAGTAGAGCGCGGCCACGAGCATGACGACGCCGAAGATGCTCTTGACCGACTCCATCCAGCGGCCCGACTTCGGCAGCGCCACCGAGAAGCCGGCGATGGCGAAGAAGAGCGGCCCCATGCCGAGCGCGTAGGTGAAGAGGAGCGAGCCACCGACGGTGACCGAGCGCGTGGTGGCGACGTAGGCCAGCACCGACGCGAGGACGGGACCCGTGCAGGGCGCGGCGATGATGCCGCCCACGAGCCCCATGGCGAAGGCGCCGCTGAAGCCCTTGCCGCCGACGGTGGAGAGGCGCGTCTGCAGCGACGTCGGCAGGCTCATCTCGAAGGCGCCGAACATCGAGGCCGCCATGATGATGAAGAGCGCCACGATGGGCACGATGAACCAGGCGTTGCCCATGAAGGTGCCGAACTGCCGGCCCGCCAGCGCCGCCGAGACCCCGAGCGCGGTGTACATGACGGCGATGCCGCCCACGTACGACGTCGCCAGGAGGAGCGCCCGACCGCGCGAGACATGCTCGTCGCGCGCGCCGAAGATCGACATGGTGATGGGAATCAGGGGATAGACGCACGGGGTGAGGCTCGTCAGGAAACCGCCCAGAAACACGGAGGCGAAAGCCCAAACCCAACCATGCGCGAACAGATTGCTGCCGGACATCTTCGATGTAGTATAGCAGCCCCGTGGCGACGACGCTGCCAGAGCTTCGACAGGCCATCGACTCGCTCGACGACGAATTCCTGCGTCTGCTCAATGAGCGCGCCCGCCTGGTGCAAGAAGTGGGCAAGATCAAGGCGCAGCTGAAGCAGCCGTTCTACGTGCCGGAGCGCGAGCGACAGATCCTCGAGCGGCTGCAGGGCATGAACGGCGGGCCATTTCCGACGGAGGCGCTGCGCTCGGTCTTCAGCGAGATCATCTCCGCGTGTCTGAGCCTCGAGCATCCGCTGCGCGTGGCGTTCCTCGGGCCCGAGGCGACGTTCACGCACATGGCGGCGCGGTCGCGCTTCGGGCTGTCGGCGCGCTACGTGCCCGCAGCGACGGTGGCGGGCGTGTTCACCGAGGTGGAGAAGGGGCTGGCGGATCTCGGCGTCGTGCCCATTGAGAACTCGACCGAGGGCGTGGTCAACTCGACGCTCGACGTGCTCATCGATTCCGATTTGTGCATCACGGCCGAGATCGCGACCCAGGTCAGCCAGTGCCTGCTGACGCGCTCGGGGACGCTCGAGGGCGTGCAGAAGGTCTACTCGCATCCGCAGGCGCTCGGGCAGTGCCGGCAGTGGCTGTCGGCGAATCTGCCGTCGGTGGCGCAGATCGAGGTGGCGTCGACGGCGCTGGCGGCGCGGTTGACGCGCGACGATCCGGTGGCGGCGGCCGTCGCCAGCGAGCTGGCGGGGCAGCTCTACGATCTGAAGATCGCCAAGCGGCGCATCGAAGACGAGGTGCGCAACGTGACGCGCTTTCTGGTCATCGGTCGCGAGCCGGCGCCCGCGACGGGGCGCGATAAGACCTCGATCCTGTTCAGCCTCAAGGACTCGGCCGGCGTGCTCTTCAAGGTGCTGCAGCCGCTGTCGGAGGCGGGCGTGAACCTCTCGCGCATCGAGTCGCGCCCGTCGCGTAAGAAGCTGTGGGACTACGTCTTCTTCATCGACGTCGACGGCCACACTGGTGAAAAGCCGGTGCAGGAAGCCATCAGCGCGCTCGGCCGGACGTGCGAGTTCGTCAAAGTGCTCGGCTCGTACCCACGCGCCGACGCGGAGCCATGAGAGTGTCATCGCCATTGCCATCGAATGATCCGAAGGACGAGCTGGTCGAGCCGGCCATCGCCGGCATCGCGCCCTACGAGCCCGGCAAACCGATCGAGGAGCTGGAGCGCGAGCTGGGCCACGCCTGGGGCGACGCCGGCGCCATCAAGCTGGCGTCGAACGAAAACCCGTACGGCCCGTCGCCGAAGGGGATCGAGGCGGCGCGCCGATCCCTCGACGAGGCGAACCTCTATCCGGACGGCGGAGCGTTCGCGCTCAGGCAGAAGCTGGCGGAGCGGCACGGCGTCGCGCTCAATCAGATCCTGGTCGGATCGGGATCGAACGAGATCATCGATCTCCTGGTGCAGACCTTCTGCGCCGACGGTGACGAGGTGCTGGCGCCGAAATATTCGTTCATCGCCTACAAGCTGGCGGCGCAGAAGAATCGGCGCGCGTTTGCCGAGGCACCGACAGCGCCGGATCTGTCGTACGACGTCGACGCCGTCCTCGGCGCGGTCGGCCCGCGCACCAAGGTGCTCTTCTTCGCCAATCCGAACAATCCGACCGGCGCCTATCTGGGGCGCGCCGCGTTCGAGCGGCTCGTCGACGAGCTGCCGGCGCGCGTGGTGCTCGTCGCCGACGAGGCCTACTTCGAATACGCCGGCGCCGCCGACTATCCCGATGCGACGCGGCTGTTCGGGCGGCGCGAGCGGCTGGTGGCGCTGCGCACGTTCTCCAAGATCTACGGGCTGGCCGGGCTGCGCGTCGGGTACGCGGTGGCGCCGGCGCGGCTGCTCGACTTCGTCAATCGCATCCGGCTGCCGTTCAACGTGGCGGCGACGGCGCAGGCGGCGGCGATCGCGGCGCTCGACGACGCAGCGCATGTGACGCGCGCGCGCGCCGGTAACGCCGCCGAGCTGCCGCGGCTGACGGCGACGCTGGCGGCGCTCGGGCTGGCCGTCTTGCCGTCGCAGACCAACTTCGTCCTGGTCGACTTCGGCGCGCGCGACGGCCGGCAGCTCTACGACAAGCTCCTCGGCAAGGGCGTCATCGTGCGGCCGATGGGCGGCTACGGGCTGCCGCATCACCTCCGCATCACCGTCGGGACCGCGGCCGAGAACGAGCGACTCGTGGCGGCGGTGAAGGACGTCCTGTGATGGGGCGCCGCGCGGCGCTCATCGGATGCGGCATGGTCGGCGGCTCGCTCGTCGCGGCGTTGCGCGCGGCCGGCGTCGTCGATCGGGTGCACGGGTACGATCGCGACGCCGAGCATGCGCGGCGCGCACTGACGCTCGGCCTCGTCGACGAGGTGGCGGCGGACGCGGCGGCGGCGGTGCGCGAGGCCGACCTCGTGGTGCTGGCCGTGCCGGTGCGCGCGACGGCCGAGGTGTGCGCGGCGATCGGCAAGGCGGTCCCCGGGCGCGCGCTGATCATCGACGTGGGATCGACGAAGCTCGACGTCGTCGCGGCGGCCGAAGCGACGCTGACCGATGCGTCGCGCTTCTGCGGTGCGCATCCGATGGCGGGCAACGAGAAGAGCGGGCCCGACGCGGCCGACGCCTCGCTGTTCCGCGGGCGGCTGGCGCTGGTCACGCCCGGTGCGCGCACCTCGCCCGAGGCGGCGGTCGAGTGCGAGGCGCTGTGGGCCGCGGTCGGGGCGCGAACGCGACGCATGCCGCCGGCGCAGCACGATCGCGTCATGGCGTGGGTCAGCCACCTGCCGCACGCGGCCGCGTTCGCGCTGGCGGCGGCGGTGGGCGGTGTCGCCGACGAGGTGGCCGGGCTGTCGGGCGGCGGCTTCGTCGACACGACGCGCATCGCGGCCTCGGACCCGACGATGTGGCGCGACATCTTCCTCGCCAATCGCGCGCCGCTGCTCGCTGCCATCGACGCGCTCGGCGGCGAGCTGCAGACGCTGCGCGCCGCCGTCGATGCCGGTGACGACGACGCCATCGAGTCCCTGATCGCGCGCGCACGCGACGGTCGCCGCCGCATCGTCGAGGGGCGCGCGTGACGCGGCCGGCGCGCGTGACGCGGCCGGCGCTGGCGATGCTGACGCTGATCGCCGGCTGCGGCGGCTCGATCCATGGCGGCTCGAGCGCGGTCGAGCGGCCGGTCGGCGAAGATCTCCTGGCGCTGCTCCCGTCGGGGGCGGACGCGGTCATCGACGTCGAAGTGGCGCAGCTCGACGGCTGGCCGACCGCGCGCCGCCTCCTGACGCTGCTCCCGGAAGAGGGGCGCGCGCAGCTGGCGCAGCTCGGCGACGATCCGCTGGCGCAGATTCAGGCGCTGGCCGTGGCCGTGCACAAGGCGGGTACGCCCGACGTCGGCACCACCATGGTGGCGCGCGGCGCGCTCGATTGGGATCGACTGCGGGCTGCGCTGACCGGCGCCGTGGAGGGCGAGTATCACGGCGCCACGATCGTCGACGGCAACACCGAGTCGATGGCGCGCATCACGCCGACGGTCTTCGCCTTCGGCTCGCGCGTGGCGGTGCGGCGCGTCTGCGACGTGGCGCGCAAGGACGACGAGGGGCTGCGCACGGCGGCCGTCGACAAGGCGCTGCGCGACGCGCTCGGCCGCGCGCCGACGGCGAAGCTGGGCCGGCCCGCCATCATGGCTGCGATCGTGCCCACGCCGCCGCTGCGCGAGAAATTGCGCACCGAGAAATGGCAGAGCGCCGCCGACCTCGACTGGGCGGCGGTGTCGCTCGCCATCGGTGACGGCTTCGACGTCGGGCTCATCGCGGCCGCGCACGGACCGTTCGAGGCCGATTCGTTGACCAAGCTCATGAAGACGCGCGCCGTCGAGCTCAAGACGCAGGCGACGGTGCGCCTGTTGGGCCTCGTACCGTTCGTGGAGCCGTTCATCGTGATAGCCAAGGAAAAAGAGATCCACGTCGCCTATCGATTGACCGGCGTGCGCGTCGATCAGCTGGTGACGCGGCTCGAGCAGATGCAGGGTCTCGGCACGCGCAAGGCGGCGCGGCCATGAGCGCCGACGGAGCCATCGAGACGCTAAAGGTGCGCGGGCCGGCGCGCGCGCTGGCGGGCGACGTGGGCGTGCCGGGCGACAAATCGATCGGCCATCGCGCCGTGCTGTTCGCCGCCATGGCCGACGGGCGGGCCCGCGTGCGCGGCCTCTCGGGCGGCGAAGACAATCGCTCGACCATCGGCGTCCTGCGTGCGCTCGGCGTCCAGATCGACGACGTCGGTCGCGGCGAGGTCGACGTCGTCGGGCGCGGCCTCGACGGCCTGCGCGCCGCCGCGGGCGACCTCGACTGCGGCAACTCGGGCACCTCGATGCGGCTCTTCGCCGGCCTCCTGGCGTCGCGCGCGTTCGCGTCGCGCCTCGTCGGTGATCAGTATCTGCACGCGCGGCCGATGCGGCGGGTCGCCGATCCGCTGCGCCAGATGGGGGCGCGCCTCGAGGGGCACAGTGGCAAGAAGGAGGGCGAGGTCTATCCGCCGCTCGCCATCGGGCCGCTGCCGTCGGGCGCACGGCTTCAGGGAATTCGTTGGACGTCGAAGGTGGCGAGCGCGCAGGTCAAGTCGGCCATCGTGCTGGCCGGCCTCGCCGCCGACGGACCGACGACGGTCGTGGAGCCGGAGCGCTCGCGCGATCACACCGAGCGGATGCTGTCCTACATGGGGGCGCCGCTCACCGTCGACGGACTGGCCGTCACCGTCGATCCGCGCGGCTGGGACGGCAAGCTCGTCGCGCGCGACCTGGTGGTCGCCGGCGATCTATCCTCGGCCGCGTTCCTCCTCGGCGCGGCCGCGGCCATCCCGGGAAGTCGCGTCACCGTGCGCGGCGTCGGCGTCAACCCGACCCGCACCGGCGTCCTCGACGCCTTGCGCGCGATGGGCGCGATCATCGAGGTCTCGAACGAGCGCATCGTCGGTGGCGAGCCGGTTGCGGATCTCACCTGCACCGGCGGCGCCCTGCGCGGCATTCGCATCGCCGGCGAGCTGGCCGTGCGCGCCATCGACGAGCTGCCGCTTCTGGCGGCGGTGGCCGCGCACGCCGAGGGGGACACCACCATCGCCGACGCGGCCGAGCTGCGGGTCAAGGAATCGGATCGGATCGCTGCGACGGCGGCGATGCTGCGCGCGCTCGGCGTCGCGGTCGAGGAGCACGCCGACGGTCTCACGGTTCGCGGCGGCCGCGGCGTCACGCCCGGCGTCGTCGAGAGCCACGGCGACCATCGCATCGCCATGGCCGGCGCGGTCTGCGCGCTCGGCGCCCGCGGCGAGACGGTCATTCGCGATACACGCAATGTCGCGACCAGCTTCGTCGGGTTCGCCCCGTCGCTGGCCGCGCTCGGCGCCGACATCCGCTAGGTCGTCGGACGCGCGTTTGAAAGCTGGCCGGTGATCAGCCGGCGGCGCGTGCGCTGGCGCGCATCGACGAGGAGACGGTGCGCGGCGGCGCCAGACAGACACGATTGCGTCCGCCGTTCTTCGCTGCGTAGAGCGCCTGGTCCGCCGCTTCGATCATCGCCTCCGCGGTCAACGAGGCTGCGGAGAAGTCGTCGCTCGTGGTGGCGCCGAGGCTGACGGTGCGCTTGAGCGGAATGCCGCCCGCCATCACTTCGAGCGCCGCGACCCGCTCGCGCACGCGCAGGGAGACCGAGGCCGCCTCTTCGCGGCCGCTCTCGACGAGCAAAAGCGCGAACTCTTCGCCGCCGAAGCGGCAGGCGGCGTCGCCGGCGCGAACCGAGTGTTGCAAGATCTCGGAGACGGAGCCGAGGAGGCGGTCTCCAGTGGGGTGACCGTAGGTGTCGTTGACCTGCTTGAAATGATCGATGTCGACGAGCACCAGGGCAAAGCGGCGGCGGTAGCGGCGCGCGCCCGCGATCTCTTCGGCGAGCCGCTGATCGAGATAGCCGCGGTTCCACAAGCCGGTGAGGGCGTCGATGCTCGAGCGCTCGGCGAGAAGATCGTGATAACGCTTCAGGCGGAGGGCCGAGCGAACGCGCGCGCGCAGCTCGGTGCGGTCGAACGGCTTGACCACATAGTCGATGGCGCCGAGGTCGAACGCGCGGACCTTGCCTTTGACGTCGCTGGTGCCGCTCACCATGATGACCGGGATGTCGGCGGTGCGCGGGTTGCCCTTCAAGCGGCGCAGCACGTCGTAGCCGTCGCCGCCGTGCATCACGAGGTCGAGCAGGATGAGGTCGGGCGGCTCGGCGCAGGCGCGTTCGTAGCCCTGCTCGGGACCGAGCGCGCCGCGCACCTCGCAGCCCTCTTCGAGGAGGTGGCCGGCGAGCAGGCGGTGCATGAGTGGAGAATCGTCGATGACCAGGACCGATTGCGCCATGCCCGTTCCATCGGACGACCGCGCGGCCACTTTAGCCGGGCGCGATGACGATTTGCGAGTCGCTGGTCTACGGAACGTTGCGAACGTTGCGGACGCGCCAGACCCGGGCGCCCTTGGGGCCGAACGCGTCGGCCGAAGGGTTTCCGCGGTCATAGAGCAGCTCGGCTTCGCCGGGGAGCTCGCTGGCGTCGTCGACGTGGGCGCTCCAGCCGCGGTGCTGTACGACGACGAGGTCGTCGCGTCCGACATGTAGGACGCGCGCCTGCACGTCGAAGTGATGCGTCTCGTAGGCCGGCTCGACACCGGCTTCGTCGGCGAGCAGCCGGTAGAGGCGATGCGCGTCGCGCGCCGAGCCGTCGGGCAGCGCCATCAGGTAACGCTCGATCGGATGCGTGCAGAAGATGACGCGGCCGCGCTCGAGCCGATGCGCCGACAGCGCCAGCCGCCCGTCGCCGTCGCGCGCCAGCGACTCGACGGCCGCGCCCGGCAGTGGCTCGACCGGAATGCGCGCCAGCGACTGCGGCGCCGCCGAGTGCGCCTGTCCGGTCGGGATCGACAGCGTCGGCTCCCCCTTGAAGATCAGCCGCTCGCCCGGGAGATCGAAGCAGCCGTAGCGCAGGTGGTGGCGCAGCCCCGTGAGCCGCTCGAAGCTCGGGCACCAGGCGCCCTGATGAAATTCGTTCTCGCCCGAGAAGTAGGACCAGTAGACCGTGGCGCCGGCACGCGCGGCCGCCTCGAGCTTGTGCCAGGTCGGCACGCGCAGCTTCTGCGTCGACGGCACGAGGAGGAGCGCGTACGACGACAGATCGTCGTCTTCTCCGACCACGTCGAGGTCGATTCCCGCTTGCGAGGCCAGCACGAACGACTGCAGGAGCGAGCGCCTGAGGCCCGACTTGTCCTCCCACGAAAACGGAAAGGCGCGCTCGACCCAGTCGCTCACCAGGAGCGCCGCGCGCGCCGGCGGCCGGCTCACCTCGGCGTCACCGACGGCGTCGACGAGGCGGCGCAGCGCCCGCAGCTCCTCGCAGACCGGCTTCTCGCTGCCGTCCGCGCGCAAGAGGCCGAAGCCCAGCTCGAACGCATGGTGCGAGTAGGGTGCGAGGAGACCGAGCGTCCGCTCGTCGAAGTCGGTCGCGCACCAGACCATCGCCCCCGCCGCGCCGAGCCCGAACGCCGACAGCACCGACTCGCGCACGTAGGCGGCGTGCTCCGCCTCGCCCGCCTGCGTCGACGAGGCGCCGAACTCCTCGAGCAGCACCGGCTTACCGAGCGCCTGCGCGCGGCGGATGACGAAGTCGCTGTTCCACGCCTGCCGCAACGGATCGACGTCGCCGTAGTAGACATGCGGTCCGATCCAGTCGACCTCGCCGGCGAGCGCGCGCGTCGGCCAGCTCGACATCATGCCGTCGCCGGTGCCGACCGGCCGCGTGCCGTCGGCGCTGCGCACCGCCGCGGTCATCGCGCGCGCCCACTCGACGATGGCGCCCTCGTCGCGCCCGGCCGACCCGCCGACCCACGACGCGCCGCCCCACAGCGGCATCTCGTTCGTCAGGATCCAGCCGGCGATGTTCGGCTCGGAGCGCAGCGCCCCGACGACCCCGCGCACGAGCGCCGTCTGCCACGCGCGCAGCTCTTCGTCGCTGTACAGGGACCGCGCGCCCTGCCCGGGAAAGTCGAAGTTCTCGCCCGACATGTGCCCGACGAGCGGCGTCGGATAGAGCGACAGCCCCGCCTCGTGCGCCAGCGCGGCGAAGCGCTTCATCGCCGCCAGCGCCGCTTCGTCGACGGCGGGCGGATGCGGCATCATCGTCGGCGCAAACGCGAAGATGCGCAGGCAGTCGAGCCCGGCCGCCTTGAGCGCCGCCAGCTCCGCCTTCACGGTCGTCTCGTCGAACCGCTCCCACATGCGCGGGCCGCCGGCGCGCGACCAGTAGTTCGCACCGACGGCGAAGCGCTTCGGCAGACCGACGGCAGGGCTCACGGGGCTGGCGGGCATGCGTGCATTCCTATGGCGTTGCCGCACGTGTCGAAGTCGCGCGGACCGGCGCAGAATCCGCAATCGACCAGCGACGGAATCGACAGACGCGGGTAGGCGGCGCAGTCGTCCTCGCGCGCGCAGCGGACAATCAAGCGACTGCTGGGATAATCGACCGTCGTCACGAGGTGCTGTAGAAGCTCGGTGCCGATGATGCCGTCGACCGAAGCGGCCGTCGGCCGCACGTCGGAGTTGATGCCGACGATGAGCGGCGTGAGATCGGGCAGCACCCACACCTCGAGCGGCGCCTTCATCTCGACCACCGCCGGCACGGGCGTATTGATGCTGTCGTCGTTGCACTTGTCGTCGGCGCGCGTGTGCACGCAGGCGCCCGCGTACGGCTCCTGCTGCGGCGCGCCGCCGGCCACCGAGCATTTGCGATCCGCGTTGATGTAGCAGCAGAGCTCGCCTGCGCAGCTCTGGTGGTTGCCGCCGTTGTAGGCGTCGCGCTCTGGTTGCGTCGTCGCCAGATAGACGCGGCGGATGCGGCGGCTGCGCGACAGGAGTGCGCACGGACCGAAGAAGAACTCGTTGCCCGAGACCAGCGCCAGCGACGAGGCGCCGAGCGCTCCCGCCGCGGCGGCGCGCCCGAGCGTCGCCTTGCCCGCCTGCACGCCGGCGCCTTCATCCGCGGGGTCGACCAGATGGAGCGGCGTCGTTCCGGCGGCGAAGAGCGCGGCCGCCGCGCCGGCCCCGCGCAGTCGATCGTAGGCGTTGGCCGAGAGCGCCATGCCGGGGAAGCCGGTCGACACGAGCAGCTTCATGTCGCTGCCGCTCGGCAGGTACGACGGGTTGCTCGGACAATCGAAGCCCGGCGCCACGCACGCCTGAGTCTCGATCGGATCGGGCAGCGGCTCGAGGCACGCGTCGACCAGGACCCGCGTCGACGGATAGCTGTACTGATCGTTGCCCAGCACGATGCGCGTCTGGCTCTGGATGTTGGTGTCCTGCCCGCCGGCGAGCTTGAACGGCAGCACCGCGTTGCAGCTGTCCTGGCGCGCGCAGGCGGGCGCCAGCTCGCAGTTGCACGGCGTGACGTTCGACGACAGCGTCATCGTCGGCGCGGCGGCGCGATAGTCGAGGCCGACGGAGAAGCGCGACAGGTTGTCCCCGCCGATGACGCCGCCGACCGGAGTGACGTCGGCCCCGACGCCGAGCGACCCGAGCGGCCCCTGGAACAGCTGCGTGTGCGTGATCGACAGCCGCGGGATCGACTCTCCGGCGCTGCCGATGCCGAACATCGTCAAGTCTCCGAGGCGCGCGCGCGCCGCCGGGGTGCCGTCGTCGTAGACCGTCAAGATCGTCCCGGTGTCGACCATGACGTCGAACGGCCCCGAGCTGCCGTCGACGCTGGCGCGCGCGATGAGGCCGCCCGCCGGCCCCGAGAGCTGCATGGGAATGGGGTAGGGGAGCACCTGCCAGTGGCTCTCGGTGCACCCCACGCCCGCGGTAATGAGCGCCGCGGCGACGATCGCTGCGGCGATGGACCTCAGGCGGCCTCCGCCAACTTCGACTTCATTTTCTTGATCAGAGCGTCGTACGACTGCTCGGTGATGATCTTGTTGAACTGGGTCTTGTAGTTGCGCACCAGGCTCACCTCGTCGGTGACGACGTCCCACACGCGCCATTCGCCGGATACCTTGCGCATCTTGTAGACGATCTCGGCGTCGCTGTTCTTGCCGGCCGACTTGACCTTCACCACCGTCGTCACCGTGGCATCCTCGCCGTCGACCTGCTCGCCGCGGTA
This sequence comes from Myxococcales bacterium, assembly GCA_028287105.1. Classification (GTDB taxonomy): domain Bacteria; phylum Myxococcota_A; class Polyangia; order Palsa-1104; family Palsa-1104; genus JAQBQH01. Next base: position 25,440 of record JAQBQH010000289.1, read on the forward strand.
CTGCACCTGGTAGTCGAGGTTCGAGCGCAGCTGCTTGACGTAGTTGCGCTCGATGAGCTCGCGCAGCGTCGAGACGAACTCCTTGCGCTGCGCCGGCGTCAGCTTCTCCCAATGCGCGGCGAGCGACCGCTTGGCCAGCTCGTCGTAGTCGAGCAGCGCCGCCGCGAGCTGCTTGATCTCGTCCTTCTGCTTCTGCTCGGCGGGCGTTCCCTTCTCCACCTTGTTGCGCAGTAGCTTGTCGACCTCGCCGTTCTTCTGCTTCAGCGTCGACAGGGGCGTGCCCGGCGCGGCCAGGGCCAGCGCGGGCACGAGCAAAGCTGCGAAAACGAGCGTACGCATGATCATCTGACGTTCCACCCCGCGTTTCATTGCACCAATACGCCCGCCGCCTGCTTGAGGGCGGTGGTCGCCATGTTCACATCCATGATCGACTGGAGATGGCGCATGCGCAACTCGAAGAAGTTGCGGGCCGCATCCACCAGATCGCGCGACTCGGCCACGCCGACCTGCAGGTTCTGATCGACCGCGTTGTACCAGCCGCGCGCCACCTTCTCCGAGTGCGCCAGCAGATCGGTGCGCCGCCGCGCCGCGCGCGCATCGAGCCAGGCGTTCTCGATCTCGATCGAGATCCCGCCGAGCGCCTGCCGGCGCCGCTGCTGGAGGACCCGCTCGTCCGCCTTGGCCTTCGATAGATTGGCGAGTCGCATCGGCACATCGAGGTTGTAGCGCACCACCAGCGCCAGTCCCGCCCCGAGCGCGTTGGGATGATTCATGAACGCGTTCTGCGGATCGTCCACCGACTGCGCGTAGGCGTAGGTGAACGAAAACGCCAGCCCGAGATCGGGGATGAGGTTGGCGACCTGCAGCTTGTGCGCGTTGCGGATCGCCTCGGTCCCGGCCGCCAGCATGCGCGCCTCGGGGCGGTGCACCCGCGCCGCGTCTTCGTAGAAGCCGAGGGGATGCTCCATCGGCTCCGAGATGTCGAGGTCCTCTTCGTCGATGTCGGCATCGGGATCGTCGGTGAGCATGCGCATGCCCGAGAGGCCGAGCTCGCGCGCCTTCTCGACGTCCAACGACGTCAGCTCCGCGGTATCGAGCGCCAGCTTGATGCGCACCAGGTCGTTCTCGGTGTAGGTGCTCTTGCCCTTGTCGATCTCGTCGTTGATGCGCTTGACCCACTCCTTCAAGCGGCTCTTGCCGTCGTCGAGGGTCGCCATGGCGGTGCGCGCCCACTTGAGGAGCCAGTAGGCGCGCGTCACGTTGAAGGTGACGTCGGCGCGATCCTTGTCGACCTGTGCCCGCGCCACGTCGATGCCCGCCTTGGCCGCGCCGCGGGCCGCTTCGATCTTGCCGAAGGTGTACAGCGGCTGCACGAGGTTGATCCCGAGGTTGAAGGCGACGCCGTGGAACGGCAGCACCTGATCGTTCGATCGCAAGTCGACGACGTTGGTCTGGACGCAATCGATGGTGCTGGGGAGGCAGCGGATGTTCGGCGAGCCCGTGATCCCGAAGGTCAGCTGCCCGGTCGGCCACCACAAGCGCGTCGCCTGAGACAGCTGCGCATCGGCCGCCTCCACCCCCTCGCGCGCCGCCTGCACGCCCGGGTAGGCGGCGTTCACCTTGGCCACCAGCTCCGCCAGCGTATATCGCCGCGCCGCGGCATCGCGCGGCGTCGCCACGATGGCGAGTGCGGTCATCAGCACGAGTGGAACGCGCGCTCTCATCATGTGAAGTGCCAGACGTGACAATATGGAAGCCATTTTCCGTCGCTGGGCGCGGCGTCGGTCACATTCGCGAGACGACTAGCCTTGCTCGCTCTTACCACGCGGCACGCGCGTTGCTCAACCGCCATGCATGGTCGCTACGAATGCAGCAATTGGCAAAATCATCTGCTTTCACTGCCGCCGCACCGATTGCGTCGGCCCTTGCGACGCCGCGCCGCGCAAGCTGCGCATCGTCGGAGAGCTCAAGCGTGCGGGCGCCTGGTTGGGCGGCGCATGCGTCGCGGGCACTGCCCTCGGCGCCGGGCTTGCGCTACTCTTCTGTGGGTGAAGGGCTACTTCGAATATCTCGAGCTTCATTCGTATTTTGCGAGCGTAGGGCAACCCAAGCTCTCTCGTGTCGAATTTGACGCGCTGCAGGCTGAATATGTTGTCCTGGCCGCCAAGCACCCGGCGCTGACCATCGCCGAGCGCGGCCGCCTCAACGAGCTGAAAACCGTCCTCTTCCGAGACAAGCCGTGACGACCGCGGGGGGCAAGCCGCCCGCGGCCTCGCGCGTCGAAATGACCGAGATCGTGCTGCCCGGCGACACCAACGCGCTCGGCACCATCTTCGGGGGCAAGGTGATGCAGTGGATCGACATCGCCGCCTCGGTCGCCGGAATGCGTCACTCGGGTGGCAACGTGGTCACGGCATCGATCGACGGCCTGACCTTCCTCACCCCCATCCACCTCGGCGAGATCGTGCTCCTGCAGGCGCAGGTCAACTTCGTCGGGCGGACCTCGATGGAGATCGGCGTGCGCGTCGAGGCCGAGGACCCGCGCACCGCCGCGCGCCGCTATACGACCAAGGCCTACCTGACGTTCGTGGCCATCGACGCCGACGGCAAGCCGCGGCCGATTGCCCCGTTGGTGCCGGAGAACGACGAAGATCGGCGCCGCTGCCAGGATGCTTTGGCGCGGCGCGACGCCCGGCTGGCGTCGCGCGCCGCGCGGCCGGCATTGCGCGATCCGCGGCGCTGACTTAGGTTGCGGGGATGGCCCTCGTCCGCACGTTCCACCCCGCCAGGCTCGTGCTCACCGGCGAGGATCGCGTGCGCTTCCTCCACGGCATGGTCACCAACGACATCGAGGCCCTGAAGCCGGGGCAGGGCTGCCACGCGGCCATGTTGACGGCCAAAGGCAAGATGCTGGCCGACCTCATCGTCGAGGCCGACGAGGCCTCGTTGACGCTGGTGCTCGACGGCAGCCTGCGCGACAAGATCAAAGCGGTCCTCGACAAGCACATCATCATGGACGACGTCGAGGTCGCCGATCGCTCCGACGAGCCGGCGCTGGGCGTCTTCGGCGACGACGCGGCGGCGGCGATCGCGGCGGGCACCGGGCTCGACGCGGCGGCGCTCGCGGCGCTGCCGAATTATCATTTCCTCGACGCCGGCGCGCTGCGGGTCGCGCGTACGCCGGAGCTCGGCGGCGCCGGGTTCCACCTCTTTGGCGAGGCGCGCGTCGCGGGCGAGCCGCTGACCGATGCCGAGTTCGAAGAGCGGCGGGTCGAGGCGGGCACGCCGCGCTATGGCGTCGACATGGGGGAGGATCGCCTGCCCATCGAGGCCGGCGTCAACGACGCGGTCAGCTTCACCAAGGGCTGCTACCTCGGCCAGGAGGTGATCGCGCGCGCCACCAACCTCGGCCACATCAACCGCCGCCTGGTCGGGCTCATCCTCGACGGCGAGGCGCTGGCCAAATCGGGCGCGAAGCTGTCGTCGCCGTCCAAGCCGGAGGCGGGCTGGATCACCACATCGGTACGCTCGCGACGCCTCGGCAAGGTCATCGCGCTCGGCTACGTCCACCGCACGCTCTGGGAGCCCGGCGTCAGCCTCACCGTCGACGACGGCCGCACGGCGACGGTGAGCGCGCTGCCGTTCGCACCATAGTCGCCGACGACCGTCGAGAGAGACGGGCCGCCGACGACTACGTGTGTGAATGGGTTGCGGGAGTCGCTACTTCGAAGAAGACTTCTTGGACTTCGAAGGCGCGGATCCCTTGGTGCTGGCGCGCTCGGTCGCGGCGCGCACGCGACGCGCCTTGATGCGGCCCTTCAACTTACGCTGACGAATCTTGCGCCGCATCTTGGGCGAGCGGCGGTTGTCTCCGAGTCCCATGTTCGTGTGCTCCTTCTTGGGCTACGCACTTTCGGCGACGTCGTCGCTGCCGTCAAGCGCGTTTTCGGCCTCGAGCATCTCGAGCCGGCGCACCAGCTCCTTCAAACGGCGCGTTCCACCTGCGTCGCGCGCCTTGAACTCGATGCCGATACCTTCTTCACCCTCGGTGTGACGGGTCCACGCGACGCGCCCAGCGATCTCGAGCGGCCGCAAGGAGCCCGGCGGCGTGACGTCGAGGACGATCTCGGTCCCCGGCGGCAAGAACTCGGTGGTGCGCAAAAAGGCGCCGCCCGGACCGATGTCCTCGATGTGGCTGTGATGCTGCTCGCGGTCCAACACGACGCGCCAATCAGCCGTCAGCGTGACGGGCAAACGACGATGCCGGCGAGTGATCATCTCCGCTATCTCCCCCTTGGCCACCGCGATACAGAAATCTCTGCGCTTCGCTTCTGCCCCTAAGAACTCGATGCCAAGGCCCGCCCGCAACTTCGTGCGATGCTTACCCGCGCGTCGCCACGCGATGAAGCCGCGCAACAAGTGCTTGTTGCACAGCTCTGGAAAACGGATTTCGACCAGCACGGTCTCGCCGAGCGGAATCGCTTCCCGCGTCGGAAAAAAGAGGCCTCCGCCCGGGAGCGACGGCTGGTAGTGCCGGAGGAACTCCTCGCCGCTCCGGTATCGCGCGCGTAGAATTCGCATCAAGTTTCTCCCCTGGTGGCGCGAGCAGGAGGACCATAGTCCAGCGCGGACGCCTGTGCAAGTACGTTACGCGGCCTTACTCAAATATCAGTCGGCTATACCGTTCGGCCCAGGGGGCTCCAAAGACGCGACCGAGCGGGCCCCGTCGTGGCCCGTTGGCGTGGAAAGCGGTGAAAAAATCGCGCTGCCCGTCGGCGTTGGCGTCGGCGGCGACCTCTCGAGCGGCCGTCAGCACGTCGAGGTAGCGACCGATGGCCGCGGTCAGGGCGGCGAACGCATCGTCGACGAGACGTAGGCTGGGACCCGCATGCAGACCGACGCCTGATGCGACCGGCAGCGCCCACTCGGGGCCCGGCTGCGAGCGCAGGCGACCGAAGCCCTCGCCCAAAGACTCGAGGACGCCGGAGGTCAGGTCGCGCGCGCCGTAGACGTCGGCGTTGACCGACAGCCGCGTCGGCAGCGCCATCAGGTCGGCGCCAAAGATCGGGGCCGCTCGTCGGCTGGGATGAATGACGAGCGCGACCCCTTCGATGAGCGGCCGCATGGAGATGTGCGACAGGACGACCTTGCGCGCTTCGGGCGACTGCCAGGCCCAGGTGCGGACGCTGCCGAGGCCGAGCGGGCCCGGCTTGTCGGCGAGGTCGGCGTCGATGGGAATCGGGGCGAGCGTCAGGCGGCTCTCGACGCGCGCGCGCACGCCGGCGACCATGCCGGGAACGTCGACTTCGAGGCGCGCCTTGACCAGCTCCTCGAGCTGGCGCATCCGCCGCACGAGCTGGTCGCGCGCGCCTTCGAGCATCAGAGGGTCTCCAGGATCGCGGCGGCGTGCCCCTTGGGCGAGACCTTGTGCTGCGCCGAGACGACCTTGCCCTTTTCGTCGATGACGAAGGTGGAGCGGATGATGCCCTTGTACTTCCTGCCGTAGAGGACCTTGTCGCCCCAGGCGCCGTAGGCCTCGGCGACCTTGTGGTCGGGATCGGCGAGGAGCAAAAAGTTCAGCTCGAACTTGTCGCGAAACTTGCCGTGGGTGGTCGCCTTGTCGGGGCTGACACCGACGACGACGGCCTTCTTTTTCTTGTAGAGCGCGGCGCTGTCGCGGAACTCGCAGGCCTGGGTGGTGCAGCCCGGCGTGTTGTCCTTCGGATAGAAGTAGAGGATGAGGGTCTTGCCGGCAAACTCCTTCAAGGAGTGGGTTTTGCCGTCATCCCCTTCTAGCTTGAAGTCGGGGGCGCGATCGCCGGGTTCGAGCATGCATCGGCGTCATAGCGCGCTTTCGTGATCCCCGACAAGCTTTTACGCCCCCGTGGCCAGGAGCTTGGGCAGGTCGCTCGAGAACTTCCCTTTGGCGAGCGCGACACAGCCGCGGTCGCGGGCCGCCTCCATGATGTCGGTGCGCTCGTGGTCGACGAAGCCGATCTTGAGGGCGGTCAGGGGCACGGCGTCGAGCGCGGCGAGCGCGTCGGGCCGGCGCAGATCGACGATGAAGACCCGCGCGTTGGCGGTGGCGGTTGCCACCTCCGCCGGGCTGCGCACTGCTTGCAGGTCGAGCCCGAGCTGTTGTGCGGTCTCGCGAATTTTGGACGTGAATAGAAGATCGGTGACCAAGTAGACTACCGCCGCCATGACCACAGCATATGCCCACGCGCACATCATTGCGACCGAGCTTTCGGTAGCGCTCGATCAAGTGGAGCGCACCGTCGCTCTGCTCGCCGATGGCGCGACCATTCCGTTCATCGCCCGATACCGCAAAGAGGTCACCGGGAACCTCGACGAGGTGCAGATCGCTTCGATCGACGAGCGGCGCACCTATCTGACGGAGCTCGACGCCCGCAAGCAGACGGTGCTGGCCGAGATCGTCAAGCAGGGCAAGCTGACCGACGGGCTGCGCGACAAGATCGCGCGCACGCTGTCGAAGACGGAGCTCGAGGACCTGTACCTGCCCTATAAGCCGAAGCGGCGGACGCGCGCCACCATCGCGCGCGAGCGGGGGCTCGAGCCGCTGGCCGAGAAGATCTTGAAGCAGGGGGTGGAGGCGGAGGCGCGCGAGGCGCTCGGGACGCCGTTCGTCGATCCGGCCAAGGAGGTTGCCGACGTCGAGGCCGCGTTCGCGGGGGCGCGCGACATCGTGGCCGAGAGCGTGGCCGAGCGGGCCGAGGTCCGTGCGGCGCTCCGCGAGCAGGCGCTGGAGTCGGGGACCCTCGCCGGCGCAGCCGTTGCCGGCAAAGAGGAAGAAGGGTCGAAGTTCAAGGACTACTTCAACTTCAACGAGCCGGCCAAGAGCATCCCGTCGCACCGATTGTTGGCGCTTCGGCGCGGCGAGGCCGAGGGCTTTTTGCGCGTGCTGCTCGAGGTCGACGGCGACGCGGCCAAGGACATCGTGCGGCACAAGGTGGTGGTCGCGCCCAAGGCGACGCTGGCCAAGGATCTCGATCTTGCGCTCGCCGATGCGTATGACCGGCTGCTCAAGACCTCGATCGAGGTCGACGTGCGGCTGGTGCTCAAGGAGCGCGCCGACGCCGAGGCGATCCGGGTGTTCGCGGGCAACCTGCGCGCGCTGCTCCTACAGGCGCCGCTCGGTGGCAAGCGGGTGCTGGCCATCGACCCCGGGTTCCGCACCGGCTGCAAGGTGGCCGTGATCGACGCCAAGGGCGATCTGCAGACCGACGACGTCGTCTATCCCACGCAGTCCGAGCGCAAGGTGGAAGAGGCGGCCGCGACGCTCGAGAAGCTGTGCAAGCAGTACCGCATCGAGTCGATTGCGATCGGCAACGGCACGGCGGGGCGCGAGACCGAGACCTTCGTGCGCAAGCTCGCCGGAGAGGGTCGGCTCGGTACGGTCAAGATCGTCATGGTCAACGAGTCGGGCGCATCGATCTACTCGGCGTCGGAGATCGCGCGTGAAGAGCTGCCCGATCAGGACATCACGGTGCGCGGCGCGGTGTCGATCGGGCGGCGGCTGCAGGACCCGCTGGCGGAGTTGGTCAAGATCGATCCCAAGTCGATCGGCGTCGGCCAATACCAGCACGACGTCCATCAGCCGACCTTGAAGAAGGCGCTCGATCAGGTGGTCGAGAGCTGCGTCAACGCCGTCGGCGTCGACGTCAACACCGCGTCGGTGAGGCTGTTGCAATACGTCGCCGGGGTCGGCGAGACGCTGGCCAAGAACATCGTCGCCCATCGCGCGCAGAAGGGGGCGTTTGCCGCGCGTAAGTCGCTCCTCGAGGTGCCGCGGCTGGGGCAGAAGGCGTTCGAGCAGGCCGCGGGATTCTTGCGCGTGCGCTCGGCCGCCAATCCGCTCGACAACTCCGCGGTGCATCCCGAGAGCTACGACGTGGTCGAGCGCATGGCCAAGGATCTCGGTGTCGACGTGCAGGGGCTCGTCGGGCGGACCGACATGGTCTCGAAGATCGACGTGGCCAAGTACGTCGACGAGCGGCGCGGGCTGCCGACGCTGAAGGACATCCTCGGCGAGCTCATCAAGCCGGGGCGCGACCCGCGCGCGGAGTTCGAGGAGGTCGGGTTCGACCCGTCGGTGACCGAGTTCGACCACGTGCGCGACGGGATGGTGCTGCAGGGCGTGGTCACCAACGTGACCCAGTTCGGCGCGTTCATCGACGTCGGGGTGCACCAGGACGGCCTCGTGCACGTGTCGGAGATCGCGCATCGCTTCGTCAAGGATCCGGCCGAGGTGCTCAAGGTCGGCGACCGTGTAAAGGTCAAGGTGGTCAAGGTCGACGTCGAGCGCCGGCGCATCGGTTTGTCGATCAAGCAGGCGACGTTGCCGAATGCGGCAGGGGAAAAAGGCTCTCAGCCATCCGCTGTCAGCTCGCAGCCCCGGAACCGGACGGAGCAGAGGAACGCGCCGCAGTCGCGAGGACTGGAGGGACCGCAGCAGAGGGGCCCGCAGCACAAGGGACCCGATCCGCGCGGCCCGCAGCCGAAGGGGCCGGCACCGAAGGCGCCGACGGGGCCGTTCTCGACGCCGTTCAACAATCCCTTCGCTGCCGCGTTCACCAAAAAAAGCTGAGAGCGGAGAGCGGACAGCTGATAGCCTTTTCCGCCATGCGAAGCCAAGTGCACTCGGACGACGCGCCCAAGGCGATCGGGCCGTATAGCCAGGCGATCAAGGCCGGCAATCTGCTGTTCTGCTCGGGCCAGATTCCGCTCGATCCCAAGAGCGGCGAGATGGTCGGCGCCAGCGACGTCAAGGAGCAGGCGAAGCGCGTGATGAAGAACCTCGAGGCCGTGCTGGCCGCGGGCGGCGCTTCGTTCGCCAGCGTGGTCAAGACGACGATCTACTTGAAGGACCTGGCCGACTTCGGGGCGGTCAACGAGATCTACGGCGGGTACTTCAAGGAAGCGCCGCCGGCGCGCGCGACGGTGCAGGTGGCCGGGCTGCCGCGCGGTGCGCTCGTCGAGATCGACGCGATCGCCGTCGTCGGCGGCTAAGAATCGGCGTGGCGGATGCCGCCGAACTCGAGCGTGAGGGCGTCGTCGTAATGGTCGGCGTAGTCGGCGACGCGGCGAATCATCTCCTCGACCTCGACGGGATCGAGGCCGACGGTGCTGCGGTCGGTGGTGACCACGACCTCGTCGCCGCGCAGGCCGAAGGCGGCGCCGGTCATCTCGTTGGCGTTGAGCTCGAGCAGTCGGCGCAAGAGGCGCGGCGCGGCCAGCTGCTCTTGCGGCGGAACCATCACGGGCGCCACCACCTGAATGAAGTTGTCACCGGCACTGCCGGCCGTGAGGAAGATGAAGATCTCGGCGGAGCCGGCGGTCATGCCCCACGCGGGGCCGCCGCCGCTCGCGATGCGATGGCGCGTGGCATCGAGGCCGCGGGCGGTCAGGACCGCTTCGACCATCTGCTCGCAGGTCTTGAGGTTGGCTTCTTGCCGGTTGCCGAACAGCGAGGACATGCGCCGAGGATATCAGTCCCCGGCAGTGCTGAGAAGTTAGGCGACCTTGGTAACCAGGCCCGAGCGCAGGCAGCGGGTGCAGACGCGGATGCGGACCGCGGTGCCCTCGACGAGTGCCTTGACGCGCTGAAGGTTGGGGCGCTGGACGCGCTTGGTCTTGATGTTCGAATGGCTCACCTTGTTTCCGGTGAGTCGGCCCTTGTTGCAGATTTCACACGTATTCGCCATGGCTTCTGACTCCGAAGAGGCGCACCTTTTAACACCCGGGATACCGCGATGCAAGGCATTTTCGCGGGGTTCCGCGTGAAGCGCCCGGCTCTTTGGGGGGCGGCAGCGGCGCTGGTCATCGTCGCGATCGTCGTCGGCGTTCTATTAATAGGACGCGGGCGGAGCGGGGGTGGGGCGGGGAAGGTCGGCTCGGGCACGGCGGATGGCGGGGGGATACCGGGCAAGCTCGACCTCGCCGGGCGGGTTCTCGACCGGTTGGGGCGGCCGCTCGGGGGCGCGCGGGTGACGGCGCGGGTCGGTGAGGGCATCCCGGTCGTCGCGACCACGGATGAGCAAGGTCGCTATCGGGTGCGCATGACGTCGGCCGCGCCGGCGCGAGTGCGGGTCGAGGCGGAAGGGTTCGTGTCGGACGAGCTGGGGGGCGTGGTGCCGCCGCAGGCGGGCCTGGAGCTGTCGCTGGCGCGGCGGCTGGCGCTCGAGGGGCTGGTTCGCGAGCGCGGGCAGCCGGCGGGAGAGGCGGAGGTGACCATCGCCGGAGCTTCGGGCGTCAAGACGGCGAAGGCCGGACCCGACGGCGCGTTCAGCTTCGGCGCACTCGCCGAGGGGCGCTACGCGTTGCGCGCCGTGCGCGGCGACCAGGCAGCCTATCTCGACGGCGTGAACGTGGCTGTCGGCGACGCCGGCGCCGGCGTCGTCACCGTCGATCTGGCCCCCGCGACGGTGCTGTCGGGACGCGTACGCGAGCGCGGCGGCCGCGCCATCGCCGGCGGCGAAGTCACCTTGAGCGAAGCGGACGGCGCGCCGCTGCCGCGCAGCGCCACCGCCGACGCCGACGGAAACTTTCGCTTCTCCGGGGTCCTTCCAGGCGCCTACGTCGTCGTTGCGCGCGCCGACGGCTACTACCCATCGGAGCCGCGCCCGGTGCGCGTCGGCAAGACGCCGCAGACTGTCGACATGCGGCTCGACTCCGGCGCCATCGTCGAGGGGCGCGTCGTCGACGAGCAGGCGCAGCCGGTGAGTGGCGCGGAGGTGGCGATCTCCGGCGAGTCGGCCGATGGGGGCCCCATCGCCATCACCGCGTCGTCGTCGAGCGTGCCGGCCGCGGGCGGCGCGCAGGTCGAGCTGGCCGGAGAGCTCGGGATCCTGCGCGGGCCGATTCCGTTTCCACCGCCGGTGCCGGCGCAGGTCGACGCCTCGCCCGCACCGGCAAAGGCGTTCCGCACCGACGAGAAGGGTGGATTCCGGCTGACCGGGTTGCCGGCCGGGCGGCTGGTCGTCGTCGCCACCCACGCCGACTTCGCGCGCGGCGCTTCGGAGCCGCTGCACGTGGTCGCGGGCGCCGATGTGCGCGTCACCGTGGTCCTGAGCCGCGGCGTCGAGGTGCGCGGGCGGATCGTCGACGATCATGGTGCCGGAGTGGGCGGAGCCGACGTCCTCGGCGACGGCGCCACGCTCGCGACCAGCGACGGCCGGGGCGAATATCAGATCGCGCACGTCGCGCGCGCGCTGACGGTGACGGTGCGCGCGCCCGGCTTCTTGCCGGCGACGCGCGCCATCGCACCGTCGGAGCGCGGCCCCGTCGACTTCACACTGCGCCGCGCCGAAGGCCGACTCGGCGGCGTCGTCGTCGACGATCGCGGCGCTCCGGTCTCGGCCGCGCGCGTCGAGATCGCGTCGCCCCCGATGGCGCCGCGCTGGGTGACGACCGATCGCAGCGGCGGCTTTCGCGCCGACATGCTGGGCCCCGGGCCCTACCGCGTCACGGTCAGCCACGTCGACTTCGCGGTGGCGAGCTTCGACGACGTGGCGCCGTCGGACGACGCGCGCTTGCAGATCGCACCGGGCGGAGGTGTCGACGGAGAGATTCGGGATGCGCGGCTCGGGGGCGTGCCGGGTGGGGCGCGGTTGGAGTTGGTGCCGGGCGGCAACGGGGTCGGTAACGGCAGCGGGAAGGGGAGGCCGATCGCCGTCATGGGAGGGCGGTTCCGGGCGGATGCGTTGCCCGTGGGCTTGGTGACGCTGGTGGCGGCGGCGCCGGGGTACGTGACGACGCGCAGGGAAGTGGAGATCGTTGCGGGGGATCGGTTGCACGACGTGACGGTGCGGGACGTGCGGATCGAGATGGAGCGGGCCGGGGTGGTGAGCGGGAGGGTGCGCGATGATCATGGCGATCCCGTCGCGGATGCGAGCGTCGCTGTTGGTGCGGGTGGGTTGCGGGGGCGGACGGATCGCGATGGGATGTTTCGGGTCGACGGGGTGCCGCCTGGGCGGGCGCGGGTGGTGGCGGAGAAGGACCGGGCGGCGGGGAGCGAGGAGGTCGAGGTGCGGGCCGGGGATGAGTCGCGGGTGGAGCTGAGGGTGCGGTGAGGCGGGGCGGTTGAACCCGGCCGGTGTAGGAGGTTAGCTTTCGGTGCCTTCTTCGAGGTCCTCGTCGGAGAGGGGGACTGAGGTCGTCGTCTCTTCGCCGTCGGCGAACTGGTTGGGGGCGTTGGGTTCGCGGGGCAGGTGGAGCTGGGGGACCGGTTCGGTGTCGCGGCGGGGGCGGTCGGGGGAACGTTCGGTGGTGGCGCCGGTTTGATCGTCCTCGAATTGGACGAGCGGGGCGTCGTCGAAGGCGTTCGCGAGATCGCCGACCGTCGTCGGGGCGCGCGTGTCGATGTCGCGCACGATGATCTTCGTCTCGAGGCCGTGCAGCTCGGGAAGCTCGTCGTTGGCGGGCGATTGGGGGGGCGCTGGTGGGCGCTCGGGCGCGAGGCGGATCTGGGTGTTCTGCTCGTGGAGATCGGGCAGGTGCTTGGGGCCGGTTGGCAGCTCGTGAATGCCGGGCGGGGAGCGATCGAGGATTCGAGTCGATTGCTCGGCGAGGGGAGCGAGCTCGGGGGAGGCGCTGCCCTGAAGCGGGCGCGTGGTGGGGGAAGACTGATTGCGGGTCAGGATTCGCGTGTGCTCGGCGTGGAGGTCGGTCGGGGGGCGCTGCTCGATGCGCGGGAAGTTGCCGGTGTCGGCGCGCGAGCCGCCGATGGCGGCGGTGAACTTCGTGTAGGGCGCGTCGTTGCCGAGCGCGTCGGCGATCAAGTTCTCGCCGACCTTCGAGGCATCGGCACCCTCGATGATGTACTCCTCCATCAGCCGCAGCTCTCGCTCGATGTCGGCCTCGAACGTCGCGCGCATGTAGCGGCCGAAATGGCTGCGACGGTAGCCGGCCTTCTCGTGCTCGAGGAACGTCTGCAGCGCCGCCGCCAGCTCCGCCCCCGACTGAAAGCGCTGCGACCGCGAGCGCGACATCAGCTTGTTCAAGATCGCGTTGAGCTCCTCGGGGACGCCCGGGTGCACCTCGCGCGCTTCGCGTTTGCGCGCGTCGCGCACGGCGAAGATCAGCTCCACCTCGGTGGCGGCGATGAACGGCGCCGTCAGCGTCAGCATCTCGTACATGACCGTGCCGAGCGAGAACAGGTCCGAGCGATGATCGAGCTTGCGCCCCATCGCCTGCTCCGGGCTCATGTACTTGACCTTGCCCTTGATGACGCCGGTCTTGGTCTGCACGCGCGTCGTCGTCGCCTTGGCGATGCCGAAGTCGCACAGCTTGACCTCGCCGCGATACGACAAGAGGACGTTCGACGGCGACACGTCGCGATGTACGATGTGCAGCGGGCGATTGGCGCCGTCGCGCTGGGTGTGCGCCGCGTACAGCGCGTGCGCCACCTCCATGCCGATCCAAGCCACGTGCTCCGGCAAGATCGGCTTCTGCTGCGCGCGATGGCGGTCGAGCAGCGTGCGCACGTCTTTGCCGTCGACGTACTCCATGGCCAGGAAGTACTCGTCGCCGCCCGCGCCATGGTCGACCGCGAACTCGTAGACCCGCGCGATGTTCTCGTGCTGCAGGACGGCCGTAATCTTGGCCTCGTCGACGAGCATGCGTACGAAGTCGTCGTCGCTCGTCAGGTGGTTCAGCACCCGCTTGACGGCCACGAGATGGGCGCGCCCCTCGTCGTCGAAGGTCTTGGCGCGAAAGATTTCGGCCATTCCGCCAAACGCAATGCGGTCGAGGAGTTGGTACCGCCCTAGCTGTTGCGCGAACGGCATGGTTGAATGGAGACCGGGATCCGATCGTACAATCTGTCTAGAGGTGTGTAAATGCAGAAGGTCGTCGCACTCATCGCAGGTCTATCCATTCCGGGCATTCCCGCCCTCGCCTTGGCGCAGCCGCCAGGCGCCGATGCCTCCTACGTCCTCAAGGTCGACGCTCCGGCGGCGAAGAAGGGCGAGAAGGCGGTCGCCAGGGTCCACATCACCCCCGGCGCCGGCTACCACGTCAACAAAGAGTATCCCACCTCGCTGGTCTTCACCGCCGTCCCGGCCGGGGTCCTCGTCGACAAAATGAAGCTGACCGGCAAGGACGCCGCCAAGCTCGAGGAGGCCGGCGCCGAGTTCGACGTCGCCTACACCGCCGCCCAGCCTGGGAAAAAAGTCGTCAGCGGCGAGCTCAAGTTCGCCGTCTGCAGCGCCACCACCTGCGATCCCAAGAAGTCGAACGTCAGCTTCGAGATCGACGTCAAATAAACCGCGCGCTACAGTAGGGGTCATGTCCCCCGACGATGGCGAGATCCCCAAGGACTCGCTTGCGCAAATCGGTCAGGAAGTCCGCGACAATTACACGCGCAACAAGCGCGTCATGTCGTTCGACGAGTTCTTCCAGCTCTTCCTCGCCCGTCCCGAGCAGTACGCGCGCAACGTGGCGCAGTACATCAAGGACGTCTTCGACTACTTCGGCAGCGAGGAGCTCAAGACCCCGCGCGGCACCTTCACGCGCTGGAAGCTCTTCGACGTCCCGTTCGACGGCGGCCGCGATCGCCTCGTCGGTCAGGAGGAGGTGCAGGCGCGCGTCTATCGCGTGGTGTCGAACTTCGTACGCGAAGGCACCGTCAACAAGCTCCTCCTCATGCACGGCCCGAACGGCTCGGCCAAGTCGACCTTCGTCAGCTGTCTGGTGCGCGCGCTCGAGTACTACTCGGGGCTCGACGAGGGCGCCCTCTACCGCTTCAACTGGATCTTCCCGTCGGAGAAGCTGCAAAAGAGCGGGCTCGGATTCAGCGGCGGCTTCCCGACGGGCGCGCCCGGCAGCTACGAGGGGCACGGCGACACCTTCGCCTATCTCGACGAGGACCTGGTCGACGCCAAGCTCGTCGACGAGCTGCGTGACAACCCGCTGCTCCTGATTCCCGCCAAGCGGCGACAGCAGCTCCTCGACGACAAGTTTCGCGGCAAGTCGTTCGACCCGAGCGACTACATCCGCTTCGGCGATCTCGGCCACAAGAACAAGCAGATCTTCGAGGCGCTGCTCGTCGCCTACAAGGGCGACTACCTGAAGGTGCTGCGTCACATCCAGGTCGAGCGCTTCTACATCTCGCGTCGCTACCGGCAGGCCGCCGTCACCGTCGAGCCGCAGCTCGCGGTCGACGCGCAGGGGCGGCAGATCACGATGGACCGCTCGCTCGGCGCGCTGCCGACGGCGCTGCAGTCGGTGGCGCTGTACGAGTATCAGGGCGAGCTGGTCGACGGTAATCGCGGCGTCATCGAATACGCCGATCTCCTCAAGCGCCCGCTCGAGGCCTACAAATATCTCCTCGGCACCGTCGAGCATGCCGAGGTCGCGGTGCAGAACACCATCGTCTTCGTCGACGAGTTCTTCATCGGCTCGTCGAACGAGTCGCACCTGGCGGTGTTCAAGGAGGTGCCCGAGTTCCAGTCGTTCAAGGGGCGCCTCGAGCTCATCCGCGTGCCGTACATCCTCGACTACGAGGCGGAGCGCAAGATCTACGAGGAGCAGATCTCCGACTCGGGCGTGGGCAAGCACATCGCGCCGCACACCGCGTTCGTGGCGGCGCTGTGGGCGACGCTGACCCGCATGCGCAAGCCCCTGCCGGAGAAGTATCCCAAGGGGCTGGCCGATCTGGTCGCCAAGCTGACGCCGCTCGAGAAGGCGGAGCTCTACGCGCACGGCCGCGCGCCCGATGGCCTGACGCCCGAGCAGACCAAGGATCTCCTCGGCAACATCGACAAGATCTTTGGCGAGTCCGACGCCTATCCCAACTACGAGGGGCGGACCGGCGCCAGCCCGCGCGAGATCAAGGTGCTGCTGCTCAACGCCGCGCAGCACCACAAGTACGCCTGCGTGTCGCCGCTCGCCGTCTTCGAGGAGATGGAGGAGCTGGTCAAGAACGTCACCGTCTACGAGTTCCTGAAGCAGGAGCCGCTCCCCGGCGGCTATCACGAGAACAAGAAGTTCATCTTCATCGTGCGCGAGAAGTTCCTCGACATCGTCGACGACGAGGTGCGCTCGTCGATGGGGCTCGTCGAGGAGCGGCAATATGCCGACCTCTTCGGCAAGTACGTCACGCACGTCTCGCACTGGACGAAAAAAGAGAAGATGCGCAACCCGCTCACCGGCCGCCTCGACGATCCCGACGAGGACATGATGATCGAGGTCGAGAAGACGCTCGGCATGGGGCAGAAGCGCGACGACTTCCGCCACGAGGTCATCTCGCGCATCGCGGCGTGGTCGATCGATCATCCGGGGCAGAAGATCGAGTTCACCAAGGTCTTCCCGCGCCACCTGCAGCAGCTGCGCGAGAGCTACTTCGAGCTCCAGAAGAAGGTCGTCAAGCGGACCAACGAAGAGGTCCTGCAGTACCTCGCCGACGGCGCCGACAAGGTGAAGAACCGCATCGACCGGGAGGCGTTCGAGCGCGTCGAGACGACGCTGCGCAACCTGAAGCAGAGCTACGGTTACTGCGACAACTGCGCGCGCGACGCGATCTCGTACCTCATGCGCAAGCGCTACGCCGCGTGACCGGGGAGTGAGCCGCGTTCGAGCGATCGATTGGCTGCGCGGCCTGGTCATGATGCTCATGGTCATCGACCACGCCGGCGCAGCCTACGACTCGCATCATCTCCACGGCGACAGCGCCCGGGGCTGGATGCCGGGCACGGTGCTGCCCGCGGGCGAGTTCCTGACCCGCTGGATCACGCACCTGTGCGCGCCGACCTTCGTGCTCCTGGCCGGCACGTCCCTGGCGCTGTCCTCGGAGCGGCGGCGCAACGAGCCCGGTCAGACCGCGTTCATCGTCAAGCGCGGCCTCTTCATCGCCATTCTCGATCCAACCTGGATGTCGTTCGGGTTCGCCCTGTTCGACATCGTCATCTTCCAGGTGCTGTATGCCATCGGCATGTCGATGGTGTGCATGGCGTTCCTGCGCCGGCTGTCGTCGCGCACGCTGCTCGCCCTCGCCGTCGCCATCCAGCTCTTCGGCGAATGTTCCAAGCTCGTCGCGCCGGCGTCGCAGCCGTGGCAGGGGCTGTGGGCCTGTCTGTTCGTCGGTGGGCCGGTCGTCCGCCGCTTGATTTGCGCCTACCCGCTCATGCCGTGGCTCTCGATCATGATGGTCGGCTGGGTGCTCGGGCGCTGGATCTCGGAGACCCGCGATCGTCCCAGCCGTTCGCGCGCGCTGCCGATGCTGCTCGTCGGAGTTGGGCTCCTGGCGCTGTTCGCCGTGGTTCGCGGTATCGATGGCTACGGCAATTGGGACCTGCACCGCGACTCGATGTCGGCGTTGCAGTGGATGCACGTCGCCAAGTACCCGCCCAGCCTCGCGTACACCGCCCTGGAGCTCGGCCTCGCGTTCGTTCTGTTCGCGCTCTTCCTAGGGCTCGACGAGGGCGACGAGCCGGCGCTGCTCGAGCCGCTGGCGCTGTTCGGCTCGACGGCATTCTTCTTCTATCTGCTCCACGTCCATATTCTCGGCGCGACCATGCTGGCGCTCAACCACTTCGCCGGCCTCAGCCGCGATACCCACGGCCTCCTCAAGACCTACGTCGCCACGGCGGCAATTATCGTCGTCCTCTATCCGCTGTGCGCCCGCTACCGCCGGTTCAAATCTGCGCATCCCGACGGCTGGACGCGCTACATCTGAGCGGCTATACCTAACGAATGAACCTCCATGGGTTCACGCAAACGATGAAGGCCGGCGGTGTCACGCTCGGCGTCATCCTCGCGTGCTCAGTGCTGGCGCTCGCGGTAGGCCTCGAGCGCCTCGCCGCATTGTGGCGCTTTCTCGATCGCGCTCGCACACTCGCCGAAACCGTCAAACGCTGCTTGTATCGCGGCGCCGTCGCCGAAGCGCGCGCGGCCTGCGAGCGGAGCACCTCGCTCGCTGCCGAGTTCTTCCTCGTCGGCTTCGAGCGACATGGCCGCTCCAACGAGGGTGCGCTCGAAGCCGCCGTCGATCGCGAGCGGCAGCGCGTCGGCCTGGCGCTGAAGGGGCATCTCTGGATCCTCGCCACCGTCGGTGCGACGGCGCCGTTCATCGGCCTCTTCGGCACGGTCTACGGAATCCTGCGCGCGTTCGAGCAGATCGGCGCGACGCATCAGGCCGGCATCGATGTCGTCGGTCCCGGCATCGCCGAGGCGCTCGTCACCACCGCCGCCGGCATCGTCGTCGCCATCGAGGCCATGGTCATCTACAACTACTTCATGGCGCGTCTTTCGCGCACGGTCCTCGAGCTCAAGCTCATGTCCGAGGAGTTCGTGGAGCTGTTGCGCGAGCAGAAGCCCGATCCGCGCCCGAAGTCGGAGAGGTCGGAGAAGCCGGAATCGGCCCAGTTGCAGCCGATCGCGGCCCCGGTCAAGCCGTCGCCGACGGAGGCCTGAGCCATGGCGATGGGCGGACCGCGCAGCAGCGACGACTCCGGTGAAGGCGATCTCTTCGCCGACATCAACATCACGCCGCTGACCGACATCTTCCTGGTCCTCCTCATCATCTTCATGGTGACCTCGTCGGTCATGGCCACCGACGGCGCTCGCGCGGGCGTGCGCGTGAACCTGCCCAAAGGCGCGACCAAGGAGATCTCCTCGAGCGCCAAGGACGTGACGGTCGCCATCACCACGGACGGCAAGATGGTGGTCGACGGGAAAGAGGCGTCGGCCGAGAGCCTGCGCAAGATGTTCGACGAGGCGCGGGCGCGCGACCCCGAGACTCAGGTGGTGGTGCAGGCCGACGAGGCGACCCATCACGGGCGCGTCGTCGCGGTGATGGAGCTGGCCAAGGCCGCCGGGCTGCGGCGTCTGGCCATCGCCACCCGCAGGCGCTGACGATGGGCCGCGGCACGAGCTCTCCAGCCGCCCGGCTCGTCGCGGCGGCAGTCGTGCTGCTGGTTTCGCCGGCTACGGCGTTCGCCGCGCCGGCCTCGCCGCCGCCGGGTGCGCTCTCGCTCGGTCCCTACGTGCAAGACTTGCGCAGCGACGGCTTCACCGTCGCCTTCGAGACCGCCGCCGACGTCGTCGCCGAAGTCCGCGCCGGCAGTATCGTCGCCGCGACCCGCGGCACCCGCCACGAGGCGGTGCTGCGCGGCCTCGAAGCCGGAACCCGAGTGCCCTATCGGGTCTTCGTCGGCGGCCACGACGCCGGTGGTGGCGAAGTGGCCCTCGGCAGCGATCGCCCCATCCTCGACTTCGTCGTCTACGGTGATACCCGCAACGGCGACGATCGCGCCGCCGAGCTGGTGCGCGCCATCAGCGCGCAACACCCCGACCTCCTGTTCCACACCGGCGACTTTTCGCCGCATGGCGGCGATCTCGTCGGCTGGCTCGGCTTCTTTAGCGGCGAAGCGGCCCTCTTGCGCGACATCCCGCTCTATCCGGTCCTCGGCAACCACGAGATCTACCGCGACCCGTCCGCGGTCCAGTGGCGCCGCTTCTTCATCCCGCCCGACGGCGGACGCGAACGCTTCTACTACGCTTTCCGGCAAGGTCCCGCCGAGTTCATCATTCTCGACGGCAACCATCCGGCGCCGGCACAGACCGCCTGGCTCTCCGCGCGCCTCGAGGCGGCTCGCTCGGACGGCGTCCGCCACGTCTTCGTCGTCGAGCATCAGCCGCCGCTCTCGCTCGGCGACCACTGCGGCTCGGCGGTGGAGCAGGCCGACTGGGTCGCGCTCTTCGAAGCGCACCGCGCCCGTGTACGCGCCGTCTTTGCCGGCCACGATCACGCCTACGAGCGCATGGAGCGGCGCGGCGTGCGCTACTTCGTGTCCGGCGGCGGCGGGGCGCCGACCTACAAGGAGCAGGAGGGCTGCGCGCCGTTCGATCACGCGGCGCGGCGCGTGTATCGCGCCGTACACCACATCGTCAAGGTCCACGTCGACGGCAACAACGTCGAGGTTGCCGCGCTGCAGCTCGACGGCACGCCCATCGACACGACCCGCATCACCGTAGGGGAGCCGGCGTTCGCGATGGACGCTCCGTCGCTGATCCCGGGCGCGCGGCGATCGACGCCGACCTGGACGCTCGCCGGCGGCGCAGCGATTTTCTTCTTGCTCGGTATTTTTCTTCGCCGCCGCCGCCCGCGCTGATCGCCATCCGCGCGCGCGCATTCGCCTTGCGCGCTCGGTACGCGCGATGCACATCACACGGGCGTGGGCAAGAAGCTGACAATGCTGACAGGGATGGTCGTGATGCCGGGCGGGCTGGTCCTGCTCGCCGCGATCGCGCTCGTCATCCTCCTCGCCCGCACCGCGCGCGGGCAGCGCCTCTTGTACATCGTCAAGCGGCGCGTCCCCCCCCGGCTGCGCGCGCACCTCAAGCGCGGCCTGATCATGCTGAGCGGGGAAAAGTTGTTCCTGCAACCGCCCCCTACCGTTCACTCCGCGTAACGAAACTTCCCGTCGTCGGAACTATCGCAAGAGGCGCTTGAGCTCGGAGGTCAGCTCGCCCTCGCCGATGCGACGCGTCTCGCGGGTACGCATGTTGCGCACCTGAACCTCGCCGTTCTTGCGCTCGCCCTCGCCGCACAGCACCACGACCCGCGCGTGGACCTCGTCGGCGCGCGAGAGCTGCTCGGCCCAGCCGCCGTCGCCGAGGTCGACGTCGACGCGAAAGCCGCGGGCCCGCTCGGCGGCCGCCGCGCGGAACGCCCAGGCGCGCGCCGCGGTTCCCTGCGCCGCGATGAAGATCTCGCAGCCGGGCTCGAAGCTGGCGTCGGCAGGCGTCACACACGCCGCCGCGCGCACGAGGCCCAGCGTCAGCCCCACTGCCGGCGACGCGGCGCTGCCGAGCGCGGCGAGCAGGCCGTCGCGCCGCCCGCCGCGAGCCACGGCCAGGGTCGCACCGTCGGTGGCGCGGGCGCGCAGCTCCACGATCGTGCGCGCATAACGCCCGCCGCCGAACGCCAGCCGGACGTCGTCACGCGCGACGATGCCGGCCGCCTCCATCGTCGCCAGGACCGCCTCGTGATGCTTGAGCGCCGGCGTCGACACGAACTCGCGCAAGGCCGGCGCCGCCGCGGCCAGCGCGCGGCAGCCCTCTTCGTCGCAGCTGAAGAAGCGCAGCGGATCGGGCGACGCCTGGCACCGGTCACACTGTAATCCCCTGAGCTCCGCTATCGCGGTCAGGTAGCGCTGCTGATCGCCCGGATCCCCGACGGTCGACACCACCAGCTCCGCCTCCGACAGGCCGGGGTCGGCTCCGAGCGCCAGCGCCAGCGCGCCCACCTCGGCATCGGCAGCGGGGCCGGCGCTGCCGAAGATGACCCCGCAGGTCACCTCGTAGCTGCCGAGGCGAAGGCGGCCCGCCGGCGCGGCGTCGAAGAGCAGCCCCGACATCATGCGCCGTGCGAACTGGCCGCGCTTCCCCGAGAGCGAATGCGCGCGCGCCAACGCCGCCATCCCATCCGCGCGCAGCTCCGAGCCGTCGGGCAGCGCCATCGTGGGCGCGCCGATGCGCGCGTTGTGGCCGGCCGGCTCGAGCGCCGTCGGGATCAGCTCGCGATAGCCGTGCGCGCGAAAGACGGCGAAGGCACGCCGCCCGACGAAGCGAACCTTCGCCGCCTCGTCCGGCCCGGCGTCAGACGTGGGTAGCACGCCGTGACAATACCACGGAGCCACCAGCTGACGCGCGCCCTTGGGTGCCGACGTCATGCTAGTGTCGCCGCCCGTGGAGCTCATCGTCAGCGACGGGGCGCAGCTCTTGCGCGACGGCCGTCCATTCCGCTTCGTGCTCGCCAACGCCTACTATCTCGCCGACGAAGTGGGGCAGGGCGCGCGCGCGCACGCGATCGAGGCGCTCGACGCCGCCGCGACGCTCGGCCTCGCCGTCGTGCGCGCCTGGGCCTTCAACGACGATCCGCAAAAAACGAGCCGCATGCAGAACGGCCTCGGCGACGCGCACGAGCCGGGAATGCGCGCGCTCGACGAGGTGGTCGCCGAAGCGGGCCGGCGAAACCTGCGCCTCATCCTGCCGCTCCTCAATTATTGGCCGGCCTACGGCGGCCTCGCGCAGTGGCTCGCCTGGCGCGGCACGCCCGTCGCCGACGCCGATCGCGATCATCCCGAGCGCTACGCGGCCAGCTTCTATCGCGACACGCAGCTGCGCGACGCCTATCGCCACCGCGTCGAGGGGCTGCTCGATCGCCGCAACACGGTGACCGGCGCGCGGTACGGCGACGATCCGACGGTGCTCGCCTGGGAGCTCATGAACGAGCCGCGCGGCGCGCCCGACGATTGGATCGCGTTCGCCGCGGCCGTCGTGCGCGGAAGGTGCAGACAACTGGTTGCACTCGGCGACGAAGATGCGCGCGACTCGCCCGATCTCGATCTGACGTCGCTGCACTTCTATCCCGAGAAACAGTCGGCTGCGGACGACGCCGAGCGCTTCGGCAACGCCGCCATTCAGTCGGCCGCGCACCGCGTGACGCATCCGCTCATCGTCGGGGAATTCGGCCTGCGCAACGATGGCTTGCCGCTCGCGACCCGACAATCGGCCTACCGCGCCTGGTTCGCCAGCGCCGTCGACGCGGGCGTCACCGGCATCGGTCCGTGGCTGCTCGGATACGCCGCGCGACCGCCCGCGTGGGACGAAGAGTACACGTTCTCGGTCGGGGGTGATTACGACGCGCTGCTCCGCGCGGCCGTCGAAGATTTCTCTTAAAAGTTTTGTGGCCCCAACCATCGATCTCGAAGGTCCGGCCGTGGTACCAATTGCGCGAATGGGGGAGCGCAGAACGCTAGGGCGCTTCGTGTGCGGGGAGCGGGTCGCGAGCGGCCCGATAGGTGCTCTCCATCGCGCGCGAGTGTACGGCGACGCGGGGTTCGAAAAGGACTTCGCGCTCCTCGTCGTCGACGGCAAGCTGTCGCGTGATCGCGGCTCGCTGGGGCGGCTGGTGCGCGCGGCCAACGGCTGGGCGCGGCTGAACTACCCGCGCATCGCGCACGCGCATGAGCTCGGCGTCGAGGACGACACCTATTACCTCGTCAGCGATTGGCTGCGCGCCGCCACCGTCGGCGCGCTGACCGTCGACGGACCGCTGCCGGTCGACATCGCGCTGCTGCTCGCGGCGGACATCGCCGACGCGGTGGCGCACGCGCATGCGCGCCAGGACCTCGTCGCCGGCGGCATCCTGCATCTCGGGCTGTGCCCCGAGACGGTGCTGATCGACGCCGCCGGCAACGTCACGGTGCGCGACTTCGGGCTGCTCGCGGCGCGCATCACGCCCAACTGGGCCGACGACGATCGACTCGTCTATGTGCTGCGCTACTGCGCGCCCGAGGTGCAGGAGGGCGGGATCGTCGACGTGCGCGCCGATGTCTTCGCGCTCGGCGCGCTCTTGTTCGAGCTGCTCACCGGACATCCGGCGTTCGGCGGCACACGCGCGCGCGACATCGCCGCGCAGGTGCAGGCGTCGCCACCGTCGCTGACCGGGGTTCCGGCGGCGGTGGGGCCGCTTCTGGCGCGCGCGCTCGAGGCGCGGGCGGCGGCGCGGCTGCCGTCGCTGACCGAGCTGCGCACGCAGGCGCTGGCGCTGCTCGGCGATCGCGCTTTAGCGGCGCGCGCGGCGCTGGTCGAGCGCATCAAGCCGCGGCTGCCGGCGGACGTCGCCCGACCCTCGCCGCTCGACGTCGCCGCCGAGGCCGAGCCCGCCGGCGCAGCGATCGGCGTATCGAGCGCCGTACGCGCCATCACGATCGCCGACGACTACTTCAACGCCCCGCTGAGCTCCGCCGCCGCCGACCCTCTTCCACTGCCGCCGCCGCCTTCGATGATCCCGTCGACGCTCTCCGATGGAGCGCGGCCGATGTGGGGCGGGCGTCCGCTGCTCCAGCCGTCGCAGCTCACGGTGTGGGACCCGCCGTCGACGACGGCGACGACCACGCTCGACGCCCTTCGGCGCAAGCGGAGCAAGGGTTGGCTGCGCGCGGCCGTGCCGCTGGCGCTCCTCTTTGCCGTCGGTGGCGCGGCGCTGGTCTGGCAACGCGTCGAGCACAACCGCGACCGCATGCGGGCCGCCGAGCGCACTACCGCAGAAGCGCACCGCGCGCCACCGACGCCGCCGCCGACCCGCGTCGCCTCGACGCCGCCGGGCGCGCAGATCTACGTCGACGGCGTCGCGTTCGGCCAGACCCCGGTCAGCCTCGCGCTCGAGAACGGCGAGCACAAGATCGTCCTCGTCGCCGAGGGCATGTCGCTGTGGCGCGGGCCCGTCGACGCCGGCGCCAGCATCGATGCCCAGCTCGTGCCGGCGCACCTGCCGGCGACGCTCGAGGGCGAAGCCGGCCTCAAGCTGGTGTGCAAGCAGCCGGGCCTCTTTCGCGTGTTCGTCGACGGCGTCGACACCGGCCGCACCTGCCCCGTCGAGGAGCGCATCGCCATGACGCCGGGCGCGCACAAGCTGGCGCTCTACGCCCCGCGTGGCGACCGCAACGTCGACGTGCAGCGGCCGGTCGTGGTCAAGGATCGCGGCTCTTCGACGCGCATTATATTAGAAGACGAATGACCGAGATCATCCTGCTCGTCGTCGTCGCGGTGCTGATCGCGGGCTTTTCCTATCTGACCAACGCCGGATTCGGCGATCGCAAGCCGAAGGAGCTCAGGGAGAAGGAAAAAGCGCGCGCGAAGGCTCAGGCCTCGGCTGCGGCCGACGACGCTCCGCCGCCGCACAAGTAGAGCAGCGCCATGCGCACGGCCACGCCGTAGGCCACCTGGTCGAGGATCACGCTGCGTGCGCCGTCGGCGACCGCCGGGTCGAGCTCCACGCCGCGATTGATGGGTCCCGGATGCATGACGATGGCGTCGGGCTTGAGCGTCGCCGCCAGCCGCGGGCCGAGGCCGAAGTAGCGGCTGTACTCCCGCGTGTTGGGAAAGAGGCCCGCGCCGCCGAGCCGCTCGAGCTGGATGCGCAGCATCATGACCACGTCGGCCCCTTCGACGGCGGGCTCGACGCGCTCGAAGACGGTGGCGCCCATCTCCTCGATGCCGACGGGCAGCATGGTGCGCGGTCCGGCGACGCGGACGTGCGCGCCCAGCTTGGTGAGCGCCAGGATGTCCGAGCGCGCCACGCGCGAGTGGGCGATGTCGCCGACGATGGCGACGGTGAGCCCGGCGACCTTGCCCTTGTGCTTGCGGATGGTCGCCGCGTCGAGGAGCGCCTGCGTGGGGTGCTCGTGCGTGCCGTCGCCGGCGTTGATGACCGCGGCGTCGACGTGCTTGGCGATGAAGTGCGGCGCGCCCGACGACGAATGGCGCAGCACGATGACGTCGGGCGCCATCGCCTGCAGGTTCTTGGCGGTGTCGAGGAGCGTCTCGCCCTTGGTCGTCGACGACGTCGAGCCGGAGATGTTGACCGCGTCGGCCGAGAGGCGCTTGGCCGCGATCTCGAACGAAGTGCGCGTGCGCGTCGAGGCCTCGAGGAACAGGTTGATGACGGTCTTGCCGCGCAGGGTCGGCACCTTCTTGATCGGGCGCGTGTTGATCTCGGCGAAGGTGTCGGCGAGATCGAGGATCTTGGTGATCTCGGCGACGCTGAGACCCTCGATCCCGAGCAGATGCTTCATGGCTTCTCCCGGAGCACGGCGCGGTCCCGCCCGTCGAGGATCACCTTGACCGACTGCTGGCGGGTGGTCTCGACCTTGAGCCCGACGTAGTCGGGTTGGATGGGGAGCTCGCGATGGCCGCGGTCGACCAGCACCGCGAGCTGCACCGCGCGCGGGCGGCCGAAGTCCATGAGCGCGTCGAGCGCGGCGCGGATGGTGCGGCCGGTGTAGAGCACGTCGTCGACGAGGATGATGGTCTTGCCGGCGGCGGCGTTGCCCGGCAGCGTCGTCGTGCCGACCTCCGGTTTCGGCAGCCCTTCGAAGACGTCATCGCGATAGAGCGTGATATCGATGGCGCCGACTTTTGCTTCGACTTCGCCGGCGTCGGCGATGAAGGCCGCCAGCCGCTCGGCCAGGGGCACGCCCGCGGTGCGGATGCCGACGAGCACCACCTCACCGACGGCGGCGTTGCGCTCGACGATCTCGTGCGCGATGCGTTTGAGCGCGCGGCTGATGCCCGCTTGATCGAGCAGCTCGCGCTTCTCGATCAGCATGGGCGGCAACCTGGGCGGCGGGACGTGCAGCACCGGCAAAGCTCGCTCACGGCGGCCTTTGGTACTACACTGCGCTCGGCATGTCCACCGCCGGCATCATCCTCATCGGCGACGAGATCCTCTCCGGCAAGGTCCGCGACGAGAACGCCCTCTTCTTGGTAGGCGAGCTGCGCGGCCTCGGCGTCCACCTGCGCAAGATCGTCGTCATCCCCGATGTGCTCGACGAGATCTCGACGACCGTCGCCAGCTGCGCGGCCGCGTTCGATCATGTCTTCACCTCGGGCGGTGTCGGGCCGACGCACGACGATCTGACCATGGAAGGCGTGGCGCGGGCGTTCGGCGCCAAGGTGATCCGCCATCCGGAGCTCGAGGCGCTCCTCCGCGGCTACTACGGCGAGCGGCTGCAGGAGCGCAACCTGCGCATGGCCGACGTGCCCGACGGCGCCCACTTCGTCCAGGGCGACGCCACGCCCGGCTGGCCGGTGGTCGCCATGCGCAACGTGTACATCCTGCCCGGCGTGCCGGAGCTGTTCCGCCGCAAATTCCAATCGATCAAGGAGCAATTCCGCGACGGTCCGTTCCACCTGCGCCAGGTGTTCACGACCTCGGAGGAGGGGCACATCGCCCATGAGCTCGACCGCATCGTCGCGGCCTACGCGGCGGTCCAGGTCGGCAGCTACCCGACGTTCTCGTCGCCGGACTACAAGGTCAAGGTCACCATCGAGGGCAAGGACGCCGAGGCGGTGCGCGCCGCGTGCGACGATCTCGTCCGGGCGCTCGGGCAGTCGGTCCTCCGCGTCGAATGAGCGCGTACTAGCTCTTGCGCAAACGGCCGGGCGTAGGTACACATTCGGCGTGCCCGCGGCACTCCTCTTGAAGGGCGGGCGGGTCATCGATCCCGCCGGCGAAATCGACAAAGTCACCGACGTGTTGATCGAGGACGGCGTGGTCAAAGCCGTCGAGGCCGGCGCGCGGGTCGACGGAGCGCGCGTCATCGACTGCGCCGGCAAGGTCGTCACGCCCGGCTTCATCGATCTGCACGTGCACCTGCGCGAGCCGGGCCACGAGTACAAAGAGGACATCGCGTCGGGCGCGCGGGCGGCCGCGGCGGGCGGCTTCACGACCGTCTGCTGCATGCCCAACACCAACCCGCCCAACGACAACCGTTCGGTCACCGACCTCATCGTGCGGCGCGCGCGCGAGGCGGCCATCGTGCGCGTGCTGCCCATCGGCGCCATCTCCAAGGGGCTCAAGGGCGAGTCGCTGGCCGAGATGGGCGAGATGAAGGACGCCGGCATCATCGCCGTCAGCGACGACGGAATGCCGGTCATGAACGCCGATCTGATGCGGCGCGCGCTCGAGTACGCCCGCACCTTCGGGCTGTGTGTCGTGCAGCACGCCGAGGACAAGCAGCTGGCGCAGGGCGGCGTGATGAACGAGGGGCCGGCGGCGACGCGCGCCGGGCTGCGCGGACAGCCGCCCGCGGCCGAGTCGGTCATGGTGGCGCGCGATCTCGAGCTGGTCGAGTGGACGGGCGCCCGCTATCACGTGGCGCACATCTCGACGGCAGCGTCGGTGCGGGCGGTGCGCGAGGCCAAGCGGCGCGGGCTGCGCGTGACGGCGGAGGTGACGCCGCATCACCTGACGCTCACCGACGTCGCCTGCTGCTCGTACGACACGGCGACCAAGTGCGCGCCGCCCTTGCGCTCGGAGGCCGACAAGCAGGCGCTGCGCGAGGCGCTCGCCGACGGCACCATCGATTGCATCGCGACCGATCACGCGCCGCACCAGGCGCAGGAGAAAGACGTCGAGTTCGATCAGGCGGCCTTCGGCATGCTCGGCCTCGAGACGGCGCTGGGCCTCGGGCTCAAGCTGGTCGACGACAAGGTGCTGACGCTGGCGACGCTGATTCGCCGGCTCACCGTCGGCGCGGCGCAGGTGTTCGAGCTGCCGGGCGGGACGCTGCGCGCAGGCGCGGCCGCGGACGTGACCATCTTCGATCCGGCCGCGGTCTACAAAGTGGATCCGGCGACCTTTCGCTCGAAGTCGCGCAACTCGCCGTTCCGCGGCTGGGAGCTGCGCGGGCGGGTGACGCACACCATCGTCGCGGGGCAGCTGGTGTTCGACTACGGCTCCGAGGAGGTCGCGCGTGGCTGATCTAGCGCGACTGGCGCTCGAGGACGGCACGGTCGTGCGCGGCCGCGCATTCGGCGCGCGCATCGCCGACGACAGCGGCGAAGGCGCGGGCGAGGTGGTCTTCAACACCGCGCTCACCGGCTACCAGGAGGTCGTGACCGATCCGTCGTATCGCGGGCAGATCGTGGTCATGACCGCGCCGGAGATCGGCAACACCGGCTGGAACGAAGAGGACCTCGAGTCGCCGCGGCCGTGGCTGTCGGGCTACGTCGTGCGCGAGCTGTCGCCGGTGGTCAGCAACTGGCGCTCGCAGACGACGCTCGACCGCGTGCTGGCCGAGGCGGGCGTGCCCGGCATCGAGGGCGTCGACACGCGCGCGCTCACGCAGAAGCTGCGCGATCAAGGCGCCATGCGCGGGATCATCACCACCCTCGCCGTCGACAAGTGCTCGGACGCGGCGCTCGTCGAGCGGGTCAAGCGCACGGCCGGGCTCGAAGGGCGCGACCTCGTTCGCGAGGTCACCTCGGCGGCCACGTACGGTTGGGAAGAGGGCAGCTGGCAGCACGCGCAGGACACGGCGGCGCGCCGCTCGCCCGACAAGCACGTCGTCGCCTACGACTTCGGGATGAAGCGCAACATCCTACGCAAGCTGGTCGACTCGGGCTGCCGCGTCACCGTCGTGCCGGCGACGACGAGCGCCGCCGAGGTCCTGGCGCTCCGTCCCGACGGCGTCTTCCTCTCCAACGGCCCCGGCGATCCGGCCGCGGTCACCTACGCCGCCGAGGCGTGCCGGCAGATCGTCGAGAAGAAGGTGCCGCTCTTCGGCATCTGCCTCGGCCATCAGATCCTCGGGCTGGCGCTCGGCGGCTCGACCTACAAGCTCAAGTTCGGCCATCACGGCGCCAACTGTCCGGTCATGGATCTGTCGACGCGCAAGGTCGAGATCACGTCGCAGAACCACGGCTTCGCGGTCGACGTCGAGTCGCTGCGCGGCAAGGCCGAGCTCAGCCACGTCAACTTGAACGACAACACCGTCGAGGGCATGCGGCTCGGCGACCGGCCGGCGTTCAGCGTGCAATATCACCCGGAGGCGTCGCCGGGGCCGCACGACGCGTCGTACCTGTTCGACCGCTTCATGGCGCTCATCGAGAAGCATCGGTGAGGAGGCGGTCGTGAGCGTGCTGGCCGGGCTGCTCGACCGCGTCGTCGCCTACGCCGCGCGCGACGAGGCCGAGACGGTCAAGGCGCGCGAAGAGTGGGCGGAGAGGGCGGGGCGCGTCTTCGACGACGACTTTTTGTACGAGGAGCGCACCACCGCGTTTCTCGAGTGGTATGCGCTCGAGCGGCCGCTGGCCGACGGACGCGCACCGGCGCTGCGCTTCCTCGCCGACGAGAAGCTCGACGACAAAGAGGGCCAGTGGGTGCACGCGCTGGCGACCTCGCATCGCTCGCTGTTCGAGGTGCGCAAGGTCGACGACGGGATCATCCTGCTCGACGATCTCCTCGGCGGTGGCGAGTTCGCGGTGACCGAGCGGCGGCGCCTGCCCGGTGTCGAGGAGCACGAGATCTTCGAGGCGCGCCTCATCGCCAACGTCATGACGCCGCCGGAGATCCTGTTCACGCGCGCGTTCCAGTTCCATCCGCGCGAGGCGCGCGCCGAGCTCAAGCGCCACGCCGAAAAGGCGCGCAAGGCGGGCGAGCCGCGCGCCGAGACGCTGTTCCGCCTCTTGCTGCTGCGCTTGAAGGCGGTGCGCTACAAGCACGTCACCGCCGACAAGATCTACAAAGAAGAAGGCGGGTGAGATCGAGGCTGACAGCTGTCAGCTATCAGCTCTCAGCCCTCCTGCTCGCGTCGACGGCGTTGGCGCAGAGCGCCACGACCACCAGCGCGTCGACGGCGATTCCAGCGGAGCGCTTTTCGCCGGCGGTGGGGCCGGCCTCGCTCATCGGCGTCGAGGGCGCGGCCGTGACGCCGGCGGGCGCGGTGTCGTGGGCGGGGTCGGTCGATTGGGTGCATCAGCCGCTGACGTTGCGGCGGGCGTTCAGCGGCTCCGACGTGTCGCGGCCGGTGCGCGATGCGCTGGTCACCGACGTGGCGCTCGAGTTCGGGCTGTGGAAGCGGATCGCGGCGGCGGTCGGCGTTCCGGTCGTGCTCTATCAGGCCGGCGATCGGCTGCGCGGCACCGGCCTCGACGAAACGGCGCTCGCCACCACCGTGGCGGGCGATTTTCGCGTGCGCGTCAAGGCGCAGCTCGTCGGTGACGTGAGTCGGCCGGGGCTGCACGCCGCCATCCTCTTGCAGGTGACCGCGCCGACCAACGGGCAGCACGACTTCGCCGCGCACGACAGCGCCA
Organism: Myxococcales bacterium; assembly: GCA_028287105.1. Taxonomy (GTDB): domain Bacteria; phylum Myxococcota_A; class Polyangia; order Palsa-1104; family Palsa-1104; genus JAQBQH01. The sequence continues at coordinate 56,067 of JAQBQH010000289.1, forward strand.
CCGTCGAGCCGCGCGTCGTCGTCGACGGGCAGTGGGGCCGACTGACGGCCGGCGTATCGGTCGGCGCCCGCTTCGCCAACGAGCGCACGCTCTTTTTGACGCGTCTCGGGGACGAGCTGACCTGGGCGGCCGGCGTCGGCGCCAGCGTCATCGAGCGCAGCCGCCTCGGCGCCGGGCTGGTGGTCGAAGGTGCCGGCGCGGTCGGCGGCAGCGACGGGTCACGCCCGGTCGAGCTGCGCGGCGCGGTGCGACTGCGCCTCGGTCCCGTGGGGGTCGACGCCGGTGCCGGCGCCGGGCTCGATCGCGATGCAGGCGCCCCCGCGTGGCGGCTCTTCCTCGTCGCCCGCTCGACGATCGGCCTTACGAAATAGCGATCTCGGTGTTACGTTTCTGACATGGACCTCGGCGGTCGTCGGGTCGTCGTCGGCGTGGCCGGCGGCATCGCCGCCTACAAAGCGGCGGAGCTGGTGCGCGCGCTCGTCAAGGCGGGCGCCGAGGTGCGCGTGGTCATGACCGAAGCCGCGCAGAAGTTCGTGACGCCGCTGACGATGCAGGCGCTGTCGCAGCATCCGGTCGCGACGGACACGTTCGACCTGACGCAGGAAGCGACCATCGGGCACATCCAGCTCGCCGATCGCGCCGAGCTCCTGGTGATCGCGCCCGCGACGGCCGACGTGATCGCGCGGCTGGCGCATGGCCTCGCCAATGATCTCTTGACGACGGTGGCGCTGGCCTGTCGCGCGCCGCTGCTGCTGGCGCCGGCGATGAACGTCAACATGTGGCGCCATCCGGCGACGCGGGCGAACTTGAAGACGCTGGTGGAGCGCGGCGTGCACACCGTCGGTCCCGACGCGGGCGAGCTGGCGTGCGGCTGGATCGGCGAGGGGCGCCTCATCGAGGCGGCGCAGATCGCCGAGGCGTGCGGAGCGCTGCTCGGGCCGCGCGATTGGGCGGGGCGCCGCGTGGTCGTGACGGCGGGGCCGACGTTCGAGCCGATCGATCCGGTGCGCTTCATCGGCAATCGCTCGACGGGCAAGATGGGCTTCGCGATCGCCGCGCGCGCGGCGCGGCGCGGCGCCGAGGTCACGCTCGTCGCGGGGCCCACGTCGCTGCCGACGCCGCCCGGCGTGCGGCGGGTCGACGTCGAGACGGCGCGGCAGATGCGTGAAGCGACGCTCGCCGCCGTCGAGGGCGCGGCCATGGTGGTGATGACCGCCGCGGTGGCCGACTATCGCCCGTCGGTGGAGGCGCCGGAGAAATTGAAGAAGGCGGACCTCGGCGACACGCCGGCGGTGGCGCTGATGAAGAACCCGGACATCCTGGCCGAGCTGAAGGGCAGGGCGCCGGTGGTGATCGGGTTCGCGGCCGAGACCGAGGATGTCGAGCGCCACGCGGCCGAGAAGCTGCGGCAAAAAGGGTGCGACCTCATCGTCGCCAACGACGTCTCGGAGGCGGGCAGCGGCTTCGGCACCGATACCAATCGCGTCATGCTGCTCGGGCGCGATGGCAGCGTCGAGCGGCTGCCGCTCTTGAACAAGGACGAGGTGGCGGAGCGCATTCTCGATCGCGCGCGCGCGCTGCTCGGTCCGGCGGAGGCCGTGGCGTGAGCGCACGCGAGGAGCTACTGGCGCTGACGCGGCAGCTGAAGGAGCACGTCGCGTGGCTGGAGCGCGGCGGCGTCGTCGGGCTGCCGAAGGGGCAGCAGACCGCGGGGACGCAACCCAACCGGGCGGCGCAACCGAACCGGCTGGCGCAACCGAACCGGCTGGCGCAACCCACTGCCGCGGTGCCCGAGAGCGCGGGCGGCCTGACCGGCGCTGCGGGCCTCGAGCAGATTCGCGAAGCGCTGGGCGACTGTCAGCGCTGCAAGCTCAGGGACAAGCGCACCAACATCGTCTACGGCGTCGGCAACCCCGACGCCCCGCTGGTGTTCGTCGGCGAAGCGCCCGGTGCCGACGAAGATCGCACCGGCGAGCCGTTCGTCGGCGCCGCCGGCCAGCTGTTGACCAAGATGATCGAGGCGATGGGCCTCGGTCGCGAAGACGTCTACATCTGCAACATCCTGAAGTGCCGCCCGCCGGGGAATCGCAACCCCGAGCCCGACGAGATCGCCGAGTGCGAGCCGTTCTTGAAGCGGCAGCTGGCGGCGATCCGCCCGCGCATGATCGTCGCGCTCGGCAAGTTCGCGGCGCAGTGCCTGCTGCGCTCCGACGCACCCATCTCGCGGCTGCGCGGCAGCTGGTACGAGTACGAAGGCGTACCGCTGATGCCCACCTATCACCCGGCGTTCCTTTTGCGCACACCGTCGGCGAAGCGCGAAGTCTGGGCGGATCTGCAGCAGGTCATGGCAGAGCTCGACCGCCTCGGCATCGCCCGCCCGAAGAAGTAATCCGCTACGCGAACTTCACCTTCTCGAGCAGCTTTAGCGTGAAGCGCTCGTCCCAGGCGCCGTCGGCCAACATGCGGCAGCAGACGCCGCAGGCGATGGCGTGCCGCTCCTGCGGCCGCTTGCGAAACACCATGCGCCCGCACGACGGGCACTCGTAGACGTAGCGATGGCGCGGCGCGCGATTCTTGGGATACGGATTGGCGTGGAAGACGCGGATGCCGAGCTGCTCGGCGGCCTTCTTGAAGAGCACGTTGTGCCCCGACGGTTTTCCGAGCGTGTGCAGATAGAGATGGAGCATCTCGTGCTCCAGCGTCGCGACCGCGTCGGCGTACCCGTACTGGCGATAGTGAAACTCCGAGATCTCGATGAGCTTCCAGCTATAGGTGATGCGTCCGGTGAGGCGGCGCAACAGCGGGTTGAACTGGATGGTGTAGTCGCGCGGAAGCAGCGAATCGAACTTCTCCTGGTTCATTTGGCGATAGTGTTCGTACAAGCGCGCCAGGTCGTTCGCTTCGTCCATGGCCGGAAAGGGTGACCGAGCTCCGCGCGCGCGCAATGTACGCAGTTTCGCAATCGATCGCTCGGGCGGCGATTCGGTTGCGATGCGGTCGGCTGCCCGGCGAGCAGGCGGACGCTCGCGGGTTGAGTTCCCCGACGGGTGCGGCTAGATTGCAGGCGTGCATCCGCTCCCGATCGAAACCGCCGTGGTCGACGAATGTCGCGCGCTGGCCGCCGACATCTCCGGCGGCGTGCAACGCTTCATCGACGCCCACACCACCGTCTCCATCGAGCGCACCGTCTTGCGCGCCTACGGTGTCGACGGCGCAGACGCCGACGGCGTGCCGCTGGTCAACACCTGCGTCGACCGCTACCTCGCCGCCGGCGGCCTCGGCCACGGCATCGCCTGGTGGCTCGGCCGTGCGCTCGCCCGCGGCGCAGCCAATCCGCAAGAGGCGGCCGAGGTGCTCGCCTACGGCAGCGAGGTCGACGACGGAAGCGTCGGCGCCACGCGCGAGGAGCTCCTGGCGGCGCTGGCGCCCTACACCGACGCGGCGCTGGAGCGGCTCGATCGGGCGCGCGACAAACGTCTCGCCGATCGCACGCGCCTCGGCACCGGGCCGACGCCGTGGAAGTACGTCATCGTCGCCACCGGCAACATCTACGACGACGCCGATCAGGCGCGCGCCGCCGCGCAGGCGGGCGCCGACATCATCGCCGTCATCCGCTCGACGGCGCAGTCGCTCATCGACTACGTGCCGTACGGCGCCACCACCGAAGGCTTCGGCGGCACCTGGGCGACGCAAGAGAACTTCAAGATCGTGCGCCAGGCGCTCGACGACGAGCAGGAGAGGCTCGGCCGCTACCTCATGCAGGTCAACTACTCGTCGGGCCTGTGCATGCCGGAGATCGCGTATCTCGGCGCCGTCGAGCGGCTCGACATGCTGCTCAACGACGCCATGTACGGCATCCTCTTTCGCGACATCAACCCGCGCCGCACCTTGTGCGATCAGTACTTCTCGCGGCGGGTGATCGCGCGCGCCGGCATCATCATCAACCCCGGCGAGGACAACTACCTGACCACAGCGGACGCCGTCGACAGCGCCCACACCGTCATCGCGTCGCAGTTCATCAACGAGGCCTTCGCCAAACGCGCCGGGCTGCCCGACGAGCAGATGGGCCTCGGCCACGCGTTCGAGATCGACAAGTCGATCGAGGATTCGTTGCTCATGGAGATCGCGCAGGCGCAGCTGGTGCGGCAGATCTTTCCGCGCCATCCGATCAAGTGGATGCCGGCCACCAAGCACAAGTCGGGCGACATCTTCTGGTCGCATCGCGTCGACGGTCTCTACGATCTCGTCGGGGTCGCGACCGAGCAGTCGATCGAGCTGCTCGGCATGATGACCGAGTCGATCCACACGCCGCTCCTGCAAGATCGCTTCGCCGCCATCAAGGGCGCCGACTACGTCTTCAACGCCGCACGCCATCTGAGCGACGAGATCATCTGGAACCCAGAGGGCCGCGTCGTCGCCCGCGCGCGCCAGGTGCTCGACGAGGCGCGCGTGCTTCTGCGCGAGGTGCAGAAGGAGGGGATGTTCTCCGCCATCGCGCGCGGCGCCTTCGCCGACGTCAAACGCCCGGAGAACGGTGGGCGCGGCCTCGGCGGCGTCGTCGAAAAGTCGACCGCGTACGTCAACCCGATCCTGCAGGCGCTGGAGGCGGACCATGTCTGACGTACCTCCACACAAGCGTCCGCCCGAGCTCATCCGCGCGTACGGAGATCGCAAGGACGACGGGCGCATTCAGCTCAGCTTCACGCTGCCGGTGGCGACGTCGGGACGGGCCAAGGAGGCGGCGCGCCGCTTCGCCGAGACGCTCGGGCTCAAGAACATCCTCGTCGCCACGATGGAGAAGGCGGGCACCAACTTCAGCTTCTTCGTCGTCTACGCCAACGCCGACGTGCAGCTCGACTACTCCGCGATCGTGGTCCCCGAAGTGACGGTGCCGGAGTGGGGCTTCAAGGAGATCAACCATCTCGTCCACGAGCAGATCGGACGTAAGGTCGTCGTCGTCGGCGCCTGCACCGGCTCGGACGCGCACACCGTCGGCATCGACGCCATCTTGAACATGAAGGGCTACGCCGGCGACAAGGGGCTCGAGGCCTATCCGTGGTTCGACGCCTACAACCTCGGCGCGCAGGTCGACAACGTCGCGCTCCTGGCGCGCGCCAGGGAGCTGAACGCGGACGCGGTGCTCGTCTCGCAGATCATGACGCAGCGCGATCTGCACATCGAGAACTCGCAGCAGCTCATCGAGCTGGCGCGCAAGAGCGGGCAGCGCGATCTGCTGTTCCTGCTCGGCGGGCCGCGCATCGATCACAAGCTCGCGCGCGAGCTGGGCTACGACGCGGGCTTCGGCCCCGGCACCAAGCCGTCGCAGGTGGCGAGCTACATCGTCGACGTCCTCATCAAGCGCCGGCCACAGGCGGAGCGATGAGCCCGACCATCTTCGGCATCATGGTTCTCTTGAGCTTCGTCCTTCCGGTGCCGCTGCTGGCGTGGCTCGACCGGGCTAAAAAGAGCCGCTGATGTACGCCGGCCACTTCGCCGCCGGCCTCGCGATGAAGGCCCGAGAGCCGCGCGCCCCGACGTGGGGGCTACTCCTCGGCGTCGGCGTGCTCGATCTCCTGTTCGGCCTCTTCGTTTCGCTCGGGGTCGAGCGCACGACCATGACGCCGGGCGTGGCGCCGGGCTTCCGCCTCGACTTCATCGACTGGTCCCACTCGTTGGCCATGTCGCTCGTCTGGAGCCTGCTGTTCGCCGCTCTCCTTTTCCGTCGCGGCCTCGTCGCTGCGGCATGGTGCGGCGTCGCCGTGTTCTCGCACTTCGTTCTCGACTTCCTCATGCACCCCGGCGATCTGGCGCTGTGGCCGCATGCCGAGGCCCACGTCGGGCTGGGGCTATGGACGCGCTGGCCACGCGGCTGGTGGTTCTTCGAGCTGGCCTTCATCGCCGTGTGCGCCGCGTATTACCTCGCGCGGGCGCGCCGGCTGCGCAGCTTCGGCGGGCGCGGCGGCTGGGTCGTGGCTGTCGTGCTCGTCCTCCATGTCGTCAACTCGCCGTGGCTGGCGCCGGCGCGGTAGACGACGTACATAGAGGGTATGGCGCGGCTCCACGCGGCGCTGCCGGTCAACGCGCCGGGCGCCTTCTTCGTCGACGACAGCTGTATCGACTGCGACGCCTGCCGTCAGCTCGCGCCGGCGACGTTCGCGCGTTCGAGCCGCCATGCGCAGTCGTACGTGGCGGCGCAGCCGGAAGGTGAGACCGCCACCGAGCGCGCGCTCATGGCGCTCGTCGCCTGTCCGACGGCGAGCATCGGAACTGCGCCGAAGCGCGATGCGCGTATGGCGTCGACGGCGTTTCCGGTGCGGATCGAGGATGACGTCTGGTACTGCGGCTGGCACGCGGCGGCGTCGTACGGGGCGTTCTCGTATCTCATCGTGCGGCCGGGCGGCAACGTGCTCGTCGACTCGCCGCGTGCTGCCAAGCCGCTCATGCGGAGACTCGAGGAGCTCGGCGGCGTGCGCTGGATGTTCCTCACGCACAAGGACGACGTCGCCGACCACGAAGTCTTCGCGCGTCGCTTCGGCTGCACGCGCATCATGCACGCCGCCGATGCGGGGCGGCTTGGGGTCGAGCGGCGCATCGACGGGAGCGCGCCGGTGAGGCTGGATGCGGACTTGATGGTGATCCCGGTGCCGGGGCATACGCGCGGCAGCATGGCGCTCTTGTATCGGGACAAGTTCCTGTTCACCGGGGATCACCTGTGGTGGGACGAGGACTACGGGCGGTTGGACGCGGGGCGGGAGGTCTGTTGGTACTCGTTCGAGGAGCAGGTGCGATCGGTGGAGAGGTTGCGCGCGTACGAGTTCGAGTGGGTGCTGCCGGGGCATGGCCGGTCGTGGCGGGCGGCGTCGGCGGGGGGGATGCGGGGGGAGATCGAGCGGGCGTTGACCGGGCTGGCGGAGGGCTGAGGACCCGGGGGCGGGGGCCTTGCGGCGGACAATCTGTGCTCGAGGGCGTTCGACGAGGCAGAGGGCGATGACGCGGGCGGGCCTTGCGGACCGCCTGTGCTTGATCGAGACTGGAGCCCGTCATCTGCTGCCACCCGACGCGCAAACACCGCCGTCGACGACTCGACCGCCGCCTGTGCCGACGTCGCTACCGCGTCGAGTGCCTGTTCCACGACCTGAAGCGCTTCCGCGCCGTCGCCAGCACCTGGCTGTGGCTCAGCTAATGTGCTCGCCGCGACGAGGCGCCTGAGCTCGGCAAACAGGCCCCACTGCGTGCCGCCGACGGTGGCACAACCACATGCCGCCGGCAGACCGCGAACAGATTAGGGACGGCCCTAGTCGTCCCAGCCGAGGACCTTGATGCCGGCCACGGCGATGACCGCGCGTTCGATGGTGCGGGCGGCCGTGGGGCTGGCGCCTTCGAGGACGAGGAGCCAGATGCGGCCGACGCCGTTGGAGCCGTGGGCGCCGAGGCGGAGGAGGAGGGGCTTGCCGGCGAGGGTGGCGGCGGCGGTGTAGCCCCAATCCTCGGGTTCGATGTCGGAGACTTCGATGCCCTGGACGCGGAGCGCGGCGACGATCGCGGAGAGGAGGGGGCGGCCGGCGGCGGCGTCGGCGGCATCGTCGGGCGGACCGCCGGCGAGCTTCAGCGCGGGAGTCGGCGGCGCGGTGGTGCGGGTCGCCAGGAGCATGACTACGAGGAGCAGCACGAACGCTCCGACGAAGAGCCACGACATATAAGCAACCTACCATGTGCCGGCGCATGTCAAAATCCGACGGGAGCCGGTGACTCGAAGTTTGACAGCGGAGCGCGGGGCGAAAAGACTTGGGCGGATGCATCGCGCTCGTTCGGTCTGCTTCGCCTTGTGCCTCGCCGGGTCGCTGGCGCAGGCACAGGCGCAGTCGCCCGCGCCAGCTTCCAAGGTCACGCCCTCGATCCCTCCCGCGCCGACGCCGTCGACCACGCCCTCCGGCATCAGCGTCGCGCCCGCGACCGCCAAGCCTGTCGCCAAGGTGCGCAAGCGCAAGAGGCTGCCGCCGCCACCACCGCCGCCCGCGGCCGAGCTCTTCGCCATGAACACGCGCGAGAGCTTCAAGCTGCGCCCCGACGCCAAGGGCCGCTTCACCAAGGTCGCCCTGCGCGGCTGGAATCGCTTCCTCCGCTGCCACCACACCGGCCGCGTGCACGCGATGTCGACGCGCCTGGCCGAGCTCATCTACACCGTCGCCAAGCACTTCGAGTTCAAGAAGATCTACGTCGTCGCCGGCTATCGCGCGCCGAAGGTCGCCAAGGAGAAGGGCAACCCGAAGTCGCCGCACAAGAAGGGAGTCGCCTGCGACTTCAAGGTCGACGGCGTCCCCAACACCGAGCTGCGCGACTTCGAGCGCACGCTGACGCGCGTCGGCGTCGGCTACTACCCGAACTCCGACTTCGTCCACCTCGACGTCGATCCGTCGCGTGTCAAGCGCTCGGCGTTCTGGATCGACTACTCGCGCCCCGGCGAGCGCGCGCGCTACTCCAAGACGCCCGACTCCGACCTGCAGGCAGAGAAGCAGCCGGCGCTGCCGCCGTCGCCGACGCTCGTGGGAGACGACGATGACGACCTCCTGGCGCCGATGCCGCCGCTCGCCGGCACGTCGCCCATAAAGAAGGAATCGGGGGGCGGCGAGCCACAGCTTTTCGGAGGCCCGGGGGCGACCGCCCCCAATCCGACCCCTTCGCTCGCTCCAAATCCCCGTATCCCCTAGCGTTGGAAACGGCCCACCGCTTGCTGTACGGGCTGGCCGTGGAGGGTCGAAACAATGCGTAAGCCACTCATCACGTTGGCGTTGGCCGCGGCGCTGCCGATTGCAGGCTGCGACAATGGTCAGACGAACGTGCTCGGAGGCGTCCCCGCGATCGCCTATATCTCGCGCACGCCAGCCGACACCGGCAACGTGTTCGACTACACCGGCGGCGGTACGGACGGCAACCTCTTCACCCTGACGCCGCCTACCGCGTCGGGCGTGAAGAAGAACCTGACGAACTGGGCCGGCGGCGACGTCAACGCGCTGGACCTTTCGTTCGACGCGCGAGAGCTGGTCTTCTCGGGCAAGGCGCCCGGCGAGGAGCGCTATCACATCTTCCGCATCAACGTCGACGGGACCAACCCGTGCGACGCCGCGCAGGGCAAGGTGACCGTCGGTCCCTGCCAGGTCACGATGGGCCCGAACGACGAGGTCTATCCCATCTACCTGCCGGCCGGCCGCATCTTCTACGTCACCAACCGCAACGTCGAGGGCGGCGCCGTCCCGCAGTTCATGGACGAGTACGAGCGCGCCACCACCGCGCAGGCCGCGACCATGAAGCTCGACGGCTCGGATCAGATCCTCGGACCCCGCAACGTCTCGCACCGCGTGGCGCCGACGCTGCTCTCCGACGGCCGCATCCTCATGACCGAGTGGCGCCACCTCGGCGACGTCAACGAAGGCGACCTCACCATCATGCAGCAGGATCTCACCGGCGTGCGTGAAGGCTTCGGCCGCGAGTCCAAGGGCGTGGCCAACAGCTACCTCCGCGCTCGCGAATACGCGCCCGGTCAGCTCGTCGTCATCGGCACCTCGCGCGACCGCACCTACCAGGCGGGCAAGATCCTGCGCGTCAACCTCGGCGGCAGCGACATCACGCAGCAGTCCGAAGCGCGCTCGTCGGCGGAGGACCTCACGCCGCTCGTGCCCGCCGACCGCACGCCGTCGTTCAAGGACGTCGGTCGCTACTACGACGTCGCTCCCGTGCCGGGCAACAGCGATCGCTTCCTCACCACGTGGGCCGACGGCGCCGTCGAGACCGAAGTGCTCTCGATGGCCAAGTCGCACCCCGACTTCGGCATCTACGTCTTCGACGCCAAGTCGAACACCCGCTATCCGATCGTCAACCAGCCCGACAGCTGGGAGCAGTCGCCGCTCGCGATCGTCCCGCGCAACGAGCCGCCGACGCTGACGCCGCTCTTCGCCGCCACCGGCACGACCGGCACGCTCATCGGCGCCATCAACGTCTACGACTCGACGATGTTCAACGTCACGCCGGGCAGCGCCATCAAGGTCCGCGTCTCCGAAGGCTTCTCGTCGGAGGAAGGCTTCCCCGGCGACTTCGGCCTCACCGAGTTCGACGGCCAGGCGCGCCTCGGCGAGGTGCCGATCAACGCCGACGGCTCGTTCAAGGCACAGATTCCGGCCAACACGCCGGTGCGCCTGCAGCTCATCGACAAGTTCGGCATGGCGCTCGCCACCTCGGGCGCCGGCGGTGACACCGCGGCCGAGCCGGTCTGGATCCAGGGTCGCTCGGGCGAAGCGCGCGTCTGCGGCGGCTGCCACGAGGATCGCGTCAAGCCGATCGCACTGGCGCCCGGCAGCTCGATCTTGCAGGCCTCCGGCTCGCCCGACCTCTTCACCAACATCGCGCGCCAGGAGCGTCGCTCCGACGTCTTCACCTACGACAAGATCATGGGCGTCCCGTGGGACAAGGCAGTGCAGCCGATCCTGAGCGCGAAATGCGCCGTCTGCCACGACGGCACGGCCGGCGCGGCCAACCCGAGCTACACCATCACCGACGTCACCGACATGACGATGTTCAGCTTCACCTTCGACCTGTCGGCCAAGCCGGTCACCATCGACGCCGGCGACCGCATGTACACGTACACGGCTTCGTACATCGCGCTGCTCGGGCCGCAGATGGCCTTCCGCGAGAAGCAGATCATGATCACGGGCGACCCGAAGATGTACGTGACTCCGGGCGCCGCGCACTCGTCGGTGGTGGTGCAGATGCTCAATCCGCCGCAGCGCTTCCCCAACGTCGACATGAACGTGCGCGCCTTTCCGAGCAAGCCCGTCCATCCGGCCGAGGTCGGCGTGTACAACGGCCACGACGGCGCCGACGCCGCCTATCAGCTGACGGCGGACGAGTACTACACGCTCATTCTCTCCTCCGATTCTGGAGGTCAGTACTACGCACGCGAGAACAAGATGGGAGGGCCGTACTAATGCGCACCGCAATCGTGATGATGGCCTTGTTGGCGCCGCTTTCGGCGTTCGCCGGTCGGGGCGGCTCGACGGTGGCAATCAAGGCGGCAGCGCAGTCCGGCTCGGCCGACGCCATCGTGGCGGAGCTGGAGCGCGCCGAGTTCCTCGCCTGCCTCTCGTGCATCGACGCGGTCCTGCCGCTGGTCGATCACGAGTCGGCCAGGGTGCGGGACGCGGCCGGTTGGTGGCTGGGACGGCGCGGCGTGCGCAGTCAGGTCATCTCGACCATGCAGGCGCGTCTCGCGGGCGGCGACCCGGTGGCGGCGCGCAACGCCGGCGACGTGCTGGCGGCGATGCGCGACTACACGACGCTGCCGGCGCTGACCACGTACCTCAGTCAGCCGCTCGACGAGGAGTCGGGCGTCTCCGTGGCGCGCGCCGTCGGGATCATCGGCCATCCCTCGGCAGTCGCGACGCTGCAGGGTGCGCTCGCCTCGCCGCTGTCGGGCGTGCGGGCGCAGGCGGCCGCTTCCTTGCGCCAGCTGCGCGCACCGGCCGGCAAGAAGGTCGCCGCGTCGGCGCCGGCGCTCTTGCCGCTGCTCGGTGACAGTGACGCGGGCGTGCGCCGCGAGGCCATCATGACGCTCGGATTCGTCGGCCAGTCGGGCGGCGATGTCTCGGGCGCCGTCGCGGCGCTGTCGGCCGTGGCGACGGGTGACGCCTCACCCGGTGTGCGCAAGGCGGCGGCGTGGGCGCTCGGCGAGATGAAGGATGGCGCGGCGCGTCCTGCGCTGCAGGCCGCCCAGTCCGACTCCGATCCGCTGGTGCGGTCGATTGCGACCGCCGCGCTCGCCAACCTGCGGTAAAATCCTGCCGGGATGCATTACCCTCGACTATTACTAGGCTCCCTCCTCGCGCTCTCGGCGGTCGGTTGTGACGACCAGCCGGCGGCGGGCCCCAAATATTACGAGCGGGTCATCCAGCCGATCCTGACGCAGAACTGCGTCTTCAATCAGGGCGCCTGCCACAAGGACGACGGCAAGGGCAACGCGCTCGGCAACCTCGACCTCACCAGCTACGCCGCGCTCTCGAAGCGCAAGGACGTCCTGCGCACCTACGGCTCCTTCCCCGTGCCGCTCCTGCTCCTCAAGGCGTCGGGCGCGCAGGTGCCGCCCATCCCGTACAAGGGTAAGACCGACGGCAAGACCGACTTCTACCCATCGGAGATCGAGCATGCCGGCGGCGCTACGCTCGGCGTCACGTCGTCGGCGTTCCTCGAGCTGCAGAAGTGGCTCGCCAACGGCGCGCAGGAGGACGGCTCCGTCGTCAACAAGCCCCAGCAGATGGGGACCGGCGACTGCAATCCGAACTTCATGACGGTGCGCCCCGACGTCGCCGCGCAGCTGCCGACGGTGGATACGAGCTCGGCCGCGTTCAAGCAGTTCACCGCCGACGTCGAGCCGGTGGTCACGCAGAGCTGCGCGTTCTCGACCTGTCACTCGGGCGAGCAGTCCGACTTCTTCTTGACCTGCAAGGGCGACGGCTCGAACGACGCCTCGAAGTTCAATTTCCTCGAGGCGCAGGCGTTCGTCGGTAGCCCGCCCGAGACCTCGATGATCCTCTTGAAGCCGCTCGCGCCGTCGGGCGGCGGCATCGTGCACACGGGTGGCGTGTTCTTCACCTCGAAGAACGACGAGACCTGGAAGAAGCTGTCGGCCTGGGCGGCGGCGGTCGGCGGCTCGCAGTCGGCGCAGACGCTCTCCGACGGCGAAAAGTTCTTCGACGACTTTGTCATGCCGGTCTTCTTGAAGCGCGGCTGCGCCATCGAGGCGTGCCACTCGCCGGGGTCGGCGAATGATTTCAAGTTGCGCGCCGGCTCTCAGGGATTCCTGTCGCGCTTCTCGTTGCACTCGAACTACGACGCCGCGCGCCGCGACTTCCTCGTGCCCGACATTCCCGATGCGCGGCAGAGCCGCCTCCTGAAGAAGCCGGTCGTCGCCGTCGCCGAAGGCGGCTTCGGCATCACCCATCGTGGCGGACCGCCGCTGCAGACGCCGAACGAGGTGCTCGATCCGACGAAGTGCGCGCAGCCGTTCCCCACCGACGGCACGGCGACGCCGTTCTGCACGCTCGTCGAGTGGCACAAAAAGGAGCGGGCCGCGCTCGTCATGGCCGGCCAGGCGGAGGCGATGGCCGCCGCGTCGACCCTGCCGCTCGTCGCCGTCTCGCGGCCGCCCGACGGCGATCGCGTCATCGACTTCGACAGCTATCGCCCCGGCGCCGATCTGGTATACGGCCGCGTCACCGTCGGTGCGCTCGGCGTCATCGATGCCACGACGTCGGCGGTGCAGGGCAGCCTCCTCGACAACTGCAGCGGCGTCACCGCCGGCCGCGCCAACGTCGACGTGCGCCACCCGGCGGTCAGCTACGACGCCTCGAAGGTCGCCTTCGCCATGCGCCTCGCCGCCACCGACACGCTCGACCTCTACGAGGTGACGCTCGACGCCGCCCACGGCTGCACCAAGATCACCAACGGCAACGGCATGTCGAAGAACGGCATGCTGCTGCACAACCTCGACCCGATGTACGCGCCGGACGGCACGCTGGTGTTCGCGTCGACTCGCGGCCGCCCGTCGGTGGGGCCGACGCGCTCGCTCAAGTTCCTCCTGCCCCAGACCGATCTATGGCGCCTGCCGCGCAACGGCACCGGCTACGGCGCGCCCGAGCAGATGACCGCGCTCCTCGGCAGTGAGCTCGCGCCGGCAATGATGGCCAACGGCCAGGTCACCTTCACCGCCGAGAAGGCGAGCCCGGACTTCTATCAATTGAGCGGCCGCCGCATCAACTGGGACCTCACCGACTACCACCCGCTCCTGGCGCAGCGCGCGCAGTCGCAGGGGTTCGATCCCAACAGCGACACGATGGCCATGCACCCGTCGGTGAACTACACGCAGGCGACCGACATTCGCGAGGCGATCGACCGCAACTTCCTCGTCATCCTGTCCGACGTCGGCACCAAGGGCGGCGGCGGAACGCTCGCTACGTTCAATCGCTCGATCGGGCCCTTCGAGTCCGACCGCAGCGACATCCAGTTTCTGAGGGCGCTGACCGTGATCGACCCGGCCGCGACCGGCCGCGCCGGCGCGACGCAGGGAGCCTATCGCGCGCCGTTCTCGCTGCCCGACGGGCGCATCCTCGCCAGCTACGACGGCGCCATCACCGATCTGACCGCGCAGACCCCGCGCTACGATCTCGTCGTCGTCGATCCGCGCAACGGCACCAAGGCGACGCTGGCCGGATTCTCCGGCGGCGGCAAGTCGTGGGTCGAGGCCGCGCTGGTCTACAAGCGCGAGCCGAAGCAGCTGTTCCGCAACCTGACGCAGCTCGTCTTCGGCGGCCACGTCGACGCGAGCGATACGGCGCACGGCGAAGTGCACTATCCCGACTTGCCGCTCCTCGGCACGCTGCTCGGCGCCAACCTGCGCACCGGCCGCTTCGTGAACGACTATCGCTCGGCGACGCAGGTCGTCGTCTACGAAGATCAGGGTCCGCTCGACGTTGCCTCCGGCATGGGCGGGCTCACCGGATCGCAGATGGTCTACTCGAATCGCAAGGAGCTCGGGCGCGCGCCCTTGGCCTCGGACGGCTCGACGCGGCTTCGTTTGCCGTCGCTGACGCCGATCATTCTCGAGCTGCAGGACGGCGCCGGCAACAAGCTCTTCACGATGTCGGAAGAGGATCAGCTCGGCCCCGGCGAGCGCATCTCGCGCGGCGTGCCGCAGCAGTTCTTCAACAGCGTCTGCGGCGGCTGCCACGGCTCGGTGTCGGGCAAGGAGCTCGACATCGCCATCGACCCCGACGCGCTGACCGGCGCTTCGGTCTCGCTTTCGCGCGACCCGGCGCGCACTCAGTCGATCGGCCCCTAGTCACTAAAGGCGTGGTATAACGCCCGCATGACGACCATGATCCGCATCGCCTGTGCGATGGCGCTGTTGGCCGCCACGCCGGCACTGGCCAAGAAGTCGGCCGGCAAAGCGTCCGCTGCCGCGCACCCGAAAGCTCACGCCGCCGACGCGCGCGCCGTCGGCGAGCTGGCCGGCAAGTTCAAGTGGGGCATGTCGCCCGACGAGGCGCAGAAGGTCATCGCCGAGGGGCTTCACGCCAAATACGCCGAGATGCTCAAGAAGGAGCCCGACGTCTACAAGCAGGATCAGCTGCGCAAGGACGAGGGCGCCGAGGCGCAGAAGGTCAAAGACTCGTACATGAAGTTCGACGGCGTGTCGCCCGGCACCAAGGAGTGGGCGACGTCGATCATCCAGGCGGAGTTCGCGCCGCGCAACGACGAAGCGATGATGACGCTGTGGGAAAAGGATCAGCGGCGCTTCCTCTTCTTCTGGCACGACAAGCTGTACAAGCAGTACATCGCGTTCAACGCCGAGCACCCGGTGTTCGCCGGCAAGTCGTTCGACGACTTCGCCAAGCTGATCCAGAACCGCTACGGACCGGCCGAGATGAAGTTCCAGCAGCTCAAGACGCGCGACGACATGAAGCTCGATCACCTCGAGTGGCCGGCGGCGGGGGAGTTCCAGCTCTTCGCCATCGACCAGTCGGAGTTCTACGGCAACTTCTGTCTCGTGCTCTTCAATCCGGCGACGGCGCGCGACGTCGAGAAGGCGCGCACCGAGCACAACACCAAGCCGGTTCGCGGCAACGCCCTCATCGACGCCGTCACGCAGCAGCCGAAGGTCGGCGGCGACGCCAACGAGAACATCGTCGATCAGATCACCGGCAAGAGCACCAAGAAGTAGCCGCTTCGCTTCGTCATCGTTTGTAAATCGTTACGCGCTGCGATACCGTCCACCCCGTCGAATGAGAAGTTTGCGGCTCGGCGTGGGGGCGCTGGCGGTCGCGCTGACGTTGGTAGCGTCGGCGTTGGCGCAGGAGCGCCCTCCGATGGAATTCACCCCGGAGGAGGTCAACCGGCCCGACGCGCGCGACGCCCGTGACGGTGGCACCGCTGCGCCCGCACCGGTCGAGGATGCGCCGCCGGCGGCGACTCCGGCGCCGCAGGAAGAGGACCGCGAGGCTGCGCCGATCACGCGCACCGGCGGCAAGCCTCCCGTCAAGACGGCGAAGCCCGCGCCAGCGACGGCGCCAGCGACGGCGCCCGCGCCTGCGCCAGCGACGGCGCCCGCGCCAGCGACGAGGCC
>JAQBQH010000309.1 GCA_028287105.1 Myxococcales bacterium
ACCGCCTTCTTGCCGCCGAAGTCCATCGACGCCGCGCCACCGACGAGCGAGTGCGCGCTCTGGATGAAGAAGGCGATGACCAGCAGCAGCGCGGCGCCGACCCAGGGCGAGTGCAGCCCCTGCGACAGGAGGACGAGCGTCGCCGCCATGCCGATGAAGGCGAAGAAGATCACGGGCGCGCGCCGCGAGCCGAACACGCGATCCGAGAGGTTGCCGGCGACGAGGCCGCCGGTGATGGCGGCGATGGGCGTGCCGACCGAGACGACGTTGTAGGGGACGAAGCGGGCGAGGTCGGCGGTCTTGAGCGAGAACACGCTGGTGAAGTAGCCGGCCCACCAGTGATCGATCGAGTTGCGCACCATGCCGATGCACATCGACGCGAACGCAATCATCCACATCGACGGCGAGGCGAACACCTTGCGCAGGACGAAGCGCAGCGACGGTTTCTGCTCCGCCTCTTCTTTGGTCTCGTCGGCGGTGTGGAAGGTGAAGCCGGCGTCGGCGGGCGTGTTCTCGACGAGCCGCAGGTTGACGAAGAACATGACGCCGAGGATGGCGGCGGGGATCCAGAAGCACCACTGCCAAGGCAGAAAGCGCAGGATGAAGGGCGAGAACGAGAAGGCGAAGAGCCGGCCCGACTGGATCATGATGCCGAAGAGGCCGGCGAACTTGCCGCGCTCGCGGACGTGGAACCAGGCGGCGTTGATCTTGACGATCGAGAGCGCGCCGAACGATTGGAAGTAGTGGTTGCCGCCCCAGATGGCGGCGAAGGTCGCGATCATCGTCGAGCCGGTCATGCCGTGGGTGAGGACCGCGGGCGAGATGACGGTGGCGCCCTTCATGACCGCGGCGTGGCCGACGAAGAGGTAGCAGAAGCCGAAGAGCAGGTTGAAGACGGCGGCGCCGGCCGAGCCGATGAGGATGGCGCGCTTGCCGCCGATGCGGTCGGCGAGCGGCCCGTTGAGAAACACGGCGAAGCCGTAGATGAGGACGCCGGTGCCGGCCACGTCGCTGTACTGGGTGTGCGACCAGCCGAACGTCTCCTTCATGGCCTGCTGAATCGCGCTCAGGTTGTAGCGCGACATGTAGAAGAAGCCGTACATGAGCCCGAGGAAGACCCAGTTCTGGCCGCGTCGCTTGCGAAAGCCGGCGGGGTGCTCGACGGGCGCGGCGTTCGCGAGCGCGCTGGAGTCGACGGGGGCGCTCATGGGAGGTTCGCGTTGATAACACGCCAAAGCCGTGGTGTCATCGGCGCGTGAGCGAGCTGGGGGATGAGGCGGTCGAGCAGCTGCGCGCGCTATTGCGCATCGACACGACCAATCCGCCGGGAAACGAGACCGCGGCCGCCGAGTACATGGCGGGTCTGCTCGCCGCGGCGGGGCTGGCGCCGACGCTGATCGGCGAGACGCCCGACCGCAAGAACGTGATCGCGCGGCTCGAGGGCTCGGGGGAAAAGGCGCCGCTGCTCCTGTGTGCGCACCTCGACGTGGTGCCGGCCGAGCCGGAGTCGTGGACCCATCCGCCGTTCGGTGGCGAGATCCACGACGGCTACATCTGGGGGCGCGGCGCCATCGACATGAAGCACATGGCGGTGATGTCGGCGCTCGTCGTGGCGCGGCTCAAGCGGGAGGGCGTCAAGACGGTGCGCGACGTCATCTTTGCCGGAGTCGCCGACGAGGAGGCGGGCTGCGACCACGGATCGCGCTGGCTCGTCGACAACCACCCGGAGCTGGTGCGCGCGGAGTATGCGCTCGGCGAGGCGGGCGGCTTCTCGGTGCGCATGAACGGGCGGGTGATCTATCCCATCCAGGTCGCCGAGAAGGGCGCGGTCTGGATGAAGCTGCGCGCGACCGGGCGGCCGGGGCACGGCTCGATGCCGCGGGAGAACAACGCCGTCGCGCGCATCGGCGCTGCCGTCGCCAAGCTGGCGGCGACGCGGCTGCCGCAGCATCGCACCGCGGTGGTCGATCGCTACCTGCGCGCGGTGGCCAAGGCGCAGCCCTTCCCGGCCTCGGCGCTGTTGCCGCGGATGCATCACCGAGCGGTGGCCAATTTCCTGTTGAAGCAGATCCCCGACAAGGGCGTGGCGGCGGCGATGGCGGCGGTGCTCTCGAACACCGCGGTCCCGACGGTGCTGCGCGGCGGCGGCAAGACCAACGTCATCCCCGGGTTCGCCGAGGCGTGGGTCGACGGGCGCTCCCTGCCCGGGCAGAGCGCGGCCGATCTGGTGCGCGAGATCCACGACGTCATCGGCCACGACGTCGAGATCGCCGTCGAGCGCGACATGCCGCCCGTCGAGATCGATCCGCAGTCCCCGCTCTGGGACACGATGGTGGCGGCGCTCAAGCGCCACGACCCCGAGGGCGTGCCGGTGCCGTACCTGGCGCCCGGGTTCACCGACGCCAAGAGCTGGTCGCGCCTCGGCACGCGCTGCTACGGCTTCATGCCGGTGCGCTTTCCCGACGACGGCACCCGCTTCGCCGACCTCTTCCACGGCCACGACGAGCGCATCCCCGTCGAGGGGCTCAAGTGGGGCGTGCAGGTGCTCTACGACGTCGTGCGCGCGTTCGCCACGGATACCGCGATCGCCGCCGGCCCGCCGATCGCCGACCCGCCGATCAGCGCTTGATGAGCGTGGCCTGCGCGGTCTTGTCGAACAGCGGGGCGAACTTGTCGAACGCCGAGCGCGGCGCCGAGAACGTCAGCACCGCGTGCTGGTCGGCGGCGGGCACGTAGTACTGCACCTGGCGCACCTCCTGCGCGACCTCGGCGTCGGGCGGCGCCGGCACCTCGAACACGAAGCGCGCGCCGGTGAGGCCGCCGATGTTGACCAGCTTCTTCTCGAGCACCTTGAGCTCGGCGCCCTTGAGCCGCTGCGCCACCGAGCGCTGCGCATCGCTGGCGTACTTGTCGAGGAACTCGGGAGTGACGCGATCGCCGCCGGGCGAGACCTTGGCCTGGAACGAGAGGCTGTTGGCCTCGTCGAAGGCGAGCGTGTAGAAGTCGCGCGTGTCGGCCGTCGACTTGTCGGTCCAGCCGTCGGGCACCTTGAAGCTGAAGTGCGACACGCGCGGCGCGGCCGCAGCCGGTTTGCGCTTGGACGTGGGAGCCGCGGACTGCGCGGCGGCGGGCTGCGCCAGCGCGGCAGCGACGGTAACGACGAAGATTCGAACGAGCGCCGGTTTCACGCCCGCAGTCTACCTCAGAAGCCGCGCGCCACGAGCCAGCCGGCGATGTCCTTGTACATCGTGACGCAGTCGTAGCTCGATCCCGACGCCTGGCCGCCGATCTGGCAGATCTCCGAGAAGTGATCGGCCGGCACACAGCCGAGGAACGAGCCCCACTTCGCCGAGGCCACCGAGACCAGCCCGTCGTTGGTCGGCGCCACCGACGCGGAGCCGTTGATCACCTGGGTCGTCGCGGCGAGCAGCGGATTGCCCGGCGACGCCGTCGTGTCCCACTTGCCGATGAACGGCGCGGGCGAGTCGGCGCCGCAGTCGTAGTCGCCGAGCTTGTTGTTCGAGCGTCCGGCGATCGAGTAGTAGGTCACGTGCGGATCGTCGGGGTACTTGGCGTTGAAGGCCTCGCAGCCGGCGGTCGTGAGCTGGGCGACGGCCGCCTTGGCGTCGGTGTTGGGGCTGCCGTTGGGATCGAGCACCGCGTCGCCGAGGAGCTTGAGGATGGCGTTGAGCGCGTCGCCGGCCGGCCCCTTGACGGCGCCCGACGCGACGTCGGCGACGTAGGTGCCGCGGTTGACGCCGGCGACCATGACGACCGTGGCGATCTTGTCGCCGAGATGATTGGCGACGA
>JAQBQH010000315.1 GCA_028287105.1 Myxococcales bacterium
CCCCAGATCGCGAACGTGCAACGTCGACATTGTCGGCATAGTACCGTACGCCGGAAAATCGCGCGGCCGAGGCGTCGCATTCACCGGCGGAGCAGCTTGGCTTTCCCAGCGCCAGCCATCAACGCAAGCTGTGGGCGGCAACGCGTCGGAGGCGAATACCGAAGAGCGACCTCGACCGAATCCCGAAGACGGCCGCGGAGCAGCTCTCGATTGATGGGCTCGGCTGTGCGCTGCGCTCGCTCTCGCAAGGGCTGGGACGTTCGGCAGCGTCGACGAAATCGAGGAGGAGATTCGTAGGAAGGCGAGGCGCTTGCTGGAGCAGGACACGTAACCCGCTGGGTGTCCGGCTTGACAGGGGCAACACCACCGGCACTGAGTCTGCGCTTACTGGAAGTACAGGTGGGCGGATACGACTTTCATTGTTGGGCCACCATTGACCGAGGGGACGACGACGTTGCTCAACTCCACGTCCGCGATGAATACCCCCTGCGGCGCTCCCGGATCAGGGACGAAGTGATGCACCGTCACCGTGCCGGATGATGCTGGGTAAGTTCCGCCGTCGGCAAGATCCTGCGGGGGCGCAGAGCAGTATTGGTATTCCGTTCCTGTGAGATCTTGGTTGCCGAGCATCACGGTGATGTATTGCTCGTGGTCAGGATCTGAGAGATCGAACGTCGTGTCATCGCCGACGCCCGCTCCCGGGTTGAAATTGCGAAATAGGGTGCCGATCATATAGACGGGGCGCATCTGCTGCATCGGAGTGTCGTAGCACTGCAGCGTCATGAATACCGGCCCTGCGCCGGTGGCTCCCAGTGGTCCGCAGGTTCCGGTTCCACCACTGCGGAAGCCCACGCCAGAGTGGCCGTTCGGGCAACCTGCCTGAAACGTCATTCCGTCGATCGCGAGTTGGACACTTGCAGCAGGAACCATCTGGACAGCGCCGGTTCCGCCGTCGCCGGTGGTCAAGGAGTTGTCGCCGACCCGGTGATCGGAGTAGCAACCGCCGAACAGCGATATCAGCACGAGAGCTGAGCCCCAAGAGAACACCCGCGTCATGTCGAACCTCCGATCGCTTGTCGCCGCGACGTCGCGCGGCCTTACAGTCATCGCGCCAACATTCGTCGCGCGTCCGCCGCGTACCTTCCATTTGGAAAGCGCTGCAGATAATCCCGCAGATCGGCCTGTGCAAGGGAAATCTCGCCGGTTCCCATTCGGCAGTTCGCGCGACCGAATAGCGACCGTTCTATGAGCTGCGTCGTCGCTACAGCCGTGCCACGGCTGTAGTCGTTGATTGCGTCTTCCCAACGCTTGGCCTCGGCGCGCATGTCACCGCGCAATACCAGCAGCTCTTCGCCACGCGGGACATCTGGCAGTGGCAGTGTGTCCAACGCGGCGAGCGCCGCATTGCGATCGCCGAGTTCGAGGAATGCCTCGATGCGAACGAGTGCGATCTCGTCGGAGAACGTGTTTCCCGCTGCGCGCTGAACCATGTCCAGCAGCGCCAGTGCGCCACGCGCATCATGGTCGTTGCGCAGACGGCGAATCGCTTGCGCCAGTTGTCGCGCCTCGCCCGTACTCGATTCGTTCGCACCCAAGCGAATCGCCATAGTCGGCTCGGCAACGGGCAACGAGTGCGGTGGCGGTTCGGGCGGTGCAGTCCGAGCAGTGCTAGGTCTGGCGTTACGCAATTCCGCCGCAGCCGGTGCGGTCACGCGGGCGCCAGCATTCGGTGGATCGCTGGCCGGCGCTGCGCAGATCTGCACGGATCCTGCCGCAGGCTCTAGAATCTGCGTAGCCCGCGCAGAGTCCTGGACCTCAGTTCGGCGTACCTTACCATCCCTCCAAGAGTTTCCTGCTGCGATCCCGAGCGTCGTCTTCGACATCGTGAACTCAACGCTCGCACTGCCCGAGTAGAGCGCAACAAGTACCGTATGCCACTCGCGAACATGGATCTCGGCAAATGAAGACGGCGCGATCGTGACGCGGGTGTCAGGCGCTTCGACCTCAATAGGTCGTTTGTTTGAACGCGCGATGAAGCGACCGGAACGCAGTAACACGCTCTGTCGACTGGTGCTGCTAACTCGCGCTTCGGCAGGTCCGACGAGGGCGGCCGCGAACTGATCCCCGTCAGCAACGCGGGTGACAGCGCACGCAGGTACAATGAACGCTTGCGAGACCTCACTTCGTGACGCGGTAGTGGTGGATTGCCTCGTTGTGCGCATCACCAGAAACGTGAGGACGGCAGCACAGGGCGCAGCGAGCAACAGCCAGCGTGTCCACGATGGCGAAACCACTTCGTCGATCCGATCCGAGATTCGGCGCTTCGCTTGAGCTGAAAGTGTCGGCTTCGGATCCAGATCGCGGAGAAGCTCCAAAGCCGGATCGCGGCGGCGATTATCGTTCATCGCGCACCCTTCTTGGGGTTATCGCTGGTGGCGAGACGTGCCTCCACCTCTTCGATCTCGTCGGGGATCAGCTTGCGCGCGAGGCGACTGAATTCTTCGCGTGCACGATGGAGCCGCACCCAGACCGTCGCGACTTGCATGGACGTCAGCTCGGCAATCGCTTCGCCGGTGAGGCCTTCCAGCTCGAAGAGGATCAGGATCGCGCGATTGGTCTCGCGCATGGCATCGAGCACCTGGTACACGCCAAGCGTCCGTCGGTGCCTCTCGAGCTCCTCGATGGGCGTGGGCTGCGACGCGCGCGTCGTGTCAGCGTCGGCTGCATCGACGCCGCGACCGAACCAGCGGCGACGCTGCGCCTTTCGTCGCTGCTGTCGCACGACGTTCACGGTGATCCCGTAGAGCCAGGTCGTCACGCTGGACTCTCCGCGAAACCGGTCGATGCGTCGGTGGACGATGATGAAGACCTCCTGAACCGCGTCTTCGACGTCGAGCAGTGGACCACCCAAACGCGACGCCCACGTCGCGACCTCGTCCGCATGGGCCTCGAAGAGGCTCGCGGCGTCCTCGCGACCGAGGGGAAGGCCGTCTGAGTCGTCGGGCGAACGTGGCACCGGGTCCCGTTGAATGAGTCGCCGGTCCACCTTCAAACCTTACAGCTCAGCGTCTGCCGTAGGCGACGCCGGCGCG
The DNA here is from genome assembly GCA_028287105.1 of Myxococcales bacterium. Lineage (GTDB taxonomy): Bacteria > Myxococcota_A > Polyangia > Palsa-1104 > Palsa-1104 > JAQBQH01. The sequence goes on from JAQBQH010000315.1 coordinate 3,093, forward strand.
CAGCCATACGTCAAAGCGCGGGATCTCAGCTGACGCGGTACTGGTCGGTCCTGGCACGGAAAGAGTCTGGTGGCGTAACCATCCCAGGAGGGTGCAGTCGAGCCAGGGTTCGATTGTCCACTTTGTGACCGCGAGTCGCGCGCCACCACCGAGCGCGGGGTCGAACGCATTGTCGCTGTAGTTGGCGTTGTAACCACGACCTTGAACGAACATCCAACCGGCCGCGACGTCGGCATGCACGTCGAGTCGGACGCCCCTTTTCGAAAAAACATCGAATACTGGTCCGAACATCAACGCAGCGCGCGCCCACGAGGCGCGTCCTCCGGCGAGCGCAAGGTCTCGATTGTCGGTTCCGGCGACACCGATGCGAGCCGCCAGCGGAAAGCCACGCTTTCCGATCGTGACATCAGCGGACGCACCAGCGGCGAACGCGCCGCCTGCGATCGTTGCGAGGAACGACGCTGAGACATCCCAGGTCAATTG
>JAQBQH010000404.1 GCA_028287105.1 Myxococcales bacterium
TAAGCCTCAGATTTTCGAGGTTGGGCGCATCCGATTCGTCGGATTTCTCGCGCTTCGGACGTACAAGCTCCCGATATCCTGCGCTGTCGAACGTGGCACGGCCGTCGCAATTGCGAGCGGTCATGCGTACCCTCACTCCTGTCCTCGCCCTCCTGGGCATCGCGCTCTTCAACGTCTCCGACGCTCGGGCCTGCGGCTGCTTCACGCCGCCTGATCCGTCGGTGCCCATCGTCCAGGCCGGTGAGCGCATCGCGTTCGCCATGGCCGACGGCCAGGTGACCGCGCACATCCAGATTCAGTATCAAGGCTCCGCCTCGGACTTCGGCTGGCTCTTGCCGCTGCCGTCGATCCCGACGCTGGAGCTCGGCATCGACGAGCTCTTCACGCAGCTCACCAACCAGACCCAGCCCAAGTACAAGGTGCAGCGCGTCTACGAGGGGCGCTGCTCGTTCGACCCCGCCAGTCGCGGCGGCGGCTTCGGCACGCCCACGGCCGCCGGCTCGGGCGGCTCGAGCGGCGGCGACAGCGCGCAGGACCCCGGCAGCCCGCTGGTCATCCAGGACTCGGTCGGCCCCTACGACTACGCCGTCCTCAAGGCGGACTCCAAGGACGCGATGCTCAAGTGGCTCGCCGACAATCGCTACTTCGTCCCCGCCGGCACCGACGACGCCGTCGGCCCCTACATCCACGCGGGCGCCTACTTCCTGGCGCTCAAGCTGCACAAGGGCAACGACGTCGGCGAGCTCCAGCCGGTGGTCGTGCACTACGCGTCGGACCTGCCGATGATCCCGCTCGTGCTCACGTCCGTCGCTGCCAACCCGCACATGGGCATCCAGGTGTGGATGCTCGGCGCCGGGCGCGCCATTCCGCGCAACTACTATCACACGGTCATCAACGACGCGAAGCTCGACTGGATCAACGGCGCGACCAACTACAACGACGTCATCATCGCCGCTACCGGCGAGGCGCCGGACAAGCATTCCTTCGTGACCGAGTACGCCGGCACCGCCGCCATCATGCGCAACACGCTCAATGCACCGGGCCGCTTCGGCGACGAGATGACGCTCGCGCAGCAGCCGACCGACAGCGCCTTCGTGCAGTACCTCTTTCAGCACCAGTTTCCGCTGACGACGCAGACGTTCGGCGTCCTCTCGAAGTACATCCCGGTGCCGCCCGGTCTCAAAGGCGTGACGCCGGCCCAGTTCTACCAGAGCATCAGCTATTACCTCGGCTCGTACCGCCAGCAGAACCCGAACGACTTCGTCGGTTGGACCGAAAACTTCCAGCCGGCGCAGATGGCGGCCGACCTGCAGGAGCGCGTCGTCAAGCCGACGCTCGCCGCCGGCGCGCTCTTCGACCAGTACCCGTACCTCACGCGCATGTACACGACGCTCTCGCCCGAGGACATGAACAAGGATCCGGTGTTCAGCTACAACCCCGGCCTGCGCGATTGGCCCAACCTGCACAACGGGACGCTCACCTTCCATTGCGGCTTCTTCGGCGATCGCGGCGTCGCCAACACCGCCGCGACGCTGCGCACCGAGGCCGGCTGGGTGATCGACTATCCCAACGGCACCGGCGTCAACAACGGCACCTTCACGCAGCCGGCCGGCCCGTCGTCGCAGCGCATCGAGATCCTCCGCGAGTCGGGCAACCCCGACGTCCTCACCGACAACACCTCGAGCATCTCCAGCTCGCTCGGCGGCTCGGGCTGCGGCGTCATCGTCGGTGGCCGCGCCTCGCGCCCGGCCATCGGCCTGGCCGGCCTCGTCTGCTTCGCCGCCTTCGTCCTCTTCCGCCGGCGGCGCGCGGCCTGATCGATGCGCGTCCTCGTCCTCGCGCCGTTGGTCGCGCTCTGGGTCGCCGGCTGCGGCGGCAGCACCATGCCGCCGCCCGGCAGCGCGACGCTCGCCCTCGGCGGCACCGCCTCCGATGGCAGCGGCTTCACGGCGCTCGACGGTGACCAGACCCTGATCCCCGGCGCGCAGGGCGGCTTCCACGTCTGGCTCAAGTGGCGCATCCAGGGCATGGCGCCGACGAGGGTCCACGTCCATCGCGAATCGCACCGCGTGTCCGACGACGCCATCATCCTCCGCGCCGACGGCACCCTCGAAGTCGGCGCCCCCGCCGCCGACGGCTGGTGGGAGCTGCCCGCCGCGCAGCCGTCGTTCATGTGCCCCACTCCGCTCGGCATCAGCGTCATCGATCAGAAGATCGTCTTCGACGTGAGCGTCACCACCGACGACGGCGCCACCGTCGCCAAATCGTCCGCCGAAGCCACCGTGCACTGCCCCGACGGCGACCAGGGCGAGTTCTGCAAGCGTATCTGCGCCGGTTGATACTTCGTCGCGCTGCGTTATAACCGGTTCCATGGTGAACGGCGACAGGCCGCACGTGGTCATCCTCGGTGGCGGCTTCGGTGGGCTCTACTGCACGCGCGCGCTCGCCGACGCCCAGGTGCGCATCACGCTGGTCGACAAGCGCAATCACCACCTGTTCCAGCCGCTGCTCTACCAGGTCGCCACCGCCGCGCTGAATCCCGCCGACATCGCCCAGCCGATTCGCGCCATCGTGCGCAAGCAGCCCAACGTCGAGGTGCTGATGGCCGACGTCATCAAGATCGACGCCGACCATCGCCGGGTCCTCTTCAGCGACGGCGACGCGCTCTCGTACGACTACCTCGTCGTCGCCACCGGCGCCACGCACTCCTACTTCGGCCACGACGAATGGCAGTCGGTCGCGCCCGGGCTCAAGACCATCGAGGACGCGCTCGAGATCCGCAAGCGCATCCTCTTCGCGTTCGAGGAGGCCGAGCGCCACCACGATCCCCTCGCGCAGCGCGCCTGGCTCACCTTCGTCGTCGTCGGTGGCGGCCCCACCGGCGTCGAGATGGCCGGCGCCATCGCCGAGATCGCCTTCCAGACCCTCAAGCGCGACTTCCGGCGCATCGATCCGACGCAGGCGCGCGTACTGCTTCTCGAAGGCACGCCGCACATCCTCGGCACCTATCCCGAGATCCTGCGCAGGAAGGCCGCCGAGCAGCTCGTCAAGCTCGGCGTCGACGTCCGCACCGACGCGCGCGTCACGCACATCGCCGAGCGCGGCGTCACCGTCGACATGCCGACCGGCGCGCAGCACATCGAGGCGCGCACGGTGGTGTGGGGCGCCGGCGTCGCCGCCTCGCCGCTGGCGCGCACGCTGGGCGTGCCGCTCGACCGCGCCGGTCGCGTCCTCGTCACGCCGACGCTGAACGCCCCCGGTCACGAGCGGGTCTTCGTCATCGGCGACCTCGCCGCGGTGAAGCAGAAGTCGGGCGCCCTCGTCCCCGGCGTCGCGCCGGCCGCGATGCAGGAGGGCAAATACGTGGCGCAGGCGATCGTCGACCTCGTCCACGAAAAGCCGATCTTCGGACACCCGTTCGAATACTTCGACAAGGGATCGCTGGCGACCATCGGCCGCAAAAAGGCGATCGCCGACCTGCCGGGACACATCCGGCTGTGGGGCTTTCTCGCCTGGATGGCGTGGCTCTTCATCCACGTCCTGTTCCTCATCGGCTTCCGCAATCGCATCCTGGTCCTCATCGAATGGACCTGGGCCTACGCGACCTGGCAGCGCGGATCGCGCCTGATCACCGGGACGGTCGCACACGAGGGACCGCACACGGAAGTCAGCACGGCCCCACGTGCGCCCGTCAGCTCTTCAGCAATATCGCCGCCTTCGTAGACGGCACGACGCTGGCAGTGGGCGGCGGCCATGTCCAAAGCATGGCTCTGCGCGATCGCATTGGCGGCGGGTTGCTCCGGTGAGAGCGCGTGGGAAGAGGGGCCCATCGGCGAGATCTACGAAGGGCTCAGCGTCGGCGGTTCCGGCGGCTGCTCGACCTTCATCGTCGACGGCCTGTCCAAGCAGCTCATCGCCGAGCAGAACTGCATCCGGCCGAGCGCGCTGGTCAGCTTCGCGGGCAAAAAGGGTCTGAGCATCGGCTCGAGCGTCTATCCCTATCTCGAGCCGAAGGCGGCCGCCGGCCTCGAAGCGGCGGGCGCGTCGACGGGCATCAGCATCAACTCGGCGTTCCGCACCATCGCGCAGCAGTACCTGCTCTATCGCTGGTACCAGAGCGGGCAGTGCGGCATCGGGCTCGCCGCCGTGCCGGGCAACTCCAACCACGAGACCGGCATCGCCGTCGACGTCGGCAACTACGGCGCAGTGCTCGGCGTGATGCAGTCGCACGGCTGGTCGCACAGCTATCCGTCGTCGGACCCGGTGCACTACGACTACACCGCGGGCGGCACCATCGACCTGCGCTCCGAGAGCGTCCTGGCGTTTCAGAAGCTGTGGAACCTGAACAACCCGGGCGACAAGATCTCCGAGGACGGCAGCTACGGAGCGCAGACCGGCGCGCGCATCGCCAAGGCGCCGGCGACGGGCTTTGCCAAGGGGACCACCTGCACGCCGAAGCAGACGCCGGCACCGGCGCCGTCCGACAAGCTCGCGGCCAAGCTGGTCGCGCAGTCGATGCCGCAGACGCTCGGCGCCGGCGAGGCGGCGGCCTCGTGGGTCGAGTTCCAGAACACCGGCACCGCGACCTGGACGCCGGGCATTACGCACCTCGGCACCTCGGGACCGCACGATCGCGACAGCGCGCTGGCGGCGCCCGACTGGCTCGGTCTCAATCGCCCGGCGAGCGTCGACGCGGAGACCAAGCCGGGCGAGGTCGGCCGCTTCTCCTTCTTCGTGCGCGGGCCGGCCGTCTCGGCGGCGACTGCGCTGTCGGAGAGCTTCGAGCTGGTTCAGGAGGGCGTCGCCTGGTTCGGCACCGACAGTACCTTCAGCATCGACGTCGAGATCCACCCGTCGGCCACGACGATGGGCGGCGGCGAGACGGGCGACCCCACGGCCGATCCGACGCCGGCCTCGATGGCCGGCGGCGCGCATGGCGGCTGCAGCGTGGCAGGCGTTACGGGACGCGGCGAGGCCGCGCCGGCCGCGGGCTTGTTGCTCGTCATCGCGGCGTTGGCACTGTTCCGCCGTCGGCGGGCATCGTATCCTTCAGGGGCTACATGTCGCGTCTCGGTGGAATCGTCCTTTTCCTGGTCTTCGCGCTCTCGATCATAGGCGGGCTGCACTACTACTTCTGGGCCCGGCTCGTCCGCGACACCGCGCTGCCGGCACCGTGGCGGCAGCTCGCCACGGGCCTCTTCTGGTTCCTCGGTTTCAGCATGCCGGTCTCGATGGTGCTGTGGCGCTCACACCACCCGCTGCGCGGCCTCGTGGCCTGGCCGGCGTTCATCTGGATGGGGATGATCCTCATCCTCAGCATGGTCCTCGTCGGCAGCGACGTCGTGAAGCTCGCGGTGCGTGCCGGCGGCGGCCTGCGCGACCCCGAGCGGCGCCTCATGTTTCAGCGCGTGCTCGGGGCGGCCGCGGCGACGCTCTCGGCGGGCCTCGGTGCGCTCGCGCTACGCGAAGGCACCAAGCGCGTCGGCGTGCGCAACGTCGACGTCGTCCTGCCGCGCCTGCCCAAGGCGCTCGACGGCTTCACCATCGTCCAGATCACCGACGTGCACGTGGGCGGACAGACGCTCCATCGCGCGTTCATCGAGGAGATCGTCGCCACCACCAACGCGCTCGGCGCCGACCTCATCGCCGTCACCGGCGATCTCGTCGACGGCAGCGTCGACGCGCTACGCGATCAGGTCGCGCCGCTCGGGCAGCTCAAGTCGAAGCACGGCACCTTCTTCGTCACCGGAAACCACGAGTACTACGCCGGCGCCGACGAGTGGATCGCGCACCTGCCGTCGCTGGGCATCAAGGTGCTGCGCAACGAGCGCGTCACCATCGGCTCCGGCGACGACTCGTTCGACCTCGCCGGCGTCGACGACTACAACTCGCGCGGCGTCCCCGGCCACGGCCCCAACCTCGCCCGCGCGCTCCACGGCCGCGACGACAGCCGCGAGCTGGTGCTGCTGGCGCATCAGCCGCGCGCCATCCACGAGGCGGCCGCGAGCGGCGTGGGGCTTCAGCTGTCCGGGCACACCCACGGCGGGCAGATCTGGCCCTGGAGCTTCGCCGTGCGGCTGCAGCAGCCCTACGTGGCAGGCCTGGCGCGGCACAAAGAGACCCAGCTCTACGTCAGCCGCGGCACCGGCTACTGGGGCCCGCCGATGCGCCTCGGCGCGCCGGCCGAGATCACGCGCATCCGCCTCCACGCCGCCTAGCTAATTGAGCGAATACGGCAGCGCCAGCGCGAACGGCGCCACCTGGGCGTCGAAGGGCTGACCGTCGTCGCGCACCATCTGGTAGCTGCCGCGCATCGAGCCGTGCGGCGTCGCCAGCATGCACCAACTGGTGTACTCGAAGGCCTGGCCGGGCTTGAGGAGCGGCTTCTCGCCGACCACCCCTTCGCCTCGAACTTCCTGCACTTTGCCTTCGCCGTCGGTGATGATCCAGTGCCGTGTTTGCAATTGTGCGGTAGCCTCGCCTTCATTGGCGATGCGAACCGTATACGCAAACGCGTACTGCCCGGCTTTAGGGGAAGAACGTTCGGGGATGTACTGACTCCGCACGGTCACTCTGATGCCGTGCGTCACGGCGGTGGACACGCGCTGGACTTTACCTCTTGACGCAGGCCCGGGCAATGGCCATACGTTTTCGCCCGATGCGAGTGCATGAACCCGCGAGGATCACGTGATCGAAGTCGAAGGTTTGACCAAGTATTACGGCGAGCATGCGGCCATCCGCGACCTCTCCTTCACGATTCAAAAAGGCGAGGTCATCGGCTTTCTGGGGCTCAACGGCGCCGGGAAGTCGACGACGCTGCGCGTGCTCGGCTGCGTTCTGCTGCCCACGGGCGGCAAGGTGCGCATCCACGGCATCGACCTATTGACCGAGCCGCACGAGGTGCGTAAGCGCATCGGGTTTTTGCCCGACGTGCCGCCGCTCTACAATGAGATGTCGGTGGGCGGTTACCTGCGCTTCGTCGCGCAGCTACGCGGCGTGCCGGCCGACAAGGTCGATGCGCGCGTGCAGGACGTCGAGGAAAAGACGGCCCTGCGCGACATGCACGACGAGCTGGTCTCGACGCTGTCGCACGGCTACCGGCAGCGCGTCGGCCTGGCGCAGGCGATGGTGCACAACCCGCAGCTGCTCATCCTCGACGAGCCGACCTCGGGCCTCGACCCGGTGCAGATCGCCGAGATGCGCAAGCTCATCCGCAGCCTGCGCGGACAGCACACCATCCTCTTGTCGAGTCACATCCTGCCGGAGATCTCACAGACCTGCGATCGGCTGCTCGTGATTCACGAGGGCGAGATCGTCGGTCAGGGATCGGAGCACGATCTGGCCAAGGGCTCGGCGTCGGCGATCGACATCGAGGTCGCGGGCACGCCGGAGAAGGCGAAAGCGGCGCTCGGCGGCGTCAACGGCGTGCAGGGCGTCGAAGTGCTCAAGTCAACGGCCGAGGGCACGGCGCACCTGCGCGTGACCGCCTCGGCGGAGCTGCGCCCCGAGGTGGTGCGTGCGCTGGTCAACGCCAACGTCGACGTGCTGCGCGTCGACAAGGCCGCCTCGCAGCTCGAATCGATCTTCATGCAGCTCACGCAAACGAGGCACGCATGAACGCCATCCTCCTCATCGCCCGGCGCGAGCTGGGCAGCTACTTCCGGACTTGGTTGGGCTACATCATCATCGCCGCGGTCCTGCTCCTGCAGGGCATCCTCTTCAACGCGTTCGCGCTCGGCAGCGGCATGGATCGCCGCTCGTCGGACGTCGTGATGCAGTTCTTCTACACGATGAGCGGCTGCACCATGGTCGCCGCCATCTTCATCTCGATGCGCCTGCTCGCGGCCGAGCGTGAAGGCGGCACGGTCAACCTGCTCTACTCGTCGCCGGTACGCGACGGCGAGATCGTCGTCGGCAAGTTTCTCTCGGCGCTCGCCTTCCTCGCCATCCTGCTCTTCGCCACGTCGTTCATGCCGGCGATGGTGCTCTTGGCCGGCAAGATCAGCTGGGGGCACGTGTTCGCCGGCTACCTCGGGCTCCTCCTGCTCGGCTCGGCGGTGCTCGCGGTCGGAACGCTCGGCTCGGCGCTGACCAGGTCGCAAATCCTGAGCGTCATCATCTCGGCGCTCATGGTCGTCGCGCTCCTGACCTGCTGGTGGGTCGGTCGCGTCTCGGATCGCCCGCTCTCGAGCGTGTTCGAGAACCTGGCGCTGTGGCAGATCCACTTCCAGCCGTTCATGTCGGGAATCGTGCATACGCGCGACGTCATCTTTTATCTCGCGATCACCTACGTCGGGCTATTTGGCGCGACGCGGGTGCTCGAAGCGCGGAGGTGGCGTTAGCCATGAACGCTGCATCCTTTGTCTGGACGGTGGTCTATTTCGGCGGAATGCTGCTCGCCTTCGTCGGCGAGCGGGTCATCGGCGCCGGCTCGGCGCGCGCGCTCACCGGCGTCGGCGTGCTCCTCATCGGCGTGGCGCTCGCGGTTCGCGCGGCGCGCGCCAAGAAGAGCCGCGCCGATCGTCTCGCCGTCGAGCGCATGCTCCTGGCGCTCTACGCGGTCGGCACCTTCTCGCTGGCGCTCTACCTGGCGCAGTCGGACCTGTCGTCGACGGTGCTCGGTAAGCCGCTCGAGCGTGACTGGCCGAAGCTGGCCACGACGCTCGGCGCTTTGTGGCCGGTCTTGTGGCTGTTCTCGTCGCTGCCGATCATCATGGGCGAGTTCAGCTACGCGGCGGTGGCACGCGCGCCCAAGCTCGAGACGGCGCGCGTTCGCGACGCGGTCTGGTCGGGCGTCGGTCTGGCGGGCGCGATCGTGTTCGCGGTCGCCGTCGCCTACGTCGCCACCGAGCGCGACAAGAAGGCGGACTTCAGCTACTTCCGCACGGCCAAGCCGGGCGAAGCGACGCGCAAGATCGTGCAGACCATGGATCAGCCGATCCAGGTCTCGCTCTTCTTCCCGCCCGCCAACGAAGTGCGCGAAGAGGTGTCGGGCTACTTCGACGATCTGACCAAAGAATCGAAGATGCTCGAGGTCAAGAGCTACGACCGCGACGTCGATCCGACGAAGGCGCGCGAGCTCGGCGTCACCGGCAACGGCATCGTGGTGGTGGCGCGCGGCGGACATCGCGAGCAGCTCTCGATTGGCCTGGAGCTCGAGGGGGCGCGCGCGCAGCTGCGCAACCTCGATCGCGACGTGCAGACGCGCCTGCTCAAGGTGGCGCGGCCGGCGCGCAACGTCTACTTCGTGACGGGGCACGGCGAGCGCACGTTCGATCCGATCAACGATACCGACAAGCGCGCGACGGTGCGCGACATGCGCGAGCTCATGACCCAGCAGGGCTACACGGTGCGCCAGCTCGGCGCGGCCGAGGGGCTGGCGCAGGAGGTGCCGCAGGACGCGGCGCTCCTCGTCATCGCGGGGCCGACGAAGACCTTCCTCCCCGAGGAGGCGGCGTCGCTGGTGCGCTTCTTCAACAAGGGCGGCCGGCTGCTCGTCGCCGTCGACCCCGAGGCGGGGCTCGACATGCACGAGCTGCTCGCTCCGCTCGGCGTCAAGTTCGTCACGACGCTGCTCGCGAGCGACCAGGTCTACGCACGCAAGACCAATCAGCTGAGCGATCGCCAGAACATCGTGAGCGCGTCGTTCACGTCGCACCCGTCGGTGACGACGCTCGGTCGCTACGGCGGCCGCGCGCCGCTCATCTTCATCGGCGCCGGCCACTTCGAGGAGCTGAAGGACAAGCCGAAGGAGAACAGCGTCGACTTCACGGTGCGCGCGCACCCGTCGACGTGGAATGACGTCAACGGCAACTTCGCGTTCGATCCGCCGGCCGAGGCGCGCAAGACCTGGGAGCTGGTCGCCGCGGTCGCGCACAAGGGCAAGGACGAAAAAGAGAAGAAGGACGAGGGGCGCGCGCTGGTCATCGCCGACAGCGACCTCCTCGGCGACGGAATCCTCGGGGCCCAGGGCAATCCGCTGCTGGTGCTCGACGGCGCCAAGTGGCTCGTGGGCGACGAGAACATCACGGGCGCGGTGTCGAGCGAGAACGACATCCCGATCGTGCACACGAAGAAGCAGGACCAGGTGTGGTTCTACGGATCGGCGTTCCTGGCGCCGGCGCTGGTGCTCGGCATCGGCGCGCTCGTCAACGGTCGTCGTCGCGGTCGCCAGTCCAAGGGCCAGTCCAAGAAGGAGAAGCAGTCATGAACGTGCGCGGGGCTGCGGTCCAGAGCGGTCTGGCGGCACTCGGTCTCGTCGTCGCCTACACCACGTGGCAGCGCGATCCGGAGCGCGCGCCGGGCGAAGTCACCGTCGTCGACGTCAACAAGGGCGACGTGCAGAAGATCCGCTTCGACTCGGGCGACGGCAAGTGGGTGGAGCTCGATCGCCGCAAGGAAGCGCGCGACGAGGATCCGCGCGTCTGGTTGAAAATTTCGCCCGACCTGCAGAAGAAGACGCCGGCGCGCGAGGTGGCGGGCAACGAAGGCGCCGAGCGGCTGTGGGACAAGTTCGGGCCGCTGCATGCGACGCGCGCGCTCGGGGCGCTCAAGCCGGAGAAGCTGAAGGAGCTCGGCCTCGACGCGGCGAAGAAGAAGCTGGAGCTGACGGCGCGCGGGGTCAAGCACACCTTCACCGTCGGCAGCTCGCCTACCGGCGTGTCCGATCCCTACGCCAAGGACGACCAGGACGGGCGCGTCTATGTGCTCGGCGGCGGGGTCGTCGCCGATCTCGAGTCGGCGGGCGTGCGGCTGGTCGATCGAACGCTGCATGGGTTCAAGCCGGGCGACTTCGACGGCGTGGCGGTCACCGCGGGCGGCAAGACGCGGGCGCTGCAGGTGCCGCCTGCGGAGAATCAGTTCGCGGCCAAGCTGGTCAGCGCCAAGAGCGGCAAGCCCGACGAGATGGCCAAGAACTGGCACGACAAGCTCTGGCGCTCGATGGTGACCGAGGTGCTCGGCAAGGGCGAGGCGCCCGAACGTGGCACGCCGGAAATCGGATGCAAGGTCGAGTACACCTGGCGCGGCAAGCAGAAGGGCTTCCTCGAGGTCGGGCGGCTCATGCCGTCGCAGACCTTGTCGACCTCGACGACGCCGATGGCCGAGACCTGGGCTCGCAGCGAGCACACGTCGGGCTGGGTGAAGATGCCGGGCAACGCCGACGACGTCCTCAAGGAGTGCACGAAGATCGCTTCCGGCGAGTAGCGGCGGATGAAGCTCGCTGGCGCCGCGGCGACGCTCTTGCCGAAGTATCGGCAGATGCGCGAGCTGCGCCGGCAAGCGGCCCGTGACGCCGACGCCGAGGGGCGGGCGGTGCTGAGGGCATTCGCGGCGGCCTGGCCGGGCGGGCTCAAGGAGCTCGATACCTTGCCTGGCGACGAGATCGAGCGCCGCCTCGAGGCGTGCGAGACCGGCGACGACGCGCCCTGGATGGCGTGGATGGCGCGCTACCACGAGCTTGCGCGCGCGGCGCTGGCCATCCGCCGCGGCGAGGTCGACCAGGCGGCCGTCGACGCCGCGTTCGTGCAGGCGGTCAAGAAGCCCAACCACGGACGCATCAACGTCGCCGTCTTCGCGCAGCTGGGGCGCGAGTTCGGCGCCGAGCCGGGCGCCATCTGGGACGCCCTGTTTCCGCCGCGCGGCAAGAGCCGGCGCGACTACCGCTGATGTGGTAAGAGTTGCGCGTGGACGGGAAGGCACCGCCCTCGAAGAAAGAGGTCATGTTGGCCCTCCTCGAGAGGGCAGAGGCGCGAGTGCATCTCGATGCACGGCGTCCTGGCGTGAGGCTGCCGCCGCGTTTCCTCAGTGAGGCGCACCTGCGCCTCGACTACGGCTACGGCTTTGCGCCGCCCATTCCGGATCTCGAGATCGGCGACGACGGCATCAGCGCGACGTTGTCGTTCAGCCGCGTGCCATTTCCGACGTTCATTCCGTGGACGGCGGTTTATCTGATCGCGGACTTCGACGGCAGTGGCGCCATCTGGCAGGAAGACATCCCGAGCGACCTCAAGCTGACCGCGCCGCCCGACGGCGCCGAGGGTGCACCGGGGCTGAAGACGCCGCCGCCCGAGGACAAGCCGCCCGAGCCGCCCAAGAAGCCGCGGCCCTCGCATCTGAAGCTGGTCAAGTAGCCTCACGACGCGGGGCCGACGGCGGGCGGGCTATTTGTCGCCGGCGAGGAGGTTCCTGGCGATGACGATGCGCTGGATCTGCGAGGTGCCTTCGTAGATCTGCAGGAGCTTGGCATCGCGCATCAGCTTCTCGACGGGATACTCCTTGGTGTAGCCGTACCCGCCGAAGATCTGCACCGCATCGGTCGACACGCGCATGGCCGCGTCGGCGCCGTAGGCCTTGGCGTAGGACGACACGATCGAGTCGAGCTTGCCCGAATCGACCATCCACGACGCCTTCATGTAGAGCAGGCGCGTCGTCTCGTAGGCGATGGCCATGTCGGCCAGCATGAACTGCACGGCCTGATGCTGCGCGATCGGCACGCCGAAGGTCTTGCGCTCGAGCGAGTAGTTGCGGCTCTCGTCGAGCGAGCGCTTGATGATGCCGGCCGCGCCGGCCGCGATCCACGGGCGCGAGCGGTCGAACGTCTTCATCGCCACCTTGAAGCCGGCACCCTCCTCGCCGATCAGGTTCTCCTTCGGGATCTTGACGTCCTCGAAGATGATGTCGTTGGTCAGCGACGAGCGCTGGCCCATCTTGTTTTCCTTCTTGCCGATCTTGACGCCGGGCGTGCTCATGTCGACGACGAAGGCGGTGATGCCCTTGTGCTTGAGCTTGGGATCGAACGTCGCGAAGGTGGTGCAGAAGCTGGCCACGCCGCCGTTGGTGATCCAGCGCTTCTGGCCGTTGAGGATGTACTCGTCGCCTTTCTTCTCCACGCGCGTGCGCATGCCGGCCACGTCGCTGCCGGCGTCCGGCTCCGAGCAGGCGTAGCAGGCGTACACGGGCTTACCCCCGTCGCCGGCGGTGAGCGCGCCGAGGTACTTCTGCTTCTGCCGATCGTTGCCGGCAATGATGAGCGGCATCGAGCCGAGCATGTTGGCCGCGAGCGTGGTGTTCACGCCGGCGCACGCCCACGAGATCTCCTCGAGGAGGAGCGAGTGCGAAAGGCAGGAGAGGCCGAGGCCGCCGTAGGCCTCCGGGATTTCCGAGTTCATCAACCCCAGCTCGAACGCGGTCTTCATGAGCTCGGCGGGAAACTTGCCCTCTTCGTCGAGGTGGCCGGCCACGGGCGCCACTTCTTTCCGCGCGAACTCGCGCGCCGTCTCGATCAGCGCGTTCTGCTCGTCGGTGAGCGTCAAATCGAACATGGGTCCTCCGAAAAAACTGAATGGTCATTCATTTTGCGAGGAGGTGTCAAGAGGTGGTACAGTTCCGCCCGGGGATTCCGTGGCTGGTACCGCACACCAGTTCGGTAAGTACGTCCTCCAGCGCAAGCTCGCTGAGGGCGGCATGGCGGAGCTGTTCCTCGCCAAGCAGACCGGTATGGAAGGTTTCGAAAAGCTCGTCGTCGTCAAACGCATCCTTCCGCAGCTCTGCAGCGACGACAGCTTCGTCAAGATGTTCCTCAACGAAGCGCGGGTCGCGGCGCGCCTGAACCACCCCAACGTGGCGCAGATCTTCGACCTCGGCAAGCTCGGCGATCAGTACTTCATCGCCATGGAGTTCGTGCACGGCGAGGACCTGCGCAGCGTCATTCGCGAGGCGTCCGAGCAGGACGAGCGCCCGTCGCTGGGGCTGAGCTGCCGCATCGTCGCCGACACGCTCGCCGGGCTGCACTACGCGCACACGCGCGTCGGCACCGACGGCAAGCCCCTTGGCCTCGTGCACCGAGACGTCTCGCCGCAAAACGTGCTGGTGACCTACGAAGGCTCGGTCAAGCTGGTCGACTTCGGCATCGCCAAGGCGACGCGCGAGGTCAACGCGGCGCAAACCCAGGCGGGCCTGCTCAAGGGCAAATACGCCTATATGTCGCCCGAGCAGGCGCGCGGCCAGCCGGTCGACGCGCGCGCCGACGTCTTCTGCGCCGGCGTGCTCTTGTGGGAGCTGGTCACCTGGCAGCGCCTGTTCAAGCGCAACACCGAGATGGCGACGCTCATGGCGGTGGCCGAGGAGCCGCTGCGGGCGCCGCGCACCGTCGAGGCGTCGCTGCCGGTAGCCCTCGACGAGCTCATCATGAAGGCGCTGGCGCGTGCACCCGAGGACCGCTTCGCCTCGGCGCAGGAGATGCGGGCGGCGCTCGAGACGCTCATCCGCACCAGCGGCTGGGAGGCCGACTCGTTGGCGCTGTCGAGCTGGATGCGCGAGGTCTTCGCCAACAAGCTGCGCGCGCAGGCGGCCGACATCGCCGCCGCCGGCATGGCGTCGCTCGAGGACTACCTCCTCACCATCGAGGAGAAGACCTCGATCAGCTGGATGGCGCCGCTCGAAGCGGAGAAGAAGACGCCGTCGTCGGGGCTGCCGCCGTCGCGCCCGGTCTCGGGACAGCAGGCTGCCGCCGCCTACGATGACGGGCCGACCACGAAGGTGGACGACCTGTACGCCGGGGCGGCCAAGGTGACCGAGGTCGACAAGCGGCCGATGCAGTCGGACGCCACGGCGTCGACGGTGCGCGATCTGGCGGTGCCGAAGCTGCCGCCGAGCGTGCCGCTGCCGAACCCGAATCAGCCGCCGCCGTGGCGCTCCAACGAGCTGGCGGCGACGCTCAAGGGCAACGAGCCGGCGCCGCTCGCGGGCGTCATCGTTCCGTCGCTGGCGCCGCTCACGGCCACGCCGACTGCGGCCACGGCCGGCGTGGTCGCGCCGCGTGCGCCCGATGGCGCGAGCGCCACGACGCCGAGCATGGCGGCGATCGCGGATCCGCAGTTTGGCGCCGAGAAGTCGACGGCGAAGCGGCCAGCCGTCGACGATCCGCCGTCGCCGGTGAAACGGTTCATCGTGGCCGGCTCGGCGGGGGCGCTGTTCATCGCCATCGCGCTGACGGTGGCGCTGTGGCCGTCGAAGGAGCCCGCCGCGGGTGGTACAGCGCAGCCTCTGGCCACGGCGCAGCCGCCGGCGGTCGCTTCGGGTGCGGCCGTGGCCGCGGGCCCGAGCGTCGCGACGGGCGCGACGGGCGCGACCACCACACCGGCGCCGAGCGGCGAATCGGCCAAGGCGGCGATGGCGGTGCTGCAGATCAGCATCGACGCTCCAGCCAGCATCACCGTCGACGGGCAGAAGCAGCCGCCAGGCACTTCGGCGACCGTCGACGTCCTGGCCGGCGTCGATCACGTCGTCACGGTGCAGCGCGCCGGGCACGGCCTGCGCAAGCTGCACGTGCCGGCCCTGGCGCCCGGCGAGCGCATGCCGCTGACCTTCAGCGTCCGCTGACCTTCAGCGCCCCGCTGACCTGAAAGACGCTGCGCAACTACGCGGCCGTCATCGTTCGGCGGCCGCGTAGCCGGGCGCAGCCACTACACGCTACTTGCGTTCCTGCTGCTGCGACGACGGGACCTGCTGGCCGCTCTTCTGCTGACCGCCCTGCGACTCGCGATCCTCGGGACGCCGCGGCTGCGCCTGACGGTCATTCTGCTGCTGATTTCCCTGCTGGTTACCCTGCTGCTTCTTGTTGTCCGGATTCATTCGCGTACCTCCTGCACGACGAAGGTAGGCTCTTGGACGTATTTGCGAGAGACGACCGCGACGGATCGCGGCGGCCCTACCGCTCGCTCGACGGGGGACCGTCCGCTGGCGCGTCGCCCGACGGTGCGCCGCCGGATTGCGCGCGCGCGGCGCGACGGGCGGCGCGGGCGGCCTCTTTTTCCTTCTGCGCGGCGAAGGCGTCACGCGCGGCGCGACCGCCGAGGATGAAGCCGATGACGATGCCGATGATGAGGATGGCGGGGATGTAGATGAAGTGCGCGGTCGTGGGCATGGAAGCTCGTCGGCCCTATCGCGCCAGCTTCTTCTTGAGCTCGTCGACCTCGTCCTCGAGGCGGCGCGCGCGCCGGGCGACCGACGCCACCCAGACCACCATGGCGAAGCAGATGAAGCCGTAGGCGGCGCCGACCAGGCGCGAGCCCGGGATGCTTTCGCCCGACTGCATCATGTCGCCGTTGACCGCCTCGAACCCCTCGGCGTCCTTCTTGGGAGCCTCTTGTGCCAGCGCCGCGCCGCCGAGGAAGAATGCGAAAAACAGGATTACGAAAATTCGTTTCATATCAGTTTTCCAATCCGGCATCTTCGGCCTCGATGTGCAGCTCGTCGACGCGCGCGCGCGCCCGCTCGAGCGCCATGCGCATTTCCAGGAGCGCGATGTAGAGGATGGTGAAGGTGAGCATGGAGAAGGCGAACGGAATGCCCATGCCGCGCCCGAGGCTCGACACCACCGTCGTCTTGGGATGGATCGTGCGCCAGATGCTGACCGAGAAGTAGATGAGCGGCACGTCGGCGGCGCCGAACAGCGCCAGGCCGGCGCACAGCTTGCGCGAGCCGGGACCGCCGTAGCGACGGGCGAAGAGATAGGCGATGAAGATGATGAAGAGCAGCAGCGCCGTGGTGAGCCGCACGTCCCACACCCAGTAGACGCCCCACGCCTTGCGTCCCCACAAGGGACCGGTCACGAGCATGCAGCTGCCGAAG
Source organism: Myxococcales bacterium (assembly GCA_028287105.1). Taxonomy (GTDB): domain Bacteria; phylum Myxococcota_A; class Polyangia; order Palsa-1104; family Palsa-1104; genus JAQBQH01. Next base: position 16,633 of record JAQBQH010000404.1, read on the forward strand.
AGCACCGTGAGCTCGGCCGCGCTCACGGCCAGGCGATCGCCGGCCTCCGAGCTCTTGAAGAGGTACATCGCCGACCCAGCGGCGCAGACGAACGCCGAGAGGAAGCAGATCCAGGCCGACGGCACGTGGTAGTAGAAGATTTTTTGCACCAGACCCATCGTCGTCTCGCGCGGGGCGGACAGGATGAGCTGCGGTGCGGCCAGGAGGCCGAGCGCGGCCAGGGCGACAACGACGAGGAACCAGGGGCGTAGCTTCATGCGTCACCTGCGACGAGCGGTTCGAAGACCCATACGCCGAGCGAGACGAACACGGCGTCGAACACCAACAAGAACTTGAGCCAGAAGGCGGCCACCGCCGGGTCGGCCGCGGTCAGGAGCGCGACCGTGCCGCGCGTGCCGGCGATGAGCACCGGCACGACGATGGGATAGACCAGCAGCGGCAGGAGGACGTCACGCGAGCGCGCGCGGCCGAGCGAGGCGCCGAACAGCGCGGCGACGGCGGCGAAGCCGGCCGTGCCGAGGAGCAGGAGCGCCACCAGCGTGCCGAAGTGGGTGACCGTGACGCCGAAGAGCAAGGAGACGAGCAACAGCGACACCGCCTCGACGATGACCATGAGCAGCGAGATGGCGACGAGCTTGGAGATGTAGAGCGCCGAGCGCGGCACGGGCGAGAGCAGCAGCGCGCGCATGGTGTCGCCCTCGCGCTCGCGTTCGAAGGCGCGCGAGATGCCGACGGTGCCGGCGAGCGCGATCGCGACCCACAGGACTCCGGCGGCGACGTCGACCGTCGGCTTGGGCCCGCCGAGGAAGGCGAAGCAGAAGATCAAGAGCACGACCACGGCGAAGAAGATCGTCGCGTAGACCAGCTCCTTGGCGCGCAGCTCGACGACCACGTCCTTCCACAAGAGGAGGTAGATCGAGCGCATCGTCACGATTGTACCGCCGCGCGATAGACATCGGCCAGCGCCGACGTCGAGCGTGCCGCCGGCGCCGGGCCGTCGTGCGCCACGCGGCCGCGCGCCAGCACGACGACGCGATCGATGAGCGACGCCACGGCGTCGAAGTCGTGCGTGACCACGACCATGATGACGCCGCGGGCGCGCTCCTCCGCCAGGAGCTCCGACAGCAGCACCACGCCGCTGCGATCGAGGCCCGTGAACGGCTCGTCGGCGAGGAGGAGCCGCGGCTGATGGACGAGCGCGCGCGCCACCGCCAGGCGCTGCATCATGCCGCGCGAATAGGTGCGCGCCGGACGCGAGGCGGCGTCGACCAGGCCGACCCGCTCGAGCAGCGCCGCCGCCGCGCCGCGCGCATTGTCGACGCCGTAGAGGCGGGCGAAGAACTCGAGGTTCTCCTTGCCGGTGAGGTCGCCATAGCAGAGCGACTCGTGGGCGATGACGCCGATGGAGCCGCGCAGCGCGTCGTCCTGCACGTCGGCATCGCCGTAGCGGACCTGGCCGCTCGTCGGTGACACCAGCGTTGACAAGATGCCCACGAGCGTCGACTTGCCGGCGCCGTTGGGCCCGAGCAGCGCCGTCGCCTCACCGGCGCGCAGTGTCAGATCGACGCCGGCCAGCGCGCGTTGGCGGCCGTAGACTTTCGTCAGGCCGCGCGCGTCGACGGCGTCGAAGCTCATGGCGGGGCCGACCTCACCGCGCGACCTCGTCGAGCTCCCGATAGACGCGCACCAGCTTCGCCATCAGGTCCTGGCGCTTGCGCTCGCGCTTGGCCTCCTCGGCGCCCGACTTGTCGATGGCGGCGAGCTGACCGAGGAGCTGATCCTTCTGCTGCTCGAGCTTGTCGCGATCGGTGCGCATGCTCGGCCCGCGCGACGCGTAGACGAAGAAGCCGAGGAGGATCGACAGCGCCACCACGACCGCCAGGTAGCGCCAGGTGGCGTCCGAATGGGGCAGCCCGCGGAAGTGCAATTCGATCGACTCGCCCGCCTTGGGACCGGGGCCGCGATAGAGCATCAGCTTGCGCCCCTGGAGCTCGCGCTCTTCGGAGGCCAGGCCCGTCCCCTCGACGGTCATGCCGTCGATCTTCTCGGTCACCATCGCCAGCTCGTCGAAGCCGACCGGCGTGTTCTGCGAGAGGTCCAGCTCGCCGCCGTCGTAGGCGAGCGCGAACATCACCTGCAGCTCGGTATCACCGGGAGCGATCGTCGACTTGAGCACGGCCTCGTGGCCAGCGACGGTAAAGCCGGGTGGATTCTGCGGACCAGCCTGCGCCGAGAGCGCGTGCGCCGGCAGCGGCAGATGAAGCCCGTTGGGTCCGGGATCGATGGCGCTGGTGCCGCTGTTCATGAGACGCATCACCTCGACGACCTGCACGACGTCGTCGGTGATCTCGAAGATGAAGTGCGAGCCGGGACCGATGCGGAGCTTCGAGATGTCCTTGGAGACCGGGCGCACGTCGATGCTGATGCGCGACCCGAGGTTCTCCTTCATCTTGAATGGCTTGGAGGCGAACTTCGCGCCGTCCTTGATGACCTCGGCGAGGTAGCCCGACGTCGGCTTCGAGTCGAGCCCGGTGAACTTCGCTTCGCCCTCGTCGTTGGTCTTGGCCCTGGTCTCGCGCACCGACTCTTCGCCCGCGCGCGCCATGCCGAGAAGGACCTCGAGCCCCTTTTCGGGCGTGCCCCCTTCTCCGACCGCCTTGACGATGAGCGTTCCGGCGGGGACCTGCTTGTCGGGCCGGGCGGCGCCATCGGTCGCGCCACCTTGCGGCGCGAACACCAGCATCACGCGCACGCCCATGTCGCCGGGCAGCTCGATCGGTTGCGACGCCAGCTCCTCGACGCCGTCGGTGGCCTTGGCCATATAGGGGCCCGGGCCACTGAGCTTCGAGAAGGTGGCGCGCCCCTCTTCATCGGTCTTCTGGATGATCGGCGGCGATTTGCCGTCGGTGAGCCCGACGTCGATCCCGACCATGCGGTTCGACAGCTCGCCGCGGATCAAGCGCACCGTCACCGTCTTGGGCGGCACCTTCGGATCGGGCCGCGGAATCCCCGACATCTTCGACGGGTCCACCATCATCGGCTGCGCCAACGCCACCGACGACACCAACATCATCATCAACCACGCTGCACGCTTCACGATGCTGCCTCCGCCGACGCCAGCTTGCCGCCGCACTTCTTGCAAAACTCCGCGTCGCCATCGTTGCGCGTGCCGCACTTGCCGCACTTATCCGGATCCGAAGCTGAAAGCGGAGAGCTGACCGCTGACAGCCTTTCTGCCGCAGCCTTTTCGCCCGCTGAAGCCTTCTCGCCCGCTGAAGCCTTCTCGCCCTTCTCCCTGGCGACTCGCGCCCCCAGGTCCTTGGCGATCATGGCCTCGTAGTCACGCCCCGCGTCGTCGAGCTGCCGCATGACGCGAATGGCGCGCGCGCGGTACTGGGCGCTCGAATCGGCGAAGTCGCGGTCGGACACTTTGCCCATCTGATGATCGAAGTCGAGCTCCTTGAGCGCCTTGAGCAGAGCCTTCTTCTCGCGATCGAGCTCCTTGCGCCGCATGCCGGTCGCCGCGCCGGCCTCGACCGCGTTCTCGCCGCGGGTCAACGCCTGCGCCGCGCGAAACACGAGCCAGACCACCCAGCCGAGCGTCAAGGTCGCCATGACCAGAAAGGCCACCGACGAGCGCCCGCCATACGAGGCCGCGATGCCACCGACGATGGCGGCGGCCACGAGAACGACCGCCAGGTATGCGAAGCGCTTCACAATCGGTCGCCGTGGCTGCTGCGTCTTGGCGCCGGTCTCAGTCGAGCTCATCGAGCTCATCGTCGAGGCGGGACTGATAGTCTTCGTTGCCGGCAACCGTCGGCTCCCCTGCCGCCGTCGCGCCCGCGCCGCGACGCTTCGGTGACGACTTGCGCGCGATCACGACCAGGACCCCGATGGCGCCGAGCAGCGCACCGACGGGCAGCACCCACACGAGCCGGCGAAAGCCCTTGTCGAGCGGCGTCCGCAACACCTCTTCGCCGTACTTCGACAGCTCGAAGGCGATGACCTCGTCGTGCGTACGCCCGGCGTCGAGCAGCTGCTGGATCTCCATGCGTCGCGCCGGAGCGGGGCCGCACTCGTCGCCGCACTCCTGCAGCCCGTGCGGGCAGCCGCAGATGCACTTGAGCTCCGCGAAGAGCTTGCGCTCGGGTTCGTTGCGCGGCATGTGCAGATCGCCCGAGGCGCGCGCCATCGCCGCCTCTTGTGCACGGGCCACGCCACCGCCGAGCAGCATCAAGAGCACCATCGTCGCGGCCGCGGCCGCCGCCTTGGTCTTGTCCGACTTGGCCGCCGCGCCCGCCAGCGCATAAGCGCGGTCGGGCATGAACGCGATGGCCGTGCCGAACGCCAGCAGGAGGAAGCCGAGCCAGATCCAGTTCACGAGCGGATTGACGACGACCTTCAAGTTGGCGATGCCCGCCTGCTGGTCGACGCCGTTCAAGACGATGTAGAGGTCCTCCGCGAGCGTCTTCTTGATGTCGACCTCGCTCGTGGGCGGCTCGTCCTCGTGATGGCGATACGACCACTTGGCCGGATGGAGCGTCGTGTACGGCTTGCCCGCGACGGTGACCGCCACCGTCGCCGTGACCATGTCCTTGTCAGACGCCGACGTGTGCTCGACGCCCTGATAGGTGAGCGCGTATTTACCGACCGAGACGGTCTGCCCCTTCTCGACGGTGAAGTCGCCCTCCTTCTTGTAGCCGTCGCCGGCGAAGCCGACGAACATGAGGACGATGGCGACGTGCACGATGTAGCCGCCGTAGCGCCGCTTTCCGCGCGCCACCAGACCGACGAGCGACGTGAAGAAGTCGAGCTTGGTGTGCGCCTGCCGGACGCGCGCGCCGCGATAGAACTCCTGCGTGATGGTCGCGACCACGAACGCACACAGCGCGAAGCAGAAGACCGATGCCGTAATCGGCACGCGCACCAGCGTCGAGCGCAGGTGCCACTCCGACCAGCCGCGCAGCGGCGTAAAGGCGCCCAACACGACCAAGGTCAGCACCATCGTCGACGCCGGAATGGCGAACTGAGTCTTCAGGTTCTCCGCTGACGCCTTGCGCCAGGCGATGAGCGGACCGACGCCGGTGAGGAACACCAGCACCAGCCCGATCGGCGCCAGCCACTTGTTGAAGAAGGGCGGCCCGACGGTGATGCGCTCGCCCATGACCCACTCGGAGATGGTCGGGAACAGCGTCGCGATGAGCACGAAGAAGGCGCAGCCGAGGAGGATCCAGTTGTTGAGGAGGAAGGCGAACTCGCGCGAGAGCCACGAGTCGAGCTCATTGCGCGAGCGCAGGAGCGGCAGTCGATAGACGACGTATCCGAAGGAGAAGATGGCGACGAAGCCGATGAAGGTGATGAAGATATAGGCCAGCGTCGTGTCTTGACCGAACGCGTGCACCGACTGAACGATGCCCGACCGGGTCATGAAGGTGCCGAGCATGGTCAGAAGGAACGTGACGATGACCAGGGAGACGTTCCACACCTTCATCATGCCTCGCCGCTCTTGCACGAGGATCGAGTGGAGGAACGCGGTCGCGGTCAGCCACGGCAAGAAGCCCGCGTTCTCGACGGGATCCCAGCCCCAGTAGCCGCCCCAGCCGAGCTCTTCGTAGGCCCAGAGCATGCCGAGGATGAGGCCCTGCGACAGGAAGTACCAGCTCACGATCATCCAGCGCCGCGTCGATGCCAGCCACGAGTCGTCGAGGTTGCCGGTGATGAGCGCCGCCAGACCGAACGCGAACGGCACCGTCGCCGACACGAACCCCAGGTACAGCGACGGTGGATGCGTCGCCATGTACGGGTTCTGCAAGAGGGGATTCATGCCCTTGCCGACGCGCGGCGCCTCGGTGAGGTAGGTGTCGAACGGGCGCTTCTGGAAGATGATGAGGAACAGGAAGAAGCCGATGACCACGTAAAGGATCGCGGCGACGTACGGGACGAGCTCGCGATGGCGCTCGCGATTGATGAAGATCGACAGCGACGCGAACACGGCGAGCAGGAGCACCCACCACAAGATCGAGCCGTCGAGACCGCCCCAGAACGCGGTGAACTTGTAGAACCACGGCATCGATGCGTCCGAGTGCCGCTGCACGTACTTGATCGTGTAGTCGTTCGAGAGGATCGCGAACCACATCACCGCCGACGCGAAGGCGATGAGGCCGGTCGCCGCATACGACGCGTAGATCGCGGAGCGCACCAGGCGCTGGTTCTTACGACGCGCGCCAGCGACGGCAGCGCCGATTACGTAGGCGGAGGCAACGAGCGCCATGAGCAGTCCGGCGTCGCCGAGCGTGGCAATCGCATTCTGGGCCATGGCTATTTCGCAACCGCCTGCGCGGTCTCTACGTTGACGTCGCCCTTGGTGCACAGCGTCGCCGCCGGTCCGTCGGGGCGCGCCTGATACTTGGACGGACACTTGGCGCTGATCTCGTTGGCGTCGAAGCGGCCGTTGGCGAGCCCGCCTTTGACGACCACCTCCGCGCGATCCTTGAACGTATCGGGGACCGTGCCGGAGTAGCGGACTTCGATCTCCTTGCCGCAGTTGACCGCCATGAACTTGTACTCGATCTGCTGATGCTCTTTATCCATGCGCTTCTTGATCGAGCCGGGCACGACGAAGCCGTGCACCTGCAGATGCTTGTGCTCCCACGCGCTCGGGTTCGCCATCACTTCGTCGACGTGCTTGTAGTATTCGAACGCCTCGCCTGCGGACGATGCGAAGAGGTAGACGACGCCGCCGACCAGCAGGGTGAGCGTGATCAAACCGGATAGGACCTTGCGCTTCTGGCGCTGCATGATGCCTCGCACGGGTAGGACCCCGGGTTGGGGGTATTTTACCTCAAGTCTGGGGGGATTAGCCCCCGATCGCTACCATGTGTTTCCGCGGCCCACCCGTGCCGCATGCGGTGAAGGAGTGTCCCTCCTTCTTCGCGGTTACGGCGTTGAGCACCTTTCGTGCCAGCTCTTCGTCGCTGGCGCCGGCGCGCAGCGGCACGCGTAGGTCGGTGTCGTCATCGAGGGCGAGACAGGTGTGCAGCTGGCCGGTGGCGGTCAGGCGAACGCGATTGCAGGTGGCGCAGAACGGCTCGGTGACGGCGCTGATGACGCCGACGCGCGCGCCGGCGTGCGCGCCCGCGACGACACGCTGATAGCGCGCGGGCCCGACGCCGGCGAGGCCGCTCGCGTCGTCGTTCTCGAGCGCACCGAAGGCCGCTTCGACGCGCGCGCGAATCTGCGCGGCGGAGACGAACGAGCCGGGCACGAAGAGCGCGCCGTCGGACATCGGCATCGATTCGATGAAGCGCGGCGTGATCTCGCGCGCCCACGCCCACGCGCACAGCGCCGGCACGTCGCTGTCGTTGACGCTGCCCATGACGACGGCGTTGATCTTCGTATTCCGAAAGCCGGCGGCGCGCGCACTGTCGATGCCGGCGAGCACCTTGTCGAGGTTGCCGCGACGGGTGATGGCGCGAAACTTCTCGGCGTCGAGCGTGTCGATGGAGACGTTGAGGCGCGTGAGGCCGGCGCGCTTGAGCGGCGCGGCCAGCTCGACGAGTCGCTCGCCGTTGGTGGTCATGGCGAGATCCTCGAGGCCGAGGCGGCCGAGGCGCGCGACCAGCTCGACGACGTCCTTACGCACGGTGGGCTCGCCGCCGGTGAGCCGTACGCGCCGCACGCCGAAGCCGGTCATCACGCGCACGATGCGCTCGACCTCTTCGAAGGTGAGCACGTCGGACTTCGGCACCAGATCGACGCCCTCTTCGGGCATGCAGTAGAGGCAGCGGTAGTTGCAGCGATCGGTGAGCGACACGCGCAGGTACGAGACGGTGCGCGCGAACGCGTCGGTGAGGACCGGCAGTCTCATCGGTGGGTCTCGAAGACGAGGTGGCCGAGCTCCGGGATGATCAGCTTCGACAGCGCCAGCTTCACCGCCGCGGTCGAGCCCGGCGTCGCGAATACCGCCACGCCGCGGTGCACGCCAGCGACGGCGCGCGACATCATCGCGGCGGCGCCGATCTCCTGGAACGAGAGCATGCGAAACAATTCGCCGAAGCCGTCGAGGCGCTTGTCGAGGAGCGACGTCACCGCTTCGTACGTCGAGTCGCGCGCCGTGATGCCGGTGCCGCCGGAGGTGACGACGACGTCGGCGGTGCGCTCGTCGGCGATGCGGCGGATGAGCGCGGCCACCTCGGCCGGCTCGTCCTTGAGCAGCCGATAGCCGGCGACCACGTGGCCCGCCGCTTCGATGAGCTCACGCGCGGCGCGGCCGGACGTGTCGCTCTCTTCGGTGCGCGAGTCGCTCACCGTCACGACGAAGACGCGGACCCGTTTGGGCGCATGCTGCTTGTGGTCAGCGACAGCCATCCCCAGCCGATGTAACATGCGCCGCACATGCGCGCCATCCTCCTATTAATGGTGATTGCGGGAGGCTGCTCGAGCAACAGCCCGCTCGTCCTCGAGTTCGACATCGGAGTCAACGCCCCCTCCGCTGCCAGCGTCCTCATCGACGGCAACATCATGCTACCTCCGACCAACGGGGTTCTCTCGCGCGGCTATCCGTCGCTGACCGAGGCGATGAAGGTGGCCGGCACCGTCGAGAGCCGCGACGCGGACGGCACAGTCCGCGCCAGCACCCACTACTCCTTCGGCACCTACTGCGCGACTCATATGCCGCTCTTGCGCGAGGTGGAACGTTTCATCGAAACGGCCGACGCGGCCGGGACGCCGTCGATGACGCTCGACAGCATCGAATGCGTCCTGACCGACGGCACCGGCGTCGTCGTCGCCCCCTGAGAGCTCATCTCCTAGGTTCTAAGCCGCGCCCTGCTCCTCCCGCGTTTGACACGGCGCGCCACCCGTTCTATGAACCCTCCCCGGAGGCGCCGCCGATGAGCTTGAAGAAGATGGTGATCGAACGTGGGATGAAGCTGATGAGCGACCCGCGCGTCATGAAGTTGATGTCGAACCCCAAGATCATGAACGTCGTGATGAAGGGCTTCGAGCTCCGCGGCAAGGTGCAGGGCTCTATCGACGAGCGCGTCAAGTCGCTCGCCAAGACGCTCAAGCTCGCCACGCGCGAAGAAGTGCGCGACCTCAAGGACACCATCCGCACCCTCGAGCGCGCGCTCAAGGAAGTGCAGGCCGAAGTGCAAAAGGGCAACGGCAAGGTCGCTACCGCCAAGTCGTGATCGACCCCGCCGTCCTCCTCGACGATCTGCCGACGATCACGACCGAGCGCCTCACGCTCCGGGTCGTGCGTACGACGGACGCCGAGGAGCTGTTCGAGACCTTCCGCGATCCCGAAGTGATGAAGTACTGGTCGACCGGCCCGCACGCCTCGCCAACAATCACGGCGGAGATGATCGAGCGCGCCCGCGCTTCGTTTCTCTCCGGCGACGGCATCGAGTTCGCGATCCTCGATCTGCAAAAGCGCGTCATCGGCAAGATCGGCCACTGGCGCTGGCAGAAGGCGCACTCGCGCTCCGAGATCGGCTTCATCCTCCGCCGCGACATGTGGCAGTTGGGCCTCGCGACCGAAGCGCTACGCGCCACCGTCCAGTGGGGATTCGATACGCTCAAGCTGCACAGCATCGAAGCGCAGCTCGACTCCGAGAACCTCGGCTCCGCGCGCACCCTCGAACGCATCGGCTTCACCCGCGAGGGCCTGCTACGCCAGTCCTACTTCGACGGCACCAGCTACCGCGACACCCTCGTCTACGGCCTCGTCCGCGGCGAGCAGCGCTAGACCGCCTGCCGCGTCAACCACGTCCGTTCGCAGCACCCACCCACCTGGTCACCGATACCGCAGCACGCTCCGCACCACATGCGCCGCATCGACGCTCCGCAACCGATACCGATACGGCCGCTCCGCCCCCGTCCCCGCCTCCCGCGTCACCGCGTACATCGTGCCATCCACCTCCACCGTCGTCAGCGCCCCCCAGTCATAGTCGCGCGCGCTCTCGATGACGAGCCCGTCGCCCCCCGTCATGACCAGGTCCTCCGGCACCCTCCGCTCGCGCGCCCGCCGCACGATCGCTCTGCCGATCGCGACCGGCAAGATCCCGAGCGGCTCCCCGCTCACCCCCGACCCGACGCGCAAGAGCCCCTCGACGAACAGATAGATCGACAGCCAACCCCACGCCGTCCCGAACAGGAAAACAAGAAACGCCGCCGCGCCATGCACGAAGCTCTGCGCGGCGTCGTCGCCCGCGCCGGCGCGATGCGCCCACACGCCGTATCCGCCGACGACCACACCGGTGGCGAGCTCCACGACGCCGCCGGCGATGGTCGTCAGTCTCACGCCGTCTAGTGTATCAACTCCAGGCGTCGAATTTGGCGAAGCGCATCGTGAAAGTCGCGCGCCCCTGCGACGACGAGCGCACCGCAGTCGAGTAGCCGAAGAGCGCCTTGAGCGGCAGCTTGGCGTTGACCGTGCGCAGCTGCCCGCGGAAGCCGACGTCCTCGATCTGCGCCCTGCGCGCCGACAGATCGCCGACGACCGCGCCGAGGAACTCCTCGGGCACCACGACCTCGACGTCCATGATCGGCTCCAGCATCGCCGGCCCCGCCGCCTGGATCGCGCGCCGGAGCGCCGTCTGCGCGGCGATCCGCCAGCCCACGTCCGACTTCACGTTCTCGCGCGGCTCGACCGACATCACCGTCGCCTCGAGATCCTCGACGGGGTAACCCTCGGGCCCGGTGACCACGCCCTCTTTGACCCCGGCCATCGCCGCCGCGATCGCGATCGGCATCTTGACCAGGAGCGGCTTCGGCAGATCGGCCGGCGGCGGCGGCACCGCGTTCTTGACCTGGACCCCCGAACCACGCGGCAGCGCGCGCACACGCACCGTCGCTGCGCCGAAGATGAGATCGGTCTCGTCCTCGGGATTGGTGCGCTCGATCCGCCCCTCGCCCAGCCCCTCGCCGAGCACCGTCTCGCGGTGCACGACCTGCGGGCGGCCCATGCGCGTCGGCACGCCGTACTCGCGCTCGATGCGGTCGTGCATGATGTCGAGGTGCAATTCGCCCATGCCGCTGATGATCGTCTCGGCGGTCTCCTCGTCGACCCGCACGCGGAAGGTCGGATCCTCGTCGACGAGCTTGGCCAGCGCCTGCTCCAGCTTGTCCTTGTCGACGGTGTTGACCACCTCGACGGCCGCCGAGATGACCGGCTCGTAGGTGTCGATGCGCTCGAGGATGAGCTGGTCCTTCGTCGACGACAGTGAATCGCCCGTGGCGCAGTCCTTGAGCCCCATGGCCGCGACGATCCAGCCCGCCGACACGCGATCGATCTTCTCGCGCCGATCGGCGTGCACGAGGAACAGCCGCGCCACCTTCTCGGTCTTCTTCAAGCGCGCGTTCCACACTTCGTCACCGACGGAGAGCGTGCCCGAGTAGACGCGCACGAACACGGTCTTGCGCCCTTCGAACATCGCCACCTTGAAGGCCAGGGCCGCGAGCGGCGCCTTCTCGTCGGGACCGCGCTCGACCACCTCCTCCGTGCCGGGCCGCACGCCCTTGACCGGCGGCACGTCGAGCGGCGACGGCAGGTAGTCGACCACCGCGTCGAGCAGCGGCTGGATCCCCTTGTTGCGCAGCGCCGTGCCCATGAACACGGGCACGATCTTCTGCGCCACGCAGGCGCGCCGCACCGCCGCCGCCAGCGTCTCGGCGTCGATCGCTTCGCCGCTGAGATACTTCTCGGCGATGAGGTCGTCGACGTCAGCCACCGCCTCGACGAGCTTCTCCCGCGCCGCCGTCGCCTCGGCGACGAGGTCGGCGTCGATCTCGGTCGACTCGGGCGTCTCCTCTTCGTCGCCGTCCCAGATGGTCTGCTTCATGGCCAGGAGGTCGACCACGCCGCGGAACTTCTCCTCGAAGCCGACCGGGATCTGCATGGGCGCCGGCTTCGCGCCGAGCCGCGTCTTCATCTGCTCGATGACGTTCTGCCAGTCGGCGCCGATGCGATCCATCTTGTTGATGAACGAGATGCGCGGCACGTGGAACTTGTCGGCCTGGTGCCACACCGTCTCCGACTGCGGCTCCACGCCGTCGACGGCGCTGAACACCACCACCGCACCGTCGAGGACGCGCAAGGAGCGCTCGACCTCGATGGTGAAGTCGACGTGGCCGGGGGTGTCGATGAGGTGGAGCTCGCAGCCCTTCCAGGTGAACGTCGTGGCCGCGGCGGTGATGGTGATGCCGCGCTCGCGCTCCTCGGGCATCCAGTCCATCTGCGTCGCGCCTTCGTGGACCTCGCCGATTTTATGGATGCGCCCGCTATAGAAAAGGAAGCGCTCCGTCACGGTGGTCTTGCCGGCGTCGATGTGGGCGACGACGCCGAGGTTCCGCACTTTTTCGAGCTTCGAAGGCTTGGCCATTTTTTTCGGTTCAACTCTTACCGCGCAACTCTTAACTCTCAACCCCAAAAGTGATATGATGTTCGTCCAATGACTAGACTCATTGCCGCACTCGCGGTGACCGTGGGGCTGACCTCGGCAGCTTGGGCTCAGGATTTCGAAGCTGCCGGCAAACACTTCTCCTCTGCGCAAGAAGCATTCGGCGCCAAGCACTATCGGACCGCCGCCGCAGAGTTCGAGGCCGCCTACGGCATCACCAAGGACCCTGTCCTGCTGTACAACGTCGCTGAATCGTACGAGAAGGCTGGCGACGGCCGAAAGGCCGCGTCGAACTACAAGGCCTACCTCCGCGACCAGCCGCAGGCCGCCGACAAGGCGGAGGTGCAGCGTCGCGTCAAGAACATCGAGGGGCGCGGCTACCGGCTGACCAGTCAGTCGATGCCCGGCGACAGCCTGCCGGCGACGACGGGGACGACCGCGCCGACACTGCCGCCGGCGACACCGGCAGCGACGCCGCCGCCGTCGACCGCCACCACTCCGGCGACGAGCCCCCCGTCGATGAAGGAGCCCGGCCCGGCTCCGCCGTCGACGCCGCCGCCGTCGACCGCCACGACTCCACCGTCGACCAGCCCGCCGCCCACGAGCGCGCTGCCGCCGACCAACACGCCGCCCGTCGAGGCTGCACCGGTGCCCGAGAGGGCTCCCGAGCCGGCTCCCGTCGTCGCGGTGCCGCCCGCCGAGCAGCCCGGGCTCCTCGACGAGGGTCCGACGTCCAAGATGCGCGTGGGCGCCTGGATCGGGGTCGCCTCGACGCTGGCCGTCCTCACCGCCGGCGCCATCTTCGGGCTGGCCGCGCAGTCGCGCGCCGACGAGATCAACCGCCGCCTCTCGTTCGTCGACATGAACGGGCAGCCGCACAAGTTCGACCAGAGCGCGTCCAGCGACCTCCAGTCGCTCAAGGACGACGGCAACCTCTATAACGGCCTCGCCATCGGCTTCTACTCCGTCGCCGCAGTCTCGGCGGTCATCACCATCACGCTGTTCGTCGTCGACGCCAAGCGCCCGAAGCCGGCCCGGAAGAACGCTTTCAACTTCGCCCCGGTCGTCGGCAAGAACGCAGGCGGATTCGCGCTCGGAGGGACGTTTTGATGGCCTCGCTACGCGTTGGTAGACTGATCCTCTTCGTCGCTGCGCTCGCGCTCCCCGGCTGCTTCTCGCCCGACAAGCCGACCTGCTCGTACGCCTGCGCCGACACCTCGCCGAAGTGCCCCGAAAGCTACGAGTGCCGCACCGACGGCTACTGCCACCTGACGGGCACCACCACGGCCTGCCTCTTCAGCGACGCCGCCGTGCCGCTCGATATGTCGGTCGCGACGGTGCCCGACATGGTCTCCACCCCCGACTGATTCGGCCGGCCCTCCCTCCATTACGTGGTACAATGGCGGGACGCCCTTGCCATGAGCACCCAGCGCTTCCCTCGTATGTTCGGCAAGTACGCGCTGTTGCGCCCATTTGCGCGCGGCGGCATGGGCGAGATCTATCTGGCCGCCCATGGCGAGCTGGGCGGCGCCGAGAAGCTCTGTCTGGTCAAGAAGGTCCCCGAGGATCGTGACGCGCCCGGTCTGACCGCCCGCCTCCTCGACGAAGCCAAGGTCGCGGTCCGTCTCAACCACACCAACCTCGTGCAGGTCTTCGACGCCGGCAAGGTCGACGACGAGCTCTACATCGCGATGGAGCTCATCGAGGGGCGCGACCTGCGCGCGGTGTGGAACCGCACCGCCGAGCGACGCTCGCGCATCCCGCTCGACGTCGCGCTCTACGTGGTGCGCGAGATCGCGCGCGGCCTCGAGTACGCGCACACCTACGGCGGCCTCGGCCTCGTGCACCGCGACATCGCGCCGCCGAACATCCTCATCAGCTTCAACGGCGAGGTCAAGGTTACCGACTTCGGCCTCGCGCGCTCGATCCTCAAGAACGAGAAGACCGCGCCCGGCATCGTCTACGGCCGCATCGCCTATCTCGCGCCCGAGCAGGCGCGCGGCGAGCAGGCCGATGCGCGCACCGACATCTTCGCCACCGGCGTCATCCTGTGGGAGCTCCTGACCGGGCGGCCGCTGCACGACACCGGCGACGACGCGGTCAAGAACCTCGACCAGGCGCGCCATCCACGCATCGAGGCGCCGTCGCATCTGACGCGCGGGCTGCCGCCGTCGATCGATGCCGTCTCGCTCAAGGCGCTGGCGTCGGATCGCGAGCAGCGCTACCAGACCGCCGACGACCTGCGCAAGGCGGTCGCCGACGAGCTGGCGCGCATCGCGCCCGGCACCGATTCCTCGCGCGTCTCGCAGTTCTTGAAGGACCTGTTCGGCGACGAGATCAAGCGGGAGGCGGCCGAGCGTGAGCGGCTCCTGCGCGAGGAGCTGCCCAAGCTGCGCGCGTCGCGATCCAACCAGGAGCGCGCGCTGCCGCGGGCGCCCGATCGCGCGCAGGAGCGCATGCAGCAGGAGCGCCTGCAAGAGCAGCGCATGCAGCAGCAGGATCAGCGCATGCAGCAGGAACAGCCGATGACGCGGCCGGCGATCCCCGCGATGATGCGCGAGACCGTCGACGAGGACGCGCTCGACTACTCCGATGAGCTCGACGACGATCCGGCGACGACGCGCGTGCGCCGGCCGGCCGAGATCGCCGCGGGGCCCGG
Organism: Myxococcales bacterium; assembly: GCA_028287105.1. GTDB lineage: Bacteria > Myxococcota_A > Polyangia > Palsa-1104 > Palsa-1104 > JAQBQH01. The sequence goes on from JAQBQH010000404.1 coordinate 31,693, forward strand.
GCGCGCCAAGACGCCGGCGCCGCCGCTGCCGGGCATGCGCTCGACCAATGGTGGGGCGCGTCCGCTGCCGGGCATGCGGCCGACGCCGCCGCCACCGACGGGAGCGCGGCCGCCCTCGCCGCCGCCGATCCGCTCGATGCTGGGGCGCGGCATTCACGACGACGACGACGAGCGCACCGTGACGGTGCCGCCGCGAGGCGTCTCGTTCACGCCGGCGGGCCCGACGCGCGGAGCCGCGCCGATGCGCGCGCCGGCGCCGCAGTATCGCGAGGACCCGGCGCAGACGCAGGCGCCCGAGGCGCTCGTCGGCGTGGTCGTCGACTCGCGCTATCGCATCGAGCGGGTGCTCGGCACCGGCGGCATGGGCGCGGTCTACGAGGCCGAGCACATCGAGATCGGCAAGAAGGTCGCGCTCAAGGTCCTGCACCCGCAGTTCTCGCGGCAGGCCGATCTGGTGGCGCGCTTCCGTCGTGAAGCGCGCGCCGCCTCGAAGGTCGGCCATCCCAACATCGTCGACGTCACCGACTCGGGCACCACTCCGGACGGCGACGTCTACTTCGTCATGGAGCGGCTCGACGGGCTCGACCTCGGCGAGGTGCTGCGCCACGAGCGTCGCGTCGCGCCCGATCGCGTCGTCGCCATCGGCACGCAGGTCTGCCGCGCGCTCTCGGCGGCGCATGCGGCGGGCATCATCCATCGCGATCTCAAGCCCGAGAACATCTTCCTCGTCTCGCGCGAGGGCGTGCCCGACTTCGTCAAGGTGCTCGACTTCGGCATCGCCAAGCAGGACATGGGCAACCAGAACTCGCCGCGACGGCTGACCACGCCGGGCATCGCGATGGGGACGCCCGAGTACATGGCGCCCGAGCAGGCGGCGGGCAAGGCGATCGACGGTCGCGTCGACATCTACTCGGTGGGCGCGATCTTGTACGAGATGCTGACGGGGGATCCGCCGCATCACGGCAACAACGTGATGGAGATCCTGGCCAAGAAGGCGACCGAATCGCCGACGCCGCCGCGCGACATCAACCCCGAGGTGCCGGAGCAGCTCGAGGATGTGGTCATGCGCTGCCTCGAGCGCGATCCCGATCGGCGGCCGCAGACGATGGGCGCGCTCGAGTACGAGCTGACCAAGTCGGCCAAGGGGCGCGGGTCGGCGGTGGCGGCGGTGCTCGGGCTCAAGCCGTCGGACGACATGATGTCGACGGGGACGTGGGGCGAGGAGTCGTCGAAGCCGCGGCTCTTCGACACCGGGCAGATCCAGGGGCGGCGCGCGTCGATGCCGTCGATTCCGGTGGCGCAGCGCTCGGGCATGACCGGCGCCATGCCGCTGTCGGCCGACGAAGACAAGATTCGCGTCAACTCGTCGCGTGTGGCGTCGCGCGACGCGGTGGCCGAGACGCTGCCGATGGACGAGAAGCGCAATGCCGAGCTGCGCGCGGTCAGGCGGCAGAGCCGCTGGCAGAAGCGGCTCGGGCTGCTCGGCGGCCTCGCCTTCCTCGCCATCGCGGCCTTCGCCGCCTATCAGCTGCAAAACAAGAAACTGCCGATAGCTGACAGCCCACAGCCGACCGTCGCGGAACCGCCACGGAAGAAGCCGGACACCCCGCCTGCTCCGATGAAGACGGTCAAGGCGCCGCCGCCGAAGGACGACGAGAAGATGTCGCCGGCGGAGATCGACCGCATGCTCGAGTGGGCCAAGCGCACCGCCGAGGGTGGGCGCATCATCGCGCCGCCGGGCGACAACCTGAAGGAGCTGCTCGACCGCATCGACAAGGCCGATCCGGGCAACGCGTCGGCGGAGGCGCTCAAGACGCGCACGACCGGGATGCTCGGCCGCAAGGGAACACTCGCGCTCAAGAAGAGCAAGCTCGACGAGGCCGAGGAAGACTTCCAGGCGCTCGTGGTGCTCAAGCCCGACGACGATTGGGCCAAGGGGCGGCTGGCGCGCACGCTGACGTTGCGGTCGCAGCGGTCGCTCGGCAATCGCAAGTTCCAGGCGGCGCTCGCCGACGCGACGGCGGCGCTCGAGATGGCGCCCGAGGACACCGGCACGCAGCTCACGCTCGCCGACGTGCACATGGCGATGGGTAAGCACGAGCTGGCGGCCGAGGAGTATCAGCGGGTGCTCGACGTCAAGCCGCTCGACAAGCGCGCCAAGCTCGGCCTGCAGAAGGCCTCCGCGCCGAAGCCGAAGGCGGGCGGCAAGAAGAAAAAGGGCAGGTAGTGGCGACGATGGGGACCCCAGCCCTGCGCTCGTTTGATTTGCCGCGCTTTGTTTGCCGATCTGCGCTACACGCTAACGCGTAATGGCGCACGGCCTCTTCGACAAGACGGTCCACGATCTGGCGTGGAATCGGCTCCTGGCGGAGCTGGTGCGACGCACGCAATCGGCTCGCGGCGCGGAGCTGGCGCGCGCCCTGCCGCTCTACGACTCGCTCGACGCGGCGCGGGCGCGACACGAAGAGGTGTCCGAGGCGCGGGCGCTGCGCGACCTCGTCGAGCCGCTCCCGTTCTTCGGCCCCGACTGGGGGGTGCGCAGCATCGACGAGGCGCTGCAGCGATCGGCCAAGAGCGGCGCGCTCGATCCGCAGTCGCTGCGTGACGTGGCGCTGACACTGGCCGCCGGCGCGCGCGTGCGGCAACACCTGGTCGCCCATCGCACGCAGGCGCCGCGGCTCCTCGGGCGGGCGGCGCTGATCACCGATCTCGATGACGTCTCGGGGCAGATCCTCGACGCGTTCGAGGACGGCCAGGGCACGGTGCGGCTGCGCGATCGCGCGTCGCCGGCGCTCGGCGGGCTGCGCCGCAACGCGCAGCGGATTCGCGAAGAGCTGGAGCGCAAGCTCGAGCGGCTGCTCGACGGCACGCACATCGCGCCGCATCTGCAGGATCGCTTCTTCACGCAGCGCGAAGATCGCTACGTGGTGCCGATTCGCGTCGACGCGCGGTCGCAGGTACGCGGCATCGTGCACGGCACGTCGGCGTCGGGGCAGACCGTCTTCGTCGAGCCGGAGGATCTGGTCGACCTCAACAATCGCTTGAAGCTCTCGGAGCTCGAGGTCGCCGAGGAGGAGCGGCGCATCCTGGCCGAGCTGTCGCGGCTCGTCGAGGAGGCGCTGCCGAGCATCCATACGAACCTCGATGTCCTGGCGGAGCTCGATCTCATCGACGCCAAGGCGCGGCTGTCGATCGACACGCGCGCGACCCCGCCGGAGCTGCTCCCGCTCGAGGGGACGCCGGCGCTCGATCTGCGGCGCGCGCGCCACCCGCTCATGATCCTGGCCGAGGCGGCCAAGGACGAGCCGCGCAACATCGTGCCCAACGACGTCATCGTCGACGTGGGCGGCTCGCTGGTGATCTCGGGGCCCAACGCGGGCGGCAAGACGGTCGCGCTCAAGCTGTCGGGCCTCATCGTGCTCATGTCGCGCGCCGGGCTGCACATCCCCGCGCAAGAGGGCTCGCGCGTGCCGTGGTTCTCGACGGTGCTGTCGGACATCGGCGACGACCAGAGCATCGAGCGCGATCTGTCGACCTTCTCGGCGCACGTCCTGGCGCTCGAGGCGTTTCTGGCCTCATCGACACGCGGCACGCTCGTGCTCCTCGACGAGGTGGCCGCCGGCACCGACCCGTCCGAGGGCGCGGCGCTGGCGCAGGCGGTGCTCGAGGCGCTCGCCGACCGCGGCGCGACCACCATCGTGACCACGCATTACGATCGCTTGAAGGCGCTGCCGACGAGCGACGATCGCTTCATGAACGCGTCGGTGGGCTTCGATCTCGAGCGGCTGATGCCGACCTACGAGCTGCACCTCGGCGTGCCGGGCGCTTCGGGTGCGATTCGCGTGGCGCGGCGGCTCGGCGTCGACGCCGCCATCTGCGCGCGCGCGACCGAGCTGGCCGGGCAGGGGCAGGCGTCGCTGGAGCAGCTGCTGCTCGATCTCGAGGTCGAGCGCAAGCGCATCGCGACCGAGCGCGCAGCGACGGAGGTCGAGCGGGCCGAGGCGCAGCGCAAGCACGCCGAGGCGGAAGCGCGGGCGGCGCAGGCCAAAGAGCGCCTGGCGGACGCGCGCCGCGGCGCCCACGACGAGGCGGTCGAGACGCTCCGGCGCGCGCGCGCGGAGCTCGACCGCACCGCGACGGTGCTACGCCGCTCGGGCGGGCAGGTGACCGCCGCCAACGTGCAGGAGGCCAAGCGGCAGATCGACGCCGCCGCGCGCACCGTGCACGAAGGCGCGCCCGAGCCGGAGGCGCCGCCCGGCCGGCCGGTGACGCTGGCCGATCTCAAAGCGGGCGTCGAGGTCTGGGTACGCAAACTCGGCGGCCGCGCCAGCGTGCTCGGTCCGCCCAAGGGCAAGCAGGTAGCGGTGCAGGCCGGTCCGCTCAAGATCAACGTCGCGCTCGACGAGCTCAGCATCGTCGAGGGTCCGAGCGCGCCGAAGTCGGCGCGGTCCAAGCGCGGCCACAACGCCTTCGAGGTGCCGGCGCCGCCGAGGGCGATCGTGCGCGCCGGCCACAACACGCTCAACGTGCGCGGCGAGCGCGTCGACGCCGCCGTCGGCATGGCCGAGAAGTTCCTCGACGACGCCCTGCGCACCGGGCAGGACGCGGTCTTCATCATCCACGGCCACGGCACCGGCGTCTTGCGCGACTCGTTGCGCAAACAGCTCTCGAGCTTCCCCGGCGTCAGTCAGGTCCGTCCGGCCACACCCGAAGAAGGCGGCGACGGCACCACGGTCATCGTCCTCGCGTAGG
>JAQBQH010000005.1 GCA_028287105.1 Myxococcales bacterium
CGCGCACGCCCTCATACAATAGATGGAGGCGCGTCTCGATGCCGGGCATCCCGTTGGGGATCTTGGAGAAGTCGCTGCGGCCGAGCTCCTTCTGCCCCTTCATGCAGAACGGGCAGTGGTCGGTCGAGACCACCTGGAGATCGTGATTGCGCAGCCCGCGCCACAGATGCTCGTGGTGGTGCTTGGGGCGGAGCGGCGGCGTGCAGACGTACTTGGCGCCTTCGAACTCGTCGCCCGGCGTGCCGCGCAGATCGTCCTCGGAGAGGAAGAGATACTGCGGGCAGGTCTCGGCGTACGCCGGCAGTCCGCGGTCGCGCGCTTCCATGACGCGCTCGAGGGCGCGTTGCGCCGAGAGGTGCACGATGTAGACCGGCACCTTGGCCATTTCGGCCAGCGCGATGGCGCGTTCGGTGCCCGTCTGCTCGGCGACCTCGGGTCGCGTGAGCGCGTGGTAGATCGGCGCCGTGTGTCCGGCCGCGAGCGCCCGCTCGACGAGGACGTCGATCGGCAGACCGACCTCGGCGTGCATGCAGATGAGCGCGCCCAATTCGCCGGCGCGCAGCATGGCGCGGAAGATCGACTGATCGTCGAGCAGCAGCACCCCGGGATACGCCATGAACATCTTGAAGCTGGTGACGCCCTCGCGTACGAGCGCGCCCATCTCGTCGAGCACCGGCGGCGGCACGTCGGTGGCGATCATGTGGAACGCGTAGTCGACGTGCGCGCGCCCCTCGGCCTTGGCGTGCCAGGTGTCGAGCGCCTCACGTAGCGAGCCGCCCTTCTTCTGAATGGCAAAGTCGATGATCGTGGTCGTGCCGCCGTGCGCGGCCGCCAGCGTGCCCGACTCGAAGTCGTCGATCGAGTTGGTCCCGCCGAACGGCATGTCGAGGTGCGTATGCGCGTCGATGCCGCCGGGGATCACGTACTGCCCCTTGGCGTCGATGGTCCGATCAGGCTGACCGAGCTTGGTCCCCGCCTGCGTCAGCGCGGCGATCTTGCCGTTCTCGATCCAGAGGTCGGCGGCAAAGGTGTCCGACGCCGTCACGCAGGTCCCGTTGGCGATGAGCGTGCGCATCAGACGTCCTTGACCATATCGCCATACGAGTCGGGACGGCGATCGCGGAAGAACTGCCAGGTGCGGCGGACCTCCTCGATGATCGAGAGGTCGAGATCGGCGACCACCAGCTCGTCCTTGTCCTCGGACGCCTGCGCCACGAAGCTGCCCTTCGGGTCGACGAAGTACGACGACCCGTAGAACTTGCCGATGTTCCACGGCGCCTCGGTGCCGACGCGATTGATGCAGCCCATGAAGTAGCCGTTGGCGACCGCGTGCGCCGGCTGCTCGAGCTTCCACAGGTACTGCGACAGGCCGGCCACCGTCGCCGACGGGTTGAACACGATCTCGGCGCCGTGCAGCCCGAGCAGTCGTGCGCCCTCGGGGAAGTGGCGGTCGTAGCAGATGTAGACGCCGATGGTCACGCCCGACGAGAGCTTGAACACCGGATAGCCGAGGTTGCCCGGCTTGAAGTAGTACTTCTCGTAGAAGCCCGGGTTGACCTGCGGGATGTGGTTCTTGCGATACTTGCCGAGGTAGCTGCCGTCGTGATCGAGCACCGCGGCGGTGTTGTAGTAGACGCCGGCCATCTCGCGCTCGTAGACCGGAACGACCATCGCCATCTTGTACTTCTTGGCGATCGGCATGAGCTTCTCGACGGTGGGGCCGGGCACCAGCTCGGCCGCGTCGTACCAGCGCTTGTCCTGCGACGGGCAGAAGTAGGGTCCGTTGAAGATCTCCTGCAGGCACAGGATCGAGACGCCGCGCTTACCGGCCTCCTCGATCATGGGCAGGTGCTTCTCGAACATCGCCGCCTGGATCTCCGCCACCGAGCGGCTCTCGTCGTTCACAGGGTTCGACGCCTGGATGAGACCGCACTTCACCGTCCGATTCGTGCTCATGTTCGCTCCTTGTTCCCCGCGTTACCCGCGTTCCTTCAACGTGATCGGATGGCCGTCGGGATCGCTCAGCTCGGCGCGCCCGCGGACCGGCCCCTCGACACTGACGCCCTTGTCGCGCAACGCCAGGCAGCGCTCGGGCAGCGCCGTCGTCGCGAACACCAGGTGCGGCTCGGAGGCGTCGAGCGGCGATTTCGCACCGTCGGCCGCCACCATGAGCCGCACGCCGCCCGCGTCGACGACGAACGAGCGGTCCCCCTCCTCCACCACCGAGAATCCGAGCTTGTCGGCATAGAACGTCCGCGACCGGGTGAGGTCGCGCGCGGTCAACGTGAGGATTTCCAGCTGCATCGTCAGTCCTAGTAGATGTTGGTGGTGCGCTTGGCGCCGGTGTAATCGACATACACCGTCTTCCACTCGCAGTAGAACTCGATGGCGGTGCGCCCCATCTCGCGCGCGCCGACGCCGGTCGCCTTCATGCCGCCGAACGGCAGCTGCGCCTCGCCGCCCACCGTCGGTGAGTTGACGTGCGTGATGCCGGTCTCGATGTGCTCCGCATACTGAAAGACGCGGCCGACGTCGCGCGTGTAGATCGACGAGGTCAGACCGAACTTGACGTCGTTGGCCACGTGCATCGCCTCTTCGAAGCTCTCGACCTCGATGATCGACAGGACGGGTCCGAAGATCTCTTCCTGCGCAATGCGCATCTCCGGCTTGACGCCGACGAACACGGTCGGCGCGACGAAGAAGCCCTTGTCGCCGACGCGCTCGCCGCCGACGGCCAGCTTGGCCTCGCGCTTGCCGATCTCGAGGTAACTCATGACCGTGTCGAACTGCGACTCGTCGACGCAGGGGCCGACGTTGACGCCGGCGGTCGTGCCGTCGCCGACCTTGAGCGCGCGCGCCTTCTCGACGACGAGCCGCGTGAACTCCTTGGCCACCGACGACATGACGATCGCGCGCGAGGTCGCGGTGCAGCGCTGCCCCGTCGAGCCGAACGCGCCCTGCGCCGCGCCGGTAGCGGCCAGCTCGAGATCGGCGTCCTCCAGCACGATGACCGGATTCTTGCCGCCCATCTCGCACTGCACCTTCTTGAGCGTCGCGGCAGCGTCGACGTAGAGCTTGGTACCGACCTCGTTCGATCCGGTGAACGAGATCGCCTTGACGTCGGGATGCTCGACCAGCGTCTGCCCCACCGACGAGCCGGGTCCGAACACGACGTTGAGCACCCCCTTGGGCAGCCCGGCGGTCTCGAAGATCTCGGCGATGATCTTCGCGGTCCACGGCGTGATCGACGCCGGCTTCAGCACGACCGTGTTGCCGCACACCAGCGCCGGCGCCAGCTTCCAGATCGGAATGGCGACCGGGAAGTTCCACGGCGTCACCAGCGCCACCACGCCGAGCGGGTCGCGCTGGGTCCAGCAGAACGTCGACGGCAGCTCCGACGGCACGGTCTCGCCGTTCAAGCGCCGCCCTTCGCCCGACTGGAACTCCAGGTTGTTGATCGCCTTTTGCACTTCACCGAGCGACTCGCCGATGGTCTTGCCCTCTTCGAGCGTGAGCGCGCGCGCCAGCTCTTCCTTGCGCTTCGCCATCTCGATCGCGACCCGCGCCAACAGCTCGCCCCGTCGCGGCGCCGGCGTCCGCCGCCACGCCGGAAACGCGCGCTTGGCCGCCTCGACCGCCTTGAGCGCCTCTTCCCGCCCACTGACCACGACCTCGCCGAGTGACTCCCCCGTCGCCGGATTGATGTTCTTGGTCGAACGCGAGGCGCCGACCCACTCGCCGTCGATGTAATTTTTGATCAGCTCGTGCATGTTCGATCTCTCCTGAAAGACTTAGTGCGCGTTGTGCGGACCGAGGTGCTTATGCGCGCTCGGGTCCTCCTGGAACTGCTTCCACGTCAGCGGCGGCCTGCCGGTGTCGACGCGCACCATGCTGATGCAGCTGTCCACCGGGCAGACCAGCGAGCAGAGATTGCAGCCGACGCACGTCGACTCGACGATCTCGACGTGCGTACGGCCGTGCTCGGGCCGCGCCGCGATCGACTGGTGCGCCCCGTCGGTGCACGCGGCGTAGCAGATGCCGCAGCCGATGCACTTGGACTGATCGACGCGCGCCACGATCTTGTAGTTCAGATCGAGCTCCTCCCAGCGCGACACCGACGGCAAGGAGCGCCCGATGATCTCGTTGACCGAACGGAAGCCTTTGTCGTCGAGGTAGTTCGAGAGGCCGTCGATCATGTCCTCGACGATGCGGAACCCGTAGTGCATGACGGCCGTGCACACCTGCACCGTCGTGCAGCCGAGCAGCATGAACTCCGCCGCGTCGCGCCAGCTGGCGATGCCGCCGATGCCGCTGATCGGCAGCTTGACCTCGCCGTCCTTCGCCACCGACGAGACCATGTTGAGCGCGATCGGCTTGACCGCCGGTCCGCAATAGCCGCCGTGCGCCGAGCGGCCGCCGACGTCGGGCCGCGGCGTGAAGGTGTCGAGGTCGACGCCGGTGATCGAGTTGATCGTGTTGATGAGCGAGACCGCGTCGGCGCCGCCCTTCCGCGCGGCGCGCGCCGGATAGACCACGTCGGTGACGTTGGGCGTCAGCTTGACGATCACCGGAGTCTTGGCGACCTCCTTGACCCACGACGTGATCTGGCAGGCGTAGTCGGGAACCTGACCGACGGCGGAGCCCATGCCGCGCTCCGACATGCCGTGCGGACAGCCGAAGTTCAGCTCCAGCCCGTCGGCGCCCGCGCCCTCGGTGGCCTTGACGATCTCGTGCCACTTCTCCCGCTTGGACTCGACCATGAGCGACACGACGACCGCGTGCTTGGGATAGCGCTTCTTGACCTCCGCCACCTCGCGCAGGTTCACGTGCAGCGGGCGATCGGTGATGAGCTCGATGTTGTTGAGCCCCATCATCTTCTGGCCGTTCATGTCCACCGTCGAGTAGCGCGACGAGACGTTGACGATCGGCTCGCCCAGCGTCTTCCACACCGCGCCGCCCCAGCCGGCGTCGAAGGCGCGCATGATCTGGTCGCCGGTGTTGGTCGGCGGCGCCGACGCGAGCCAGAACGGATTGGGCGATTGGATGCCCGCCAGGTTCACCTTGAGATCAGCCACGAGCCACCTCCAGCCGCACGCCGCCGCCGAGCGCTTCGATGTGCGCCGCAATTCCGACCGCCGCGCGCTTGCCTTCCGCGACGGCGTTGACCACTTCCTGACCGCCCGAGACGCAATCGCCGCCCGCGAAATAGCGCGGGTTCGACGTCTGCATCGTTCGCTCGTCGACGAGCACCCTGCCGTGATCGAGCTTCACGTTCGGCAGCATCTCGAGCAGCGCCAGGTGCTTCTCCTGGCCTGTCGCCGCGACCACCATGTCGCAGTCGATGGTGAGCGGCTCGCCCGGTGCCGGCTCGGGCCGACGCCGCCCCGACGCATCGGGCGCGCCCATCAGCATGGGCGAAAGCAAGATCGCCTCGACGCGCTCGCGGCCGACGATGCGCAGCGGCGCCGCCTGGTACACGAAGCGACAGCCCGACGCGCGCGCCAGCTCGACCTCGTGCTTGTAGGCCGGCATCTCGTCGGCCGAGCGGCGATACACGAGCGTCACCTCGTCTGCGCCGAGCGCGCGCGCCTGCGTGACCACGTCGATCGAGGTGTTGCCGCCGCCGATGACGACGACGTGCCGACCGATGCGCGCCTGGGCGCGACGGACCTTGAGCGCCTCGATGAACTCGATCGCCTCGACGACGCCGTCGAGCTCCTCGCCGGGAATGCCCAGCTTGCCGACCTTGCCGAGGCCGACACCGATGAAGACCGCGTCGAACTGACGCTCGAGGTCGGCGAGCTGCACGTCGACGCCGATGCGCACGCCGCTCTTGATCTTGACGCCAGCCTCGACGAGCCAGCCGACCTCGCGCAGCGCGAACTCCGAGGTCATCTTGTACTCGGCGACGCCGGTGGTGTTGAGCCCGCCCGGGGTGGCCGCCGCGTCGAAGATCTGCGGCTCGTACCCGAGACGTAGGAGCTCCGCCGCGCAGGCGAGCCCGGCCGGTCCGGCGCCGATGATCGCCACGCGACCGGCGCGCCGCGGCCCCGGCTCGAACGGCTTCATGCCGTGCGACATGGCCCAGTCGGTGGCGTAGCGCTGCAGCTGGCCGATCTGGATCGGCTTCTTCTGCACGTCGTGCATCACGCACGCGCCCTCGCACAGGACCTCGGTCGGACAGACGCGCGCGCACGAGGCGCCGAGGACGTTCGACTGCAAGATGGTGCGCGCCGATCCGCGCAGGTTGCCGGTCGCGATCTTCTTGATGAACGCGGGAACATCGATGTGCGTCGGACAGGCGCGCGTGCAGGGCGCGTCGTAGCAGTACAGACAGCGGCTCGCCTCCGACAGCGCCTGGTCGATCGCCAGCGCCGGCTTCAGCTCGGGAAACGGATTCGACGACTCCACCAGGATCCTCCTCGCCGCAAAAAGGGTCGGGCATCGCACAATGCATGCCACGCCGATCGTCGCGACTTCAGGCACCCACGGTCGTACAAAACTGAGACACACGACCCGCGCGCCGACCCCAAGATTACCCCATTTCCAAATGGTCGCCGTCGCTTATCGGCTGACTGACCGAATTTGCGACATCCACCGCAACGTGTACGATCGTCAAACGATGCCGCCCCGAGCGCGCCGGCGCCGCAGCGCACGGACGATCCTCCTGTTCACCGGCCGCCTGTTGCGCGAGTTTCGCTGGACGCTCACGCTATTAATGATGGCGGTCGTCCTGCTCGGGACGCTCTACGCCATCACCCCGCACGCGTCGCTCAACGGCCATCCGCCCGATCCGTTCACGGCCTTCTTCGGCGCGTGGATGGCGCTCTTCGCGCAACCGATCTTGATGCCGCCCGAGCGCTGGTACCTCGCCGTCCTGTGCGGCCTCTATCCGCTGCTCGGCTTCGGTCTCGTCGGCGAAGGCGTCGTCCGCATCGGTATGCTGATTCTCTCCAAGGAACGCGGCGAAAAGGAGTGGATGACCGTCATGGCGTCGACCTATCGCGACCACATCATCTTGTGCGGCCTCGGCCATCTCGGCTTTCGCATTCTCACTCAGCTCCTCGACGCCAACGTCGACGTCGTGGCGCTGGAGAAGAATGCGACCGGTCGCTTTCTCGTCGACGCCAAGGCGACCGGCATTCCGGTCCTCGTGCGCGACATGAAAGAAGATCAGGCGCTCGTCGACGCGGGCGTGGAGCACGCGCGCGCCATCATCATCGCCACCAACGACGACATGGCCAACCTCGAGGTGGCGCTCGACTCGCGCCGCATGAACCCGAAGATTCGCGTGATCATGCGACTCTTCGATCAGCGCATGGCCGACAAGTTCAAGGAAGCCGCGCTCATCGACGAGGCCTTCTCGGCCGCCGCGCTCGCCGCACCGATCGTCGCCGAGATGGCGTTGAAACCAGCAGCCATTAGCCGTTAGCTTTTAGCCTTTAGCCTGTGATACGACGCGGTCATGCTGACGCGAAGAGACTTCATCGCCGGTACGGCGGGGGTGGTAGGCGCGGTAGTGATCGCGCGGCCGGGTTGGGCGCAGACGGCCGCGCCACCGACGACAGATCTGAAGACGCTGATCGCGGTCGGGCTCGACGCCGCCCGCGCCGCGGGTGCTTCGTGGGCCGACGTTCGCTTCGAGCGCATTCGCCAACAGATGCTGCGCTCCGAGGACGATCACATCGTGCAGTCGGGCGACTCGGAGAGCTGGGGCGTCGGCATTCGCGCCATCGTCGACGGCGCCTGGGGCTTCTCCGCGACCTGGCACACCGACGCCGACGCCATCGCGCAGGCCGCGCGTGACGCCGTCGCCATCGGGCGCGCCAACGCCAAGATCGTCGGCCGCAAGGTGGTGCTGGCGCCGACGTCGAAGGCGATCGGCAAGTGGAGCTCGCCCTTCGAGATCGATCCCTTCACCGTGCCGCTCGGCGAGCGCGTCGACGCGCTGCTCACCGGCGCGCGCGCGGCGCTGGCGGTCACCGGCGCCAAGCTCAAGGTCCGCGGCTCCTTGCACTTCACCAGCCAGGAAAAAACCATCGGCAACTCCGAAGGCGCCTACTTCGAGCAGCGCAACCTGCGCGGTCAGCCGATGCTCGACATCAGCGCCATCGACCTCAAGAGCGGTCAGTTCGAGAGCGGCAACACCGACTCGCTCGTACCCGCGGCGCAGGTCGGCTTCGAGTCGCTGCGCGGGCGGCGCTTCGAAGAGGCGGGCGTACGCGCGGCCGAGGAGACCATCAAGCGGCTCGGCGCCCAGCCCGTCGAGGCGGGCACCTACGATCTGGTGATCGCGCCGTCGAACTTGTGGCTCACGATCCACGAGTCGATCGGCCACCCGACGGAGCTCGATCGCATGCTCGGCTACGAGGCCAACTTCGCCGGCACGTCGTTCGCGAAGCTCTCGGACCTCGGCAAGCTCAAGTACGGCTCGCCGCTCGTCAACGTCGTCGCCGATCGCACGCAGAAGCACGCGCTCGCCACCGTCGGCTGGGATGACGACGGACAGCCCGGCGACAAGTGGGACCTCATCAAGAAGGGGCTCTTCGTCGGCGTGCAGACCACGCGCGAGCAGGCCAGCTGGATCCACCAGAAGCACGGGCACGCCGGCGACTACGCCGAGTCGTGGTCGGCGGTGCCGTTCCAGCGCATGCCCAACGTGTCGCTGCAGCCGGGCACGAAGAAGCTGACGCCCGACGAGCTGATCGCCGACACCAAGCGCGGCATCTACGTCGAGGGGCGCGGCAGCTGGTCGATCGATCACCAGCGCTACAACTTCCAGTTCGGCGGCCAGCAGTTCCGCATGATCGAGAACGGCAAGCTGACCAGGCCCCTGCGCTACGTCGCCTATCAATCGAACAGCGTCGACTTCTGGCGCTCGCTCGACGCGCTGTGCGACGCGCGCGACTACTTCGTCGGCGGCGCGCTCAACGACGGCAAGGGCGAGCCGGTGCAGTCCAACCCCGTGTCGCACGGCTGCGTGACCTCGCGCTTCCGCGGCGTACGCGTCATCAACGTGAGGGCGTAATGGCCAGGCCACTCGACGAAGAGGCGGCGCGCGCCGCCGTCAAGGCCGCGTTCGGCGCGGTCACTGCCGACGACGTTCGCGTCAACATCGACGCCTCGGAGACCGGGTTTCTGCGCTACGCGGTGAACGAGGTGACGACCTCGGGTCAGGTGACCGACGTCGTGACTGCGGTGAGCTGCGCCGTCGGCAACAAGCACGCCAGCGTCACGATTCACGGGCTGCGCGTCGAGGATGTCGCGGCCGCGGCCCGACGCGCGCTCGAGCAGGCGCGCATCGCGCCCGACGATCCCGAGTGGGTCGCTTCGCCCGGCGCAGCGACGATGAAGCCGGTGACGGCGGGCTGGTCGGAGACAGCGGTGAGCGCCAGCGATCGTGCCGCGCTCGTGGCCGACTCGATCGGCGAAGCCAAGAAGCAGGGGCTCACCACCTACGGCTTCATCCAGAGTCAGCGCACGAGCCAGGTGAGCGCGACGCGCGCCGGCTTCTTCGGCATGCATCACGGCACGTCGGTGAGCTTGACGACGACGGCGCGTACGCCCGACGGGGCGGGCTCGGGATGGGCCAGCGCCGCGGGCATCGCGCTCGCGGAGCTCGACGCGCTCGGGGCCACGCGCATCGCCTGCGACAAGGCGCTGCGCACGCGCGGCGCCAAGGCGCTCGAGCCGGGCGTGTACCCGGTGGTGCTCGAGCCGGCGGCGGTGGCGGCGATGCTCAACTTCATCGGCCTCGACATGCGCGCCGCCGACGAGGGGCATTCGGCGTTCACCAAACCGGGCGGCGGCACGCGGCTCGGCGAGAAGCTGTTCGGCTCCCTGACGCTGAAGAGCGATCCGTGGGCGCCGCTCGAGCCGTCGGCGCCGTTCGATCACGAAGGGATGCCGCGGCCGCCGGTGACGTGGGTGGAGAACGGCGTGCTCAAGAAGCTGCGCACGTCGCGCTATTGGGCCAAGAAGACCAAGCGTAGCGCCGACGCGCGCTACGATCGCATGCTGCCCACCGGCCCGACGGCGGAGTCGATGGAGTCGCTCATCGGCGGCCTCGACCGCGGCCTCCTGGTGACGCGGCTCTTTTATCTGCGCATGCTCGAGCCGCAGTCGATCACCGTCACCGGGCTGACGCGCGACGGCGTGTTCCTCGTCGAGAAGGGCAAGATTGTCGGGCCCGTGAACAACTTCCGCTTCAACCAGTCGGTGCTGCAGATGTGCGCCGATGCCGACGGCTACGGCGCGCCGGTGCGGGTCTCGAGCGGCGAAGGCGAAGGCGGCCCGCCCGACGTCGCGCTGGCGCTGCGTTGCAAGGCGTTTCACATGGCCTCGAAGTCGGACGCGGTCTAATTTTTCGAATCGGAGGAGAACATGGCCGAAGCGAAGACTCATCACGGCAGCTGTCACTGCGGCAACGTGAAGTACGAAGTCACGACCGACCTGGCCAAGGTGATGGAGTGCAACTGCTCGCACTGCTCGCGTAAGGGCTTCCTGCTCACCTTCGTCCCGGCGGAGCAGTTCAAGCTCCTCGCCGGTGAGGACGCGACGACGACGTATCACTTCCACAAGCGCCACATCGACCACATGTTCTGCAAGACCTGCGGCGTGCAGTCCTACGCGCGGGCCAAGAGCCCCGACGGCAAAGAGACGTACGCCGTCAATGCGCGCTGCCTCGAAGGCGTGGAGCCGTCGACGCTCACCATCACGCCCGTCAACGGCCGCGCTTTCTAATTCATCTAGACTTCGATGGTGACGCGCAGCTCGTCGCCGGTGACCTCGAGGACGTCGACGTGGGTCCGCGAGCCATGTCGCGCGAAGTGCAGCGAAACCTTCGAAGCGCCGACGCTGAGGTTCAATAGATCGAGCCGCTCGAGGAACGCCGGCAGCCGCGGATCGCGGATGGTCAGGCGACGCGCCGGGGCGTCGGCCGTGAGCCCGAGGCAGGCCTGCAAAAGGAGGAAGAAGGCGCCCGAGGCCCACGCCTGCGGCGAGCAGGAGACCGGGTAGTGGACGAGCGTTTCGCCCTCGCCGCGCGACAGCCCGCAGAAGAGCTCGGGCAGACGGCCGCGACGGAAGTGCAGCGAGGCGTGATAGAGCCCCTCGAGGATGCGCAGCGCCGCGTCGCCGCGGCCGTGTCGCGCTGCGCCGAGCGCGCAGATGGCGTTGTCGTGCGGCCAGACCGATCCGTTGTGGTAGCTGATCGGATTGAAGACCGCCTGTCCGCGGGCGAGGGTGCGCACGCCCCAGCCGTTGAACATGCCGTCGGACATGAGCACGTCGACGAGGCGTGAGGTGCGGTCGGCAGGCGCGGCGTCGACGAACAGGAGGTGGCCGGGGTTGGACGTGATGGTCGGCACGGGACGGTTCTCGCCGTCGAGCGCCAGGGCCCAGAAGCTGCTCTCGCGCACGTAGAACTCGTCGAAGATGCGCCGCCTGAGCGCCGCCGCCGAGACCGCCAGCTGATCGGCGCGCCGCGGGTTGCCGAGCTCGCGCGACAGATGCGACATCACGTCGAGCGCGCCGACCACGTAGCCCTGCACCTCGATGAGCGCGATGGGCGTGTGCGCGACCGTGCCGTCGGGGAAGGAGACGCCGTCGCGCGAATCTTTCCAGCCCTGATTCTCGAGCCCCTTTTCGTGCGTGCGCTGATAGCGCACCCAGCCGTTGCCCTGACGCAGACGGCGCTCGATCCAGTCGAGCGCGCGCTCCGCGTGCGGCCACAGCTCGCGCACCAGCCCGCGGTCGGCCGTCCACTTCCAGGTCTCGCCGAGCAGCACCAGCCACAGCGGCGTGGCGTCGATGGTGCCGTAGTACGGCGCATGCGGAATCTCGCCCGAGCGCGCCATCTCGCCGCGGCGAAGCTCGTGCATGATCTTGCCCGGCTCTTCCTCGCGCCAGGGATCGTCGACGCGACCCTGAAAGTGCGCGAGCGTGCGCAGCGTCTCGATCGCCAGCGACGGCGTCACCGACAACAGCTCGAGCGACGTGATGATCGAATCGCGTCCGAACGGCGCCGCGAACCACGGGATGCCGGCGCCGAGGATGTGCATCGGCTCGGGTCCAGCCAGCGTCAAGCGCAGGCCGTCGATGTCGTCGAGGTTGTGCTTGAGCGCGGCGTCGAAGGCGACGTTGCTGCCGCTGATGCGCGTGCAGCCGCGCGAGAAGTCCTCGTGATCGCGCTTGAGCCGATCGCGTCGCGCCGTGAACGACACCAGCGCCACCTCGGCGTCGTCGCCGCGGCGCGGCTGGATGACGACCTCGAGCATCGTCGCTTCGCCGGGCGACAGCTCCAGCTCCCAGCGCGGTCCCATGCCGTCGAGTCGGGTGGGCTCGGGGTTCATGCGCACGAGCGTGCGGTAGTGCTCGCCGTCGAGCCCTTCGTAGCCGAGCTCCAGGCGATCGCCGTTGGCGTGCGGCGGCAGGATGCGGCCGCGCCGGGCGCGACGGGCGCCGCGCACCTCGAAGACGTCGGCGAAGTCGGCGCCGAGGCGCAGCTCCAGCCACAGCTTCACGGGGCGGCGCAGGTGATTGGTGATCACCAGCTGCTCGACCAGCGCGCCGTCGAGGATCTGCTTACGCCGGATGTGCAGGAAGTTCTGCGGATCCTCGAGGAAGCCGCCGAACTCGCGGTCGGTCAGCGTCAGATCGACCTGCGACGACGCCGAGCTGATGATGTCCGACGAGAGCACCACCGGCGGCCCGCCCGACACGAACA
Source organism: Myxococcales bacterium (assembly GCA_028287105.1). GTDB lineage: Bacteria > Myxococcota_A > Polyangia > Palsa-1104 > Palsa-1104 > JAQBQH01. Next base: position 12,728 of record JAQBQH010000005.1, read on the forward strand.
GCTCGAGATACGAGAGGTGGCGGGTGTCGTCGTGAAACAGGCCGAGATCGCGCGCACCGGCGGGCGCGATGTCGCCGCGCGAGCTGGTCACGCAGAACGCGTTGCCACGCGCGAGGACGAGGGGGTCGGTCTGCCCCGAAACCGGCAGCTCCAGCGACGACTCGACGGGCAACGCTATTTCTAGATCAGGCAACAGTCTCGGCTGCTCGGACATCACCCACCCAGGTTTGCAGTTGCTCGTACACCGCCACGTAGTCGCGCACCATGCGCGCGGCGGACCAGCGTTCGAGGGCGCGTCGCCGGCAGGCGGCGCGGTCGAACCGATCGATGTCGCGCAGTCGCGCGGCCATGTCGTCGACGTCGCGGCAGATGAAGCCGGTGACGCCGTCCTCGACCACCTCGGGCACCGAGCCGCGCGGCAGCGCCAGCACCGGCGTGCCCGAGAGCATCGCCTCGATCATGACCAGACCGAACGGCTCCTCCCAGGCGATCGGAAAGAGCATCGCGCTGGCGCCGGCGAGGAGGTCACGCTTGTCGGCGCCGCCCAGCTCACCGACGTGGACGACGCCCTCCTGGCGCAGCCGCGACGAGAGCTCCCGGTCGAAGTAGTCGGAGTCCCTCCAGTGCGGCGCGCCGGCGAGCCGGATGGGCAGTCCGGCGGCCTGGGCGGCGTCGATGGCGTCATGCGGACCCTTCTCGCGCGCGAAGCGGCCGAGAAAGGCGCAGTAACCACCGTCACCGCGGCCGAGCTGGTAGCGCGAGCTGTCGAGGCCGTGATGGATGACGCGGGCGTCGGCGAGATCCGGCAGAAGCTCGCGTTGGCGGTGGCTGATGGCGACGAACTGCGCACGGCTGCGACGGTAGAGCGACTGCACGCGGCGGTAGTCCTCGCCGCTGTCATGGTGGACGGTATAGACCAGCGGCGCGTCGAACATGGCCGAGAAGGCGAGCGCCGAGGGGACGTGGGCGTGGACGACGTCGAAGCGCGCGTCGCCGAGGATCTGGTCGACCGACCAGGCCGCGTGGTCGAGCTCCGCGTACGGCTGCGGCGGCCAGACCGGCTCGTCGAAGCGGGCGTGCAGGGTGACGCCCGGCGGCGGCTGGGAATCGCCGGTCGCGTAGAGGGTGACTTCGTGACCGGCGGCAGCGAGGCCCGTCACCAGCTCGGCGACGATGAGCTCGGTGCCGCCATAGCGCCGGGGCGGAACGGAAACGAAAGGGGTCGAAATCATCGCGATGCGCACGGCATCAAGCGGAGCAAACGGCGCGCCTGATCACGGCCGGGCGGACGAATTCGACGCCTGACGCGCAGATTTTTTTCGCGCGCGGCGTAAGCCCGCGCGCCAACGCAGGGACTGGCGCGCGCGGGTCCGCGGCGTGCGCCGTGGGTAGCGCGCGATTGGTCGGTCTCTTTTGTCCGTCGCTTATGGATTCGCTTATTGACGCGCGACTGACGATACGTATATCGTATTGTATATGGCAGCGCCCGACTGCCCGGGGGTTCCATGAACGCGCCCCGAACTGCTGAAATCTCACGTTCTCTCGGACCTTTACGCGAGGTCATGAGCTCGCTCGTCGAGGCCCGCAAGGGCACCGTCCCGACCGGAGCCGACCGCGCCCGCCTGGTGCGCCGCGCAAAAGCCGCCGGACCGGCCGTAGTTCCCAAATTGGTCGCCGCGCTTTCCGCGACCGCGGACGGAGAGTCCGGTTGGGCCTACCACCTGCTCGCGCGCATCGGTGGCGCACGCGTCATCGGTGCCCTCGAGCGGCTGTGCGCCGGGGAGGCCGCCGACGCCGTCAAGGCGCGCGCCCTCGGCCTCTTGTCCGATCTTCAAGCGCCCATGCCGCAGCGCATCCAGCTGCGCGATCCCGAGGCGCTGCTCGGCCGCAGCGTTCGCGAGCTGCTCGACGGCCTCGACTCGCCCGACGAAGTCGACACGGCCGTGGCGCTCATCGTCGACCAGGTGCCGGAGCTCGAGGTGCCGGCTTTCGTCTCGGAGCTGGTCCGTCACGGCGGCAAGAAGGCGGCGCCGGTGATCCGCACGCTCTCGGCGCGCGGCGGTCTCAGCGACGACACCCTCGCCGCGCTCGACGAGCTCTACCGCGAAGCCACCGCGACGGCCGCCGATCGCGCCGCGCTCGAGGCGCTGGAGCGCGGCCTCGAGTATCTGGAGGCGGGACGGCCTCGTGCGGCGCGTCGCCGCCTCGAGCGCTTCGTCACCCGCCAGCCCGACAGCGCCGAAGGTCGCAGCGCGCTCGGCGTCTGCCTCCTGGAGCTCGACGACGTCGACGGCGCCATCGATCACCTGGCCGAGGCGATCCGCCTGGAGCCGACCCAGCCGCTGCACCGCTGGAACCTCGCGTCGGCCGCCAAGCAGGCCGACCGCATGGGCGGCTGTTACCTGGCGCTGCGCGATTACCTGTCGCTCGGTGACGAATCGGACGGCTACGTCGAGCGACGCACCGAGGCCAAGAGCTTCGTGCGCGCCTACGAGCGCATGCTGCGCTCGAGCCATCCCGGCGTGCCGCTACGCGACGTGCTGCGCGGCGAAGAGCTGTTCGCGCGCGCCTACGCCGCGCTCTCCGAGGGCAAGAACCTCGAAGCGGCCAACGGCTTCGAGAACGTGTTGGCCCTCGTGCCGCGCCACTATCCGTCGTGGGGCAACCTCGGTGCCGCCTACCTCGCCCTCGATCGCACCGCCGAAGCGAAGCGCTGTCTGGAGCGCGCGCTCGAGCTAAACCCCGAATACACCGTCGCCAAGCACAATTTGCTGTTGATCCAGGCCGGACGTTAGTCAACCTTAGTAGCGGTGCGTTGGCTCCTGCTCCTCGTTCTCGTCGCCGCCGGCGCCGGCCAGCCGGCCCCCGCGCGCGCCCAGACGCAAGGTCCCTGTCGCACCGTCGAGGTCGGATTCAGCCCGGTCAAGAACCTGCAGATCGCGGTCTGGGTCGAGGACACCGCCGGTAACTACGTCGCCACCCTCTACGTCACGCGGCTGACCGGCAGCTTCGGTCTCGCCAATCGCCCCGGCAACCACTTCCTCCACGCGGCGACGCGCTTCCCCTACGGCCGCCGCGACATGGTGCTGCCGATCTGGGCGCACAAGCGCAACAAGAGCTACGGCTACGTCGTCATGGGCGGCAAGGCCGGCAACGATCCCAGTAACTGCACCGCCTTCGACGGCACCGGCTCCTGCGATGACAACACCATCGCCTTTCACGCCGGCGTCAGCTCGCCCGAGCCGTTCTACTGCTCGCCGTCGGGCGGACAGATCACGCAGAACAGCCAGGGCGTCGACGTGGTCAGCTGCGCCTCGCCGTTCTACGGCTCCAAGGGCGCCTACGCCACCGACGGGCGCATGTCGCTCTACCCGCCGCGCGCCGACCTGACCTCGTTCAACATGTACGACTCCGACGAGGCGCACCAGTTCGCCAGCCTCAACGATCTCGGCGCCGTCTCGGGCGCGACCCCGCAGCTGCAGAGGCTGCTCGACCCGCCGATTCGCTGGCGCCCCTTCAACGACGGCAAATACGTCGTCCGCGTCGAAGTGGCCCTCGAGTCGGACACCAACCCGTTCCACAATTATCATTACAACGTCGACAGCCAGCAGCAGTTCAACAGCTACGGCCACGACTTCATCGGGCAACCCTCGGTCGTCTACTCGCTTCCCATCACCGTCGGCGACGGCAATGACGAAGCGACCACCTCGAGCTACGACGGCTACAGCGACTTCGACGGCGCGACCGGCACCATGCATCTGCCGGACATGACCATCACCGACTCGCCCGGAACCGGCGCCGGGCGCCTCCTCGACGCCACCGACGGCGGCAAGACCTTCCGCCTGCGCGTGCGCGCGCTGCCGAGCTGCGACACCGGCGGCTGCGCGGCGCCCGAGGCGCCGGTCAACCTGACCCTGACGCCGAAGGCGACCTCGGTCGACGTGAGCTTCGCGTCGGCACCGGGCGGCATTCCCGCCAATCGCTTCGACATCCGCTACCGCGACACGCCCATCAGCGACGCCGACTTCACGAGCGCGAACCCGTCCGACATGACGCCGCCGTCGCCGGGCACACAGGGCTCGGTGGTGACGACGTCGATCAGCGGCCTGCACGCCGAGAAGAGCTACTACGTCGCGGTGCGCGCCTTCTCCACCTGCGACGCGCCGTCGCCGGCGGCGATCAGCTCGACCGTGACGACGCAGCAGAAGTTCGTCGTGCTGCACGGCTGCTTCATCGCCACCGCCGCCTATGGCACGCCGCTCGCGAGCGAGATCGACGCGCTCCGCACCGTGCGCGATCGCGCGCTCCTGACCAATCCGCTCGGGCGGCTCGCCGTCGCCGGCTACTACGCGCTGTCGCCGCCCGTCGCGGCCGCCATCGCCACCGACGAGCGGCTCCGCGCCGGAGCGCGTGCGCTCATCGGACCGATCGTCGACGTCGCGCGCGCCGGCCTGCGCGCCGCCGCCGCCGCCAGATGAGGTCGCTCGCGTCCGTCGCCATCGCCGCCGTCGCGCTCGCGGCCAGCAGCATTGCCGTCGCCGACTCGGCCTGCCGCCTGGTCGAGATCAACTTTCAGCCCGCCGCGCACCTGCAGCTCGCCGTCTGGATCGAGGACGCGCAAGGCAACTACGTCGACACCGCCTACGTCACCCGCTCCACCGGCGCGCTCGGCCTCGGCAACCGCCCCGGCAACGGCGCCTTCAAGTCCGCCTATCGCTGGCCCTACGGCCGTCGCGAGATGGTGCTGCCGGTGTGGGCCCACAAACGCAACCAGCTCTACCCGTACGTCGTCATGGGCGGCGGTCAGGGCGTCGACGCCCACGACGACTCGATCGGCTATCACGAAGCCTACTCGTCGACGGAGAGCTTCTACTGCCCGCCCTCGAACCTGCCGCTCGACGCCGTCTCGTGCGCCTCGCCGTTCGTCGGCTCCAAGGGGCTCTACGCCGCCGGCCGCACCTCGTTCTATCCACCGCGCGCCGACCTCACCACCTTCGGCAGCTTCGACTCGTCGGACGCGCGCGACTTCGTGCGCATCAACGATCTCGTCGCCATCTCGGGCGCGACGCCGCCGGGCGGCCGCCTCATCGACCCCGACATCCGCTGGGCCGTGCCGTCGACGGTTCCCGACGGCCAGTACGTCGTCAGGGTCGAGGCCAGCCTCGAGGCCGACTTCAACGACGCGCATCGCCACCCGTCCTTCCCCGACATCAACCAGGAGCTGCGCGGCTTCGGCCGCGACGCTCTCGGCCAGCCGTCGGTGGTCTATTCGGTGCCCATCGCGCTCGACGGCACGCCCGCCATCACCACCACCAACAGCGCCGTCGGCTACGGCGATTGGGACGGCGCGACCGGCACGATGCATCCGCTCGACGCCAGCATCAGCACCTCGGCCGGCAGCGGCGTGGGCCGCCTCGACAGCGTCACCGACGCCGACGGCACCTGGCGCGTCAAGGTCTTCGCCGCCAGCTGCGAGGGCTGCCGCACGCCCGCCCCCGCCGCCGACTTCGCCGCCGATCCCAACGACACCTCGATGAAGCTGACCTTCACGGCGCCACCGTCGACCGACCTCCTCGACAAGGCGCGCCGCTACGAGATCCGCTACCAGCCCAAGACGCCGCTCGACGACTCCAACTTCGCCAGCGGCATCCCCGCCGACATGGCGCCGGCACCGGGCGCCGCCGGCCAGCCGCAATCGGCGACGCTGACCGGCCTCAAGGCCGAGACGCTCTACTACGTCGGCATTCGCGCCATCAACGCCTGCGGCCAGCCCTCGACGGGCGTCTTCACCAGCGCGGTGACGCTGAAGCAGAAGTTCGTCGTCCTGCACGGCTGCTTCATCGCCACCGCCGCGTACGGCAGCGCCATGCAGAGCGACGTCGACCTCCTGCGCCGCTTCCGCGACGGCGCGCTCCTCGGCTCGCCGCTGGGCCGGCTGGCCGTCGCCGCCTACTACGCGCTGTCGCCGCCCCTGGCCCGCGCCATCGCCACCGACGAACGGCTGCGCGCCGCCGCCCGCCAGGCGCTCAGGCCGGCCGTCGCCCTTGCGCGCGGTTGGCTTTTGTCGGAACATCGCGCGCGATGAAGCGCGTCCTCCTCGTCGCCCTGATGGCTTTCGGCAGCGGCGGCTGCGTCAAGGCGTACGAGCGCGAATATCTGTCGCTGCGCGCGATGCGGCCGGCGTCGGAGTCGACCGAGGACAAGTTCCGCGCCCACTGGCAGAGCTCGCGCGAAGGATCCGAGGGTGGATTCGGCGCCGCCGGCGGCGGTTGCGGCTGCAACTGATCTCGTGAATCGCCTCCGCCTCGTCGTCGCCGTCCTGGTCCTCTCCGCCGTCGCGCCGGCACGCGCCGACATGAACACGCTGACCTTGCGCGGCAACTACTACCGCGACCGCAACACGCGCGTGGTGCAGCCGGCTCTCGAGATCAAAAAGGAGCTGCCGAGCGGCACGCAGCTCGAAGCGCACTACCTCCTCGACGCCATCACCTCCGCCTCGGTCGCCGCCGGCGTCCTCCGAGACCAGCCGTTCACCGAGCTGCGCAACGAGACCGGCTTCTCCTTGGGACAGCGCTTCGGTCCGGCGCTGGTGTTGGGCAGCTACTCCTACTCTTCGGAGTCGGACTACTGGGCGCACACCGCGTCGCTGGGCGTCGTCCTCGAGCTCTTCCGCAAGAACACCTTGCTCGGCGCCTCGGTCAGCTACGGCAACGACAAGATCGCGCTGCGCATGGGACCGACGCTCTACAACCCGATCGGCGGCCTGCAGACCGTGCGCGGCATCGTCACCTTGACCCAGGAGCTGACGCGCACGCTGCGCCTCGCCGCCAGCTACGAGCTGGCCATCGTCGGCTTCGGCACTCCCGACAACGGCTGGCAGGGCAACGTCTACCGCACCGTCAACCTCGGCGGCGCACCCGCGCGCGAGCTGGTCCCCTATCAACGCATCCGCCAGGCGGCGGCCGCGCAGCTTCATTGGGCGGTGCCGCTGCCGATTCGACTCGTCCCCTACTTCGTCTTCCGTCCTTCGTATCGGCTCTACTGGGACGACTGGGGCCTCCTGTCGCACACGCCCGAGCTGCGCATGTACGTCCCCGTCGGCCCGGTCGAGTTTCGCGTCACCGGCCGCCTCTACTTCCAGAACCACGTCAGCTTCTGGAGCGACGACGGCGTGCGCCCTTCGTATCCGCAAGGCGTCCAGGGCCTGCACTGCACCACCTGCGCCCTCGCCTCGTCGCGCACCGGTCTCTGGTACACGGCCGATCCCAAGCTCGGCAACGGCCAGACCGAGTTCCTCGAGCTGCGCGTGATCGTCAACCTGCGCGCCATGCGATCGTGGCGCTGGATGCCGGCCGCCGCCTGGCTCTCCGAGGGTATCGTCGAGCTGTCCTATGGGCACTACTTCAACAGCAGCTTCGCGCACACCGCGTTCGGCGACGCCGACATCGCGGGACTGACGCTCGAATGGCCGCTGTGAATCGGCAGGTGCGCTGATGTCCTCACGCGGCTATCTCGTCCTCGACATCGAGACGATCCCCGACCCCGATCTCTACAAGGCGCCCGATCAACCGTCGGGCTCGGAGAAGCCGTTCCCACCGCTCTACGCGCATCGGCCGATCGTCATCGGCGTCCTGTGGCTCGACGAGCAGTATGGCTTCCGCCGCATCGGCGTCATCGGCGATCACGACGACGAGTTCGCCATGCTCTCGGACTACTCCTCGTTCGTCGAGCAGTACCGCCCGCACATCGTCACCTTCAACGGACGCAGCTTCGATCTGCCGGTCATCATGCTGCGCTGCCTGCGCCACGGCGTGCCGCTGCACTTCTTCTTCAACGACAAGGACTACCGTTACCGCTACACCGACGCCGGCCACATCGATCTCTACGACTTCCTCTCCGAGCATGGCGCCGCGCGCGTCGGCTCGCTCGACGCGGTGGCCCACGTGATCGGGCTGCCGGGCAAGGTCGGCGTCGACGGCAGCCAGGTCGAGGGGCTGTATCACTCCGGGCAGATCCAGCTCATCAAGGACTACTGCCTCATGGACGTGGCGCAGACCGCGTTCGTGCTGTTGCGCTATCGCCTCCTCCAGGGCGCGCTCGATCGCGACTCCTACCGGCGCGTCGCCACGGCGCTGTTCGAGGCGCTCGCCGTCGACGGCCGCGTCCTGCCGGTGCTCGAGCGGGTCGACAAGACGCGCCTGCTCCTCGGCTGAGGAGCGCGTCGATGCCGCGCCTGCCGCGCTCGTTCTTCGCCCGTCCGTGTCTGCAGGTCGCGCCCGATCTGCTCGGGCTGTATCTCGTGCGCGGCGACTTCGCCGGGCGCATCGTCGAGGTCGAAGCCTACGTCCACGAAGAGGACCAGGCCTGTCATGCGCGCGTCGGCCGCACCAGGCGCACCGAGATGCTCTACGGCCCACCGGGCTACGCCTACGTCTTTCTCATCTATGGCATGTACGACTGCTTCAACGTCGTCACCGAGGCGGAGGGCTCGCCGGCGGCGGTGCTCGTTCGCGCCGTCGAGCCGGTGCCGCCGCTCGAGGGCGGCACCGACGGGCCGGGCAAGCTGTGCCGCGCGCTCGGCATCAACCGCGCGCACAACGGCCAGGACCTCGTCGACGGCGCGCTCGTCTGGATCGAGCGGCGCAATCGCAAGAAGGTGAAGATCGCGACGACGCCGCGCATCGGTGTCGACTACGCGGGCGAGTGGGCGTTGAGGCCGTGGCGCTTCATCGACGCCGATTCGCCGTGGGTGTCGAAGGCGCGCGGCGTCAAAGCCCCAACGGGAAGCGCTTCGCGACCATCTCGGCGCAGTCCTCGAACACGCTGAGCGCGCCCGCCTCGCGCAGCTCCGCCCGCGAAAACGCGCCGCCCGTCAGCACCGCGACCGCGCGCACTCCCGCCGATCGGGCGGCCTGCATGTCCCAGATGGTGTCGCCGATGACGATCGCCTGCTCGGGGCGGCAGCCGGCACGCCTGCACGCCGCGGCGAAGATGTCGGGATGGGGCTTCGAGCGCTCGACGTCGCCCGACGACACGATGCCGGCCAGGATCTCGCCGGACACGCCGAGCTTGTCGAGCCGCTGCGCGATCTCCTGCGGCTGCGCCGACGTCGCCATCCACAGCTGGTGGCCCGCCTCGCGCAGCATCTCGAGCAGCTCGCGCGCGCCGGGCAGCGCGAAGCCGAACTCCTGCAGCTTCTCGTATTCCTCGAGGTGCCCGGCATCGGCGCGCTCGGCCGCCCCCTTCTCTTTGACGAAGAGCGGCAGGAACTGATCGGACCCCTTGCCGATTTGCCGGTGGATGGCCGCGCGCGGAATCACGAGACCGATGGTGTGAAAGGCGCGCGCCCAGGCGTCGACGTGGAGGTAGTTGGTATCGACGAGGGTGCCGTCGATGTCGAGGAGGATCACCATGGTCACACCGTAAGCACCGGAGCCCGCATTGACATCCGGCGGGGCGGGCGGTAGTTTATCTCGTATGCGAGATTCTCGTACACGTGATGTACGACTGCGAGATTCCGTGCCCAACCAGCTGGGCAAGCTGTTCCGCGTCATGGCGCGGGTCTACAACCGGGCGCTCGTTCCCTTCGAGGTCTCCAGCGTGCAGGCGCACATCCTGGCGACCCTGTGGCTCGACGGGCCGATGACGATCGGCGAGCTGCAATCGCGGCTCATGCTCGGCAGCTCGACCCTGACCGGCGCCATCGATCGCATGGAGCGCGGCAAGCTCGTCGAGCGCGGCGCGGTGGCCGGCGATCGCCGCGCCTATCGGCTCCAGCCCGCCGACTGGCCGGCCAAGAAGCGCGACGGGCTGCTCGAGACGCTGGCGGCGACCGAGAACGAGTGCTTCCGCGGGCTCAACGCCACCGAGCGCAAGGAGCTGTCGCGCCTGCTCGGCAAGGCGCTCGCCGCGTTCGAGGAGGACGACGATGAGTGACAGCGCCGGCGAAGAGTTCCGCGTCAAATCGCGCATCGCGCTGCCCGCCGACGAGGTGCGCGCCCTCTCCAGGATCTCCGCAGCGCGGTCGACCTGGTCGATCGTCAAGACCGTGGCGCTTGCCGCCGCCTGCGTCACGGCGGCGCTGCTCTCGCGCGGCCATCGCCTGCACCCGCTCGTCGTCGCGTCGGCGATCATCGGCCTCGCCGGTGCGCAGCACGGCCTGGCCGTCCTGGCGCACGAAGCCGCGCACTATCGCAGCTATCAGACGCGCTGGCTCAACGACCTCGCCGGCAAGCTGTGCGCCGCGCCGCTGGGCCTTTCGATGCTGACCTACCGGCTCATCCACCGCATCCATCACAACCATCTGTACGAAGCGAGCGATCCCGACCTGGCGCTCATGGCCGGCTATCCGCGCGGCCGCGGCTATCTCTTGCGCAAGCTGGGCAAGGATCTGCTCGGCATCACCACGCTCAAGAACTACTACTACTTCGTCGGCAAGCCGAATCAGTCGCGCCCGCTCGACGACACCTCGCCGCGCCTACGCGCCGCCGCCGCGCGCGAGCGCCGCTTCGTCGCCGTGGCCACGCTCGCGTTCTTGGCGCTCTCGATCTACTTCGGCTTCTGGCGCTGGTACCTGCTCTTGTGGTTCCTACCGCTCGTCACGCTCTTGCAGGCGATCTTGCGGCTGCGCGCCATCCTGGAGCACGGCGCCGTCGACGACAAATCGACGCCGCTCAAGGCAGCGCGCACCAACTTCGTGCCCGGCTGTCTCTATTGGATCCTCTTTCCGCACGACGTCCACTATCACATCGAGCACCACCTCTATCCGTCGATCCCGCATTACCGGCTGGCGGCGTGTCATCGACGGCTGCGCGGGCTGGGGATTCTCGACGGTGCGGAGGTGGCGACGCTGGGCCAGGTGATGCGGAAGGTCTTCGCGAACCCGCGCGCCTACGGGCCGGTGTAGACGGCGACGCCGCCGGCAGTGGCGATATAGATGGCGCGGCCCGAGGCGTTGCGATCGCTGTAGATGTTGCGCACGTCGTTCGACGGCAGGCCCGAGGTGGTCGTGTAGTAGGTCCAGGCGGCGGCGCCCGGCGTGTAGCGCACGACGCCGGCGTTGAAGGTGGCGAACCAGACGTCGCCCATGTTGTCGACGACGACCCCGGTCAGGTAGTTGGTCGGCAGCTTGTCCGCCATGCCGTAGTAGGTCGGCGCGTAGGTGCCGGGCGCCAGATAGGCGGCGCCGTTGCCGTACGACGCGACCCACACGCCGCCGGCGCCGTCGACGCCGAGGCCCCACACCTCATCCTTGCGGCCGGGGAAGACGTCGAGCGAAGCCTGCCACGCCTCTTCGAGGTTGGCGGCGGGGCCGCGGCTGCGCGCGAGGTAGAGCGCGACCACATCGCGGTCGCCGATCCAGACGTCGCCCTGCGGCGTGAGCGCATAGCCGCGCACGTCGCCGCCGGCGGTCTCGGTGTTGCCGTTGAAGAACGGATGGACGTGCTCCTCGAAGTCGGTGCAGCCGCAGCCGCCCTGGAGGCCGTGGATGGCGCTGGTGCCGTGGAAGCCGCCGATGTACGCGGTGCCGTTGAAGGTGCCGTTGAGATCGACGATGGCGCGCCAGGTGGCGACGACGCGCTGCTGCTGCGCGGCGAGCTCCGTGGGGTCGGGCTGCTGCGCGGAGGTGACCTGCATGCCCTCGACGGCCTGGACGGCGCCGCTCGCGGGATCGACCTGCAGCTTGTCGGCGATGTAGCCGATGTTGCCGATGACGGCCTGGCCCGGCATACCGCCGGCGACCGACTGGAAGCTGACGTTGTTGGTCACTTTGCAGACGTCGTTCGCGCTCTGCTTGCACCAGTACTCGTCGTCCCACGTGGTCTTGCCGCGCGCGAGGCCGTTGCCCTGGTTGTAGGTGGAAGGCGAGGTCGCGCCCTTGGGCCAGTAGTAGGCGGCCGAGGTGGTGACGGCCCAGGTGCCGCCGCCCTGATCGCTCGAGACGTCGCGGAAGTCGGTGCCGGCGCCGAGGACGGTGACACCGGCGAGCGTGCCCGGAGGGGCGTGCGCGACGCTGCCCATGTCGCCGCCGCCGCCGCCGAAGACGCCGCCGTCAGGCAGGTTGCCGACGAAGCCGTCGGGCATGATGAAGGCGTCGGGATTGTCGTCGCCGGCGCCGGGCCGTTTCATGTCGCCCGTGTCGGTCGGGCCCACGCTGCCCATATCGCCGGCCATGCTCAGGTCGACGTTGGGATTGGTGGTGTCGGTGCCGCGGGTGCCGGCCATGTCGTCGCAACCGGCGAGCGCGACCGTGAGGGCAAAGGGAAGAGCGAGGGGAAGACGAATGCGCATGCCGACGCTCATCGCAAGCGCGGTGCCGGCGGAAAACCGGGGTTTCGGGGCGTTTCCGGATAGCCGGCTTCACCGGCTGCGGAAGCGGAGTTCTCAGGATGGGAGATCTCGCGCTACGCTGTAGGCTCAGTGCCACGAGTCACCTTCGAACCCATCGGCGTCACGGTCGACTGCGCCGACGGCGAATCGGTCTTCGCCTGCGCGCGGCGGCATAACGTCCCCGTGCCTACGGCGTGCGCCGGAAAAGCGACGTGCGGTTTATGCCGCGTGAAAATTCTCGCCGGCGAAGAGAACGTCGAGCCGATCAACCGCGACGAGATGAAGCACCTCGGCAATACCTATTTCATCACCAAGCTGCGCCTCTCCTGCCAGCTCCGCCCGACGGGAGATCTCACCGTGCGCATACCGGATATGCCGGAGCGGAAGCCCCTCCCAAAACTCTAGCTCCCCTCCCACTCCCGCTACCGCTACCGCTACCGGTTTCCGCAACCACGCCCGGGACGCGGCGGCGTCGTCGCGAGGGATCTCGAAACCGGTAGCGGTAGTCGGTAGCGGCCGCGGGTCGAGCGAACGGTGGCGCTGTCAGTGAGCGACCTTCCCCGAGAACGTCCCCGGCAGCGTGATCGTCGCCGCCCCCGCCGGCAGCGTCAGCGACCACGCCCCATTCGTCAGGCTGTCTGCGTGCCCGGTCGCGCCCATGTTCTCGACCGCCAGACAGCTTCCTTCGCCCGCCCCCATCTTGCCGGGCGCCGTCAGCGCCGCGAGCTTGTCCTCGACCAGGTTGCCGGCGGCGTTGAGCGCGTTGGTGCACAGCTTCGCCAGATCGTTCGGCGAGATGTAATTGTAGATGCACTGACTGCCGACGCAGGTGTTGCCGATGTAGCTCCACACCCAGTCGGAGACGCCGTTGCAGCTCACGAGCTGATTGGCGAGCGCGCCGAGGCTGCTGACGCCGGTGAGCTGCGGCAGCGCGACGTTGTCGAGCAGGTCGACGAGGATGCCGCCGAAGTCGAGGCCGCGATCGTAGGCGTGCGCCGGCACCGTCAGCTTGAGCCCCTGCACCTTCGCCATCACCGCCGCCTGCGCATTCTGCGCGTACGCGTAGTCGTGGCCATTCCAGCGGAACGAGATGTCGACGAGCGTGTCGTCGAGGCTGACGTTGCCGGCGGCGTCGGGCGTGCCGATGACGACGCGGTTGTGCGTCGAGATGCCGCGCAACGCCATCTCGAGATCGCTCGACAGCTTGTGCATCGTCGTCACCATGCCGCCGGACCAGCGATTGATGTACTCGTCGATGGCGTGGACGATCTTGTCGTGCACGCCGCTGAACAGGTTGATGGCGTCGATGACGTACTTGATGACCGGGATCTTGCCGGCCATGTCGAGGACGAAGGTACCCGGGCTGTCGGCGAGCTCCAGCAGCAGGCCGAGCGCGGTGTGCACGTCGGGCGGGAGCGCGTCGAGCAGGTCGAAGTGCGTCGTCACGTCGTAGGTGCCCGCGATCGCCACGACCGTGCCGTTGCCGCCGCCGCTCCCCGTCGCGCCGCCGTTGCCGCCGCCGGTTCCGGTCGAGCCGCCGTTGCCGCTGCCGGTCGCGCCGCCGCTGCCCGTCGCGCCGC
>JAQBQH010000037.1 GCA_028287105.1 Myxococcales bacterium
GTCGTCGTCGATGGCGGTCTCGACGTCGGCCGCCGCGAGCTCCTGGCGCGCGTCGAGATCCCGGCCCACCTCCTCGTGCTTGCGCTCGACGAGCTTCTTCCGGCGCAGCTCGTCGAGCGCGCGATTCTTGGCCGTCGTCATCAGCCACGCCCCGGGGTTGTCGGGGATGCCCGACTCCGGCCAGCGCTCGAGCGCCACGACGAGCGCCTCTTGCGCCAGCTCTTCGGCGAAGCCGACGTCGCGTACCATCCGCGCCAGCCCGGCGATGAGGCGGGCCGACTCGATCCTCCAAACCGCGTCGATGGCGCGATGCGTATCGGAAGCGCTCACGCCATCAATCAGAGCATCTTGGCGCGCCAATGCAAGCGCGCGCCCGCGGCGTGGCTACGACGAGGTGGTGCGCCGGCGGTTCTCGTCGATGCCCTCTTGCACGCGCAGGGTCGTCTCGTCGTTCACGACCTCCGCCCCGAAGTCGGCCAGGTCGAACACCTGCCGGATCTCGAGGACGTCGCCGTCGGCGGCCGGACAGCGCGAGGCCCACGCGATCGCCTCCTCGCGCGACTTCACCTGCCACAGCCAGTAGCCGCCAATCACCTCCTTGCCCTCGCTGAAGGGCCCGTCGACGACGCTGCGCTTGCCGCCCTGGAACGAGATGCGCGCGCCCTTCGACGTCGGATGCAGCCCGTCGAGCGCCAGCAGCACGCCCGCCTTGGTCAGCTCCTCGTTGTACTTCATCATCGCGTCGATCTGCGCTTTGCTCGGCATCGCGCCGGCTTCGACCTTCTTGTCGCCCGGAATGATCAAGACCATGAATCGCATCGTCATCCTCCTCTACTTCGCCGCCGGGGGCGGGCCATCATACACCTGCCAAACTTCGCTCTCGCCGTCGCCCGCGACTTCGAGGAATCGCTTGACCACGTCGATCAGCTGCTGCTTCGATTTCACCTCGAGCATCGCGTAGCCGAGGATCAGCTCCTTGGCCTCGGCGAACGGCCCGTCGGTGACCGTGTATTCCTGGCCCGAGCGGCGAATCTTGAGGCCCTTGGACGACGGGTGGAGCGCGCCGGTCGCGAGCAGTATGCCGGCCTTGGTCGACTCCTCGGTCAGCTTGGCCATGTCCGCCAGGTGCTGCTCGCTCGGCACCATCGGTTTTGCAGGGTGAAAGAAGGTGAAGAATTTCATTGTCGGCTCCTCGTTCATCTGGACTTCGTCTACTGGGACGACGAACGGAGGCGCGCGAAATCGACAGCGCGGACAATTATTTTCGGCGCGCGCCGGTTGGGGCCCTCGCGCGGGTCGCAAGCCGCCGAGATCGCTGGCTCGCTTTTCACGGACCGGCTGTCGGAGGGACGCGCCGGCGTTCGTCCTAGGAAGGAAGAGGCCGACGAGATGCTCTACGCCATCCTGTGCTACGACGCCGAAGACATCGTCACGGCGTGGTCGGCCGAGAAGGACCAGGCGACGTCGGCGCGGCTCGCCGTCGTGGAGGCGAAGCTCGCCGCCGAAGGTCGGCTCGGGGCGGCGGCGCGCCTGTTGCCGACGACCTCGGCGACGACGGTACGGGCGCGCAAGGAGCCGCTCGTGACCGACGGGCCGTGCGCCGAGACCAAGCAGCAGCTGCTCGGTTTCTACGTGGTCGAGTGCGCGAGCCTCGATAGCGCGCTGGCGACCGCCTGCGAGCTGGCGCGCGCCAACCCCGGAGCCGCCGCCTACGAGGTACGCCCGCTCGCCCTCTTCCACCCGAGCGGCGGCGTCCCTTCCGGTCGCGGCAACTGCTGAAACGCGCCCGCGGCTGATTCGCGGCGAGCCCCGCACCCCCTTCAGCGACGGGAACAGAGCAGCTCGGCGCCTCGGGACGCGACCGATCCGGCGATTGCCGTAGCGTTGCGCGCGCCCGATCGGTGCCGATGTGTCCGACCTAGAGGCGATCCATGCAGACGATGTCCCGCTTGGTCCTGGTCGCGGTGCTCCTGGCCGGCTGCGAGCCGGAGGTGAAGACACCGAATACGACGCCCGTCGTCGTCGCGCTGTTCGACCCGCTCGGGAGCCCCCCGGTGGTCCCGACGCCGAACGACCTCGCCTTCACCGGCGGCGACGGTGTCCACCTCAACGTGCCCGACGCCCCCGACGCGTCGCCGGCGCAAAAGGCCTTCAACGCCTACCTGCGAACCCTGGCCGGGTTCCCGTCCTCGTCGACGGCGACGGCGTCGTTCTCGAAGCCGCTCGATGCCTCGCGCGTGACGCTCTCGTCGGCGACGACCGGCGCCGGCTCGCTCGTCGTGGTCGACACCACCGCGGTGGCCCCGCTCGGACCAGACCAGCTGACCGCGGCGCTCTCCGCCGACGGCCAGACCGTCAACCTGACGCCGGCCCAGCGCTGGACGTCCGGCCATCGCTACGCGGCGCTCGTCTTCGGCGGCGCCGATCCGGCCGGCCTGCGCGGCGCCGGCGGCGAGACGGTGCTGGCCTCGCCCGCCTTCTTCTTCCTGCGCTCGCCCAATCCGCTCATCGCGCGCTGCCCCGACACCGCCAATCCCGATTGTGCCTGTCCGCCCGAGGCCATCGCCGATCCGACCGACACCACGTGCCACTCCGTCGTCATGGGCCTCCCCGACGCGACCGCGCGGGTCGTCGAGCCGCAGCGCCGCCTGCTGCAGACCGCGCTCGGCACGCTCCTGCCGCTCGTCGCGCCCGGCCGCAATCAGAGCGACCTCGTCCTCTTCTGGACCTTCACCATCACCGCGCAGCCGATGACCGTCTTCGATCCGACACGCGGCGACGTGCCCTTCCCCAACGACGTCCTCATCGACCCGGTGACCGGCAGGGTCAACCTGCCGATCGCCGCCGGCGACCCGCAGGCCGCCGTCAAGATGGCGCTCAACACGCTCGACGGCTTCTCGGTGTCGGCGCCCGAGACCCTCGGCATCGACGCGACGACCGGCCTCGATGCCAAGACCCTCGTCCCCGGGCGCTCCGTCTTCCTCCTCAACCTCGACCCGCGTCCCACCGCCGAGCAGCCGGTCTACAGCGTCGTCTCGGCGGGCGGACAGCTCGTCCTCACGCCCGAGATGCCGCTCGAATCGGATCAAGACAAGTATGCCGTCCTCGTCACCACCGCGGTCGCCGACGCCAACGGTCAGCCGCTCGTGCCGTCGCCGACGATGGTGCTGGCGACCGGCGAGAACCCGCTCTTCGACGGCACGCACTCCACCGTGTCGGTGCTCGGCGACGCCGAAGCGATGCAGCTCGAGACGCTGCGCCTGGCGCTGCAGCCGCTCATCGTCAAGATCACGGCCATGGGGCTGCCGCGCACCTCGCTGGCGGCGCTCTGGACCTTCACCACGCAGTCGATCGCGCGGCCGCTCGGCGCGCTCGACCTCTTCCCCGCCGGCGCGATGCTCCCGAGCGACGTCACCATCGACAAGGTGGCGACCGCCGCCGACATTGCCGCCTCGCCGCTGGCGACGCTCCTGCCCGACGTCGGCTACGTCGTCATCGGCTCCTTCACGTCGCGATACGTCTTCGATCCGACGACGAAGCTGGTCTCCTTCGATCGCAGCGGCATGACCTTCACCGTGCATCCACCGGCGGCGGCAGCCACGACGACCATTCGCTTCTGGCTCGCCCTTCCCAAGCTGCCGGCGACGGGCGCCGTGCCGGTCGCGATCATGCAGCACGGCCTGACCTCGTGGCGTGGCGACGTCCTGCCGCTCGCCGAAGGCGCGGCCAAGAACGGCGGCTGGGCCAGCGTCGGCTTCGACATCGACTTCCACGGCTCGCGCTCCAAGTGCATCGCCGACAACCAATGCGCCAGCGGCACCTGCGACAAAGCGACCGGCGCCTGCCCCGGCGGCTTCCTCCTCACGACCTCGGCGATGAATCCGCTCGCCTGCGATCTGGCCGCGCTCAGCGGCGACACCATGAACGACTGCAAGCCCGCCATCTCGGGGCAGAACTACGTCGACGCCAGCAACCTCTTCTCCGGCCGCGCCAACGGCTATCAATATGTCGTCGACACGTCGCAGCTCATTCGCGTCCTGTCCGACACGACCAACCCCAACGGGCTCGCCGCCAAGCTGGCCGCCGCGACGGTGCCGGTGACGCCGACGATCGACGTCACCAAGATTGGCTTCCTCGGCCAATCGCTCGGCGCCATCGACGGCGCCGTCTTCCTGGCCGCCGATGCGCGCCCCAAGGTGGGCGTGCTCAACGTCGGTGGCGGCCACGTCTTCGAGATCATCTCGGACGGCGCCTTCCACTCGCTCGTCGATCAGTACCTCATGTCGATCGGCGTCATGCGCGGCACACCGGCGTACGCTCAGATCGTCGCCACCGCGCGCTGGGTCCTCGATCCCACCGACCCCTTCTCGGTCGCGCCCTTCCTGCGCAGCCGGCCCATCATCAACCAGGAGGCGGGCATGGACACGGTCATCCCGCCCGTCTACGAAGAGGCGCTCGCGCAGGCGATCTGGGGTCCCATGGGCCTCGACGCCATGCACCACGCACGCGGCGCGCTGGCCGATCGCACGACGTTCTTCTCGGTCTATTACCCCGCAGCGACGCATAGCTCGCTGTTGACCGGGACGCCGGCACCAGACGCGACCAACATGCAGGCCGACGCCTTCGGCTATCTCCTGTCCTTCGGGGCGGTCAAGTGAGGGGGCTTTCGATGCGTAGAATCGTCATCCTGTCGCTCATCCTCGCCGCACCCGCAAGCGCGCTCGCCGCGGGCGGCTTCGAGCTGGACGAGCAGTCGGCGCGCGCCGTCGGCACCGCCGGCGCACAGACGGCCATCGCCAACGATCCGGCGGCCGTGTTCTACAACCCGGCCGGGCTCGCCTTTTTGCCCGGCTTCGGCGCGCTCGTCGGTGGCAACCTCGTCTACGCGCGCACCGAGGTCGTCTCGAGCAACCGCACGCACCTGTCTCACGTCGGGGTGGCGCCAAACGTCTTTCTGAGCCAACGCTTCGGGCGCCACGTCGCGATCGGCTTCGGCATGTTCACGCAGTTCGCCGAGAACTTCGGCTACCCGGCCGACTTCCCGGGTCGCTTCCTCGGCCAGTACATCGACATCACGACGGTGACGTTCGATCTCTCGGTCGCCGTCCGCATCCTGCCGCAGGTGAGCATCGGCGCCGGTCTCGACGTCATGGTGGGCGCGATCGATCTCTACCAACAGATCAACTTCGGCGGCGCCGAGGGCGGCGTTCACGTCGGCGCCAACTCCGCCGGCGTCGGCGGCAACGTCGGCCTGCTCGTCGAGCTCATCCCGGGCCTCTTGCGCTTCGGCGGCATGTATCGCAGCCGCATCAACCTCGACTTCGACGGCGACGGCGCCATCAGCGGCCCGCCCGAGCTGCAGGGCATGACCGGCGGCCTGCTCAAGGCCAAGACGACGCTGCCGCTGCCGCACACCATCGCGGCGGGCCTGGCGCTCGATCCGACGCGCCGCCTGACGCTCTCGGCCGACGTGCGCATCAGCCTCTGGCGCGACCTGCAAACCTTGACCCTGACCTTGACCGATCCGGCGGCGCCGTCGGGCACCGCCCCGCAGCAGCAGTCGGTGGCGCTGAACTTCCACAACGCGTGGGCCATTCGCGTCGGTGGCGAGCTGCGCTTCTTCGGCGGACACCTGCACCTTCGCCTCGGCGCCGGCTACGACTCGACCCCGGTGCCGGCCGCCTCGCTCTCGCCGCTCGCGCCCGACTCGCAGCGTGTCATCGTCTCCGGCGGCATCGGCTGGCACGAGCACTGGTTCGCGATCGACGGCGGCTACCTCGCCGCCATTCTGCTGGAGCGGACCGCGACGAACCCGGCCTTCCCCGCCACCTATTCGACCAACGGGCACGTCTTCTCGCTCAACCTGACGGTGCGGCTGTCGCGCGCCGGCCACCGCATCAATTACGAAACGCCACCGCCCGAGCTGCGCGAAGAGCCGCGGCCGCGCCACGAAACGCAGTAGCCGCGTCCGCGTCGAGGGAATAGCGCGGGGGTGAGCGCGTTCTACGGAGCGGAGGTGATCATGTTCCGAACTGGCTCCCTCGTCCTCGCACTCGTCCTGTGCTCGCCCATCGCCGTAGCCGCGCCCCAGACCGTCACGCGCACCATCCTGCAGAAGCGCGCCGTATTCGATCTCGTGAGCGTAAAGACCAACCTTCGCACCGTCTGCGCCGGACAGGAGCCGCTCGAGGTCGAGTACAAGCGCACCGCCGGCGACGTCGCCGCCGCCGTATTCACCGGCATGTGGTACACGCCGGTGCACCTGCAGGTGACCTGCGCGGCGCTGTAACCCGCGCGCGCAACGGCTCGCGTAATGCCGCGCGCTGCGAACGCAATGCGGGCACAGTCGCCCCTTGACATCGGGCCAAGGCTACGTATCATAGCTTTCACGGCTACGATACGTAGCCTTGGAGGCATCATGAACCCGCACACCGCCCCGTCCGTGACCGGCTCGATTCGCCTGTGGCTGCGCGCCGAAGCGCTCCTCATCTTCATCGCCGCCATCGCGTTCTACGCGCACAGCGGCGCCGGCTGGGGGCGCTTCGCCGCGCTCTTTCTGGTACCCGACCTCTCGCTCCTCGCCTATCTGGTCGGGCCGCGCGCCGGCGCCATGACCTACAACCTCGCGCACTCGAGCGTCGGACCCCTTGCGCTCGCCGCCGCGGCCCAGCTCGGCGTCATCCCGGCCGGCGCGCTGCCGCTGGCCTGCATCTGGCTGGCGCATGTCGGCTTCGACCGCACCCTCGGCTATGGGCTCAAGTACCCGACGGCGTTCGGCCACACGCACCTCGGCGCCATCGGTAAGGATGCCCTCGCCGTGCGCCCCGCCACCCTGCAGCCGGCCACCTGATGCCGGCGCTCCCCAAGACCTCCGACGAAGCCGTGATCCGCGCCGCGCGCGTCGTACTCGAGCGCGACGGCGCCGCGGGCTTCTCGATGCAGGCGGTGGCGACCGCGGTCGGCGTGCGTGCCCCGTCCCTGTACAAACGCTTCCCCGATCGCGACGCGCTCTTGCAAACCGTGGCCGAGGACGCCGCCCGCGACCTGGGCGCCCGAATGGTCGTGGCCGATCGCGCCGCGTCGACCCCGGCGGCCCTGACCGCGATGGCCCGCGCCTACCGCGCCTTCGCCCATCAGGCGCCCCACGCCTACGGGCTCTTGTTCTCCGCGTCGACCCCTCCGTCGGTCGAGGCGCGCGCTGCCGCCGCCGCGCCGGTGCTACAGCGCCTGGCATCGCTCGTCGGCGCCCGGCAGAAGCTGCGCGCCGCCCGCCTCGTCACGGCGTGGCTGCACGGCTTCGTGTCGATGGAGCTGGCCGGCGCCTTTCGCCTCGGCGGCGACGTCGACGGCGCCTTCGACTACGGTCTGGCCACGCTCATCGCGGCGGCGGCGGCGACTTCGCGCGCGCCGGCGGGACGACGCGCGGGATCGTGAAGAAGAAGGTGCTGCCGCGCTCGGGCGTGCTCTCCGCCCAGATCTTGCCGCCGTGCGCCTGGACGATCGACCGGGCGATGTGAAGCCCCAGACCCAGCCCGCGCCGATCGTTCTCGTGCGTCTGGAAGAAGCGATCGAAGACCTGCTCCAGCCGGTCGGCCACGATGCCCTCGCCGGTGTCCGTGACGGCGAACCGGAGGTCGTCGCCGACGGCCTCGAGTCGAATCGAGATCTGTCCACCCTTGGCGGTGAACTTCAAGGCGTTGCCGACGAGGTTGGTCAGCACCTGAAGGACGCGATCGTCGTCGAACTCGACGATTCCGATCTGCTTGCCGATCGCGCTGCCGAGCTTGATGTCGTGCGCCAGGGCCGCCGGTTGAAATGCCTCCATCGCATCGCGGACCAGGACCGCCGCATCGTGAGGCGCGCGCTCGATGGCTAGCTTGCCGGCGTCGATGCTGGCGACGTCCATGAGGTCGCCGATCAGCCGATTCATGCGCGCGCTGAGGCGCTGGATGCGCTCGGCGTAGCTCGCCGCTTCGGCCACCGGCCGGTCACTCTTCGCCAGCTTCTGCAAGAGGTCGGCGCTGAGCGCGATGGCGCCGAGCAGCGAGCGCAGGTCGTGGCTGACCATCGCCAGGAAGTCCTCTCGCGAGGTCAGCGCCTCGTCGGCGCGCGTCCGCTCGATCCCCAGCCTCAGGTCGGTGTCCTGCCGTTCGAAGGCGAGCAGGCTGGCGAGCGCCACCTGCCGGCGCGCGCGCTCGTCGTCGGCCAGCGCGTCCGCCCCTCCGCGCTCTGCCGTGAGCGCCGCATCCTCGCGCGCCCGCTCGTCTCCCAGGTCACGGGCCTCGGCCTTCGAGCCGCCCTCCGCGGCCAGCTTCTCGTCCTCGCGGTCGCGCGCATCGCTGAGGACGGAGTCCGCCTTGTGCCGCGCCGCGGCGACCACGTCGCCGGCGTCCTCTTTGATGGCCTCCAGGCTGCCGGCCAGCTCCGCGTCGGTCTTGCGCCGCTCCGTCCGAAGACTCTCGTCAGTCGTGGTGCGTTCGAGTAGCGGCTTCTTCTTGTTGTCCTCTTCGACCATCTTCGCGCCTCATCATGACGCCTTTCATTCAAATATCCTACCGTCGCAATCTCGTTCCGACCTGGGAGACGGACCCGCTGGCTGGCAAGTTCTTGTCGCCGTCGCTGCTGCTGCTGCGGGTGCCCAATTGACGGAGGCTGCGATTGCGCCAAGACCTCAGTCGAGCGCTGCACATTCGCTCGCGCGGCGTGGAGGGTTTCGCGATGACGATCGGCAGCGGCGAAACCGTGGCGACCGCGGATACGACCAACGAGCTTCGGCACGATTTCCCGGGCGCCATCGTCTGGGAAGCGGATGCCTGGGGTCTCGAGTTCTCCTTCGTGAGCGAGTCGTCCGCCGAGCTGCTCGGCATCCCACCCGAGGCCTGGCAGCGCGAGCGCGGCTTTCTCGAAAAGCATGTCCACCCGGAGGATTGGGGCTCGGTCCTCGCGGCGCTGTATCGCGTGGTCGCCGAGGGCGGCATGCACACCTGCCAGCACCGCATGCTCAAGCGCGACGGCTCGACGCTCTGGGTTCAGACCGCGGTGCAGCGCAGCCAGCGCGCCAACGGCTCGCCGCTCCTGGTCGGTCTCTCGTCCGATATCACGACGATCAAGGAGTGCGAGCAATCGCTGCGCGAGGCCGAGGCGCATTCGCGGCTGCTCATCGAGAACATCCGCGACTACGCGGTCTGCATGCTCGCGCCCGACGGCACGGTCTCCAGCTGGAACGCCGGCGCTCAGCGGGTCAAGGGCTATCCCGCCAATGAGATCATCGGTCAGAGCTTCGCCGTCTTCTGGCCGCCAGCGGAGCTCGCCAGGCAGACGCCGGCACGGCTGCTCGAGAGCGCGGAGCTCGACGGGCGCGCGCAGTACTACGGCCAGCTTCTGCGCAAGGGTGGCCAGCTGTTCTGGGCTGCCGTCTCGTTGAGCGCCGTCAAGGACGAGCATGGCGAGCTGCGCGGCTTCTCCAACATCGCCAGAGACCTCACCGACCAACGGACGGTCGAACAGGCGCTGCGCGACAGCGAACAGCACTTCCGGCTGCTGCTCGACAGCGTGCAAGACTACGGCGTCTTCATGCTCACCGTCGACGGCACGGTATCGAGCTGGAACCGCGGCTCGCAGCGGCTCAAGGGCTACCGCCCGGACGAGATCCTGGGCGCGCCACTGTCGCGCTTCTTTCCCGAGGACGAGATCGAGCGGCGCACGCCCGAACGGCTGCTCGAGAGCGCGATGCTGTACGGCACGGCCCGCTACGACGGCCGCCTCGTGCGCAAAGGGCGCCACACGTTCTGGGCCAACCTGACGCTCAGCGCCGTCGAGGACGAATTCGGCCGCTTGAAGGGCTTTTCCAACGTCGCGCGGGATGTCACCGAGCAGAAGAAGACCGAAGACGCGCTGCGCGCGAGCGAAGAGCGCATTCGCCTCTTGATCGACAGCGTGCAGGACTACGGCTTCTTCATGCTGTCGGCCGAAGGAAACATCGCGAGCTGGAGCCGCGGCGCCGAGCACAACAAGGGTTACCGCGCCGAGGAGATCATGGGGGCGCCGCTGGCGCGCTTCTTTCCGCCGGACGCGTTGGAGCGCGGCATCCCGGAGCGACTGGTGCAGCAGGCCGCCACCGAGGGGCGCGCCGAATACGAGGGATGGAGCGTTCGCAAGGGCGGCGCCAGGTACTGGGCCAATCTGAGCTTCAGCGCGGTCACCGATCGCGACGGACGGCTGCTCGGCATCTCGGTCGTGGGCAAGGATCTGACCGGACGAATGCGCGAGCAGCGGGCGCAGGCCTTCCTCGCCGAGGCCGGCACCATCGTCGCGTCGTCGCTCGAATACCAGACCACCCTCGACCGCGTGGCGCACCTGGCGACGCGCGAGCTCGCCGAGTGGTGCGTCGTCGAGATCCGCGAGCGCGACGACATCACCCCGGTCGCCGTCGCGCATCACGATCTCGAGCGCGAGCGTCTCCTGGCCAACGCGATCCACGATCTCACCCCCGGGCAGCGCAGCGGCCGCGGCGTCGTCGACCGCGTGGTGGAGACGGGCACGCCCGAGCTCAGCCCCGAGACCATCGCCGACTCGGAGTCGATCTGCGACGCGCTCGGCATCGAGAGCCCGACGTTGGTGCGCGAGCTCATCGAT
Source organism: Myxococcales bacterium (assembly GCA_028287105.1). GTDB lineage: Bacteria > Myxococcota_A > Polyangia > Palsa-1104 > Palsa-1104 > JAQBQH01. Next base: position 10,636 of record JAQBQH010000037.1, read on the forward strand.
CGTTCGTACATGTGCGTACCGCTCACCGCGCGCGACAAGACCTTCGGCGCCATGATCTTCGTCGCCCCGGCGCGACGGCGCTACAGCCGCGACGATCTCTTCCTCGCCGAGGAGCTGGCGCGCCGGGCCGCGCTCGGCGTCGACAACGCGCGGCTCTACGAGCAGGCGCAGCGCGCCCGCCGCTCGCGCGAGGACGTCCTCGCCGTCGTGTCCCACGATCTCCGCAACCCGCTCAACGCGATCGCGATGACCGCCTCCCGGCTCATGGGCGAGGCCGGCGCGCAGTTCGACCGCGCCGGCCTCGCCAAGGCCGCCGCGATCATCCACCGCGCGGCCCACCGGATGACGCACATGATTCGCGACCTGCTCGACTTCTCCAGCATCGAGGCCGGCCGGCTGCGGGTCGAGCTCTCCGACGTCGATGCCAACGAGCTCATCCGCGATGGCGCCGACATGATGCGACCCATCGCGCTCGAGAAGGGGGTCGGCCTGACGACAGAGCTCTTGTCGCAGCAGCGCACCGTTCGCTGCGATCGCGAGCGGATCGTGCAGGTCTTCTCGAACCTCCTCGGAAACGCGATCAAGTTCACCGGCGAGCACGGCACGGTCTCGGTTCAGGCGCGCATCGAAGGCGAGCGCGTCGTCTTCAGCGTCACCGACACGGGACCGGGCATCCCGCAGGACAGCATCCCGCACATCTTCGAGCGCTATTGGAAGGCGCCGACGGGATCGAAGGAGAGCGTCGGGCTCGGTCTCGCCATCGCCAAGGGGATCGTCGAGTCACACGGCGGATCGATCTGGGTGCATAGCCAGGTCCACCAGGGCACCACCGTCTGCTTTGCCCTGCCGGTTACGCCGGCAGCCGGACCGTGAAGACCGTGACCTCGCCGGAGCTGACCTCGATCGAGCCGCCGTGCGCAGCGACGATCTGCTGCGTGATGTAGAGCCCGAGACCGAGACCGCCCGGCCCCGCGTTTGGTGACGGTCCGCGACGGAAGGGATCGAACAGGTGCGCCACGAGCAGGGGCGGAATGGGCGCTCCGTGGTTGGTCACGCGCAAGCGGACCTCACCGGGCTCGCGACCGACGTCGATCCGCACCGGCGTGTTGGGATCGCCGTGGAGCAGCGCGTTCGAGACGAGGTTCGACAGCACCTGGCCCATGCGCGGAAGGTCGAAGTCGAGATGGATCGGCTCTTCGGTCGCGTCGAAGTGGATCTGTCGGCCGGGGAATGCCGTCGTCAGCTCGTCGACGAGCTGACGGCACATCTGACGAAGGTCGTTGGAGGTCGGGTGGACCTGGAGGCCGCCGCCGAGCCGCAAGCGCGTGACGTCGAGGAGCGTAGCGATCATCTCGCCCATGCGCCGCGAGGTGGAGCGGATCCCCTCGGCGAGCTTCTTCGTGTCCGCGTCGCCGGGGCGGACTACCAGCGCCGTCGCCGCCATGGTGATCGCGGCCAGCGGGCTGCGCAAATCATGGCCGATGACTCCGAGGAAGAGCTCGCCCAGGCGGACGCGCTCCTCGGCGGCGTCGGCGCGCAGTCGCTGCGCCTCGGCGCGTTCGCGTTCGGCGCGCTCCGCGATCTCGTGCATGCGGCGCGTCGCCACCAGCGCCCGCACGCGCGCGGTCAGCTCGAGCGGGGAGAAGGGCTTGGAGAGGAAGTCGTTGGCGCCGGCGCCGAGCCCCTCGGCGAGATGCTCTTTGTCTTTGTGCACCGTCAGGAGCAGCACCGGGAGCTGGTCGCGCTCGGAGCGCAGGAAGCGGCACACGTCGATGCCCGAGACGCCCGGCATCACCCAGTCGAGCACCAGCACATCGGGCGGCGGCGAGTCGACCGATCGCTCGAGGACCGCGCTGCCGTCGGGGAAAATCTCGGTCTCGAACTCGGCCGCGAGCGCGCGCCGCACCGCCTCGGCCTCGAGCGGGCTGTCATCGACGATCCATACCAACGGACGCGCGGTCGCATCGCCGTGCGGCGGCTTGTTTGCAGGGGTTCGGACGAGCGCGGAGTCCACCAGCGATGCTTCCCTTCGGTGGGTCCGCATCGTACGTGGGTTCGCAGGGTTCGCAAGTCAGCTAGTGACCCGACACGCGCCTGTCACATGGTCGTTCGGCCCTCGACGCGGTCGGCGACCGGCTGGTTGGCGACCAGTCGATAGGAGATGCGCACCTGCGCGCCGGGCCGGAGGCTGGTCGGCGACGAGGGCTGTCCGTCGAGGGTGACGGGGGTGTTCTGGTCGACCTTGACGCGAAGCGCGGGCTCGCCCTGGCGGCCGACGACGATTTGCACCGCGGAGGCGTCGAGGACCTGACCGCTGGCGGTCTGGGCGCTCTGCGAGCCGGCGCCTTGCGCCTCCTGACCTGCTGGCGGCTGCGGCTGCGCTTGCGCCTGCTGCGCTTGCTGCGCCTGCTGCCCCTTCTGCTCCGTCTGTTCGTGCGCCTGCTGCGTCGCCTGCGCCCCCTCGTGTTGCGCCTGCTGGACGGTCTTCTGCGCCTCTTGCGCCTGCTTCGTCGCCCGCTGCTGCGCCTCTTGCGCCTGCTGACTGGTCTGCTGCGCCTTCTGCTCGGCGGTCATGAGCGCCTGCCGCTTCTTCGCCAGATCGTCCTGCGCCTTGGCCGCGTCTGCCATGCGCTTGCGCGCGTCGTCCTGCGCCTTCTGCGCCTGGTCGTACGCGTTGGTCGCCTGGCCCTGCGCCTGCTCGGCCTGCTTCTGGGCGGCAGGCTCGTCCGAGCCCTCGTGCTTCTTGGACCTCAACTTGTCACAACCTGCTGCCAGCGTGAGACTCGCGATCACGATGCAAAGATTCCGACGCATCTGAACCTCCTCGACCGGAGCGCCTGCAAGAATCGCGCGGTCGAGGCATCGGTGCGCGCAACCGCCACGCGGCTGGCAGCTCGACGGGAAGGCGCTATCGCGAGGAGCGACGGCGCGCGCCGAGGAGCGCGACCGCGAGTGCGAACAGCGCGGCGCCGCCGCCGCTGCTGCCGGCGCCGAGGTCGCAGCCGGGTCCGCCTTCGAGCGTCCGCGGACCAGAGCCGCCCACGCCACCACCGCCGCCACCGCCGCCCGCGCCGCCGCCACCGCCCTGCGGGTCGGGCGTGGTGATGCCGACGTCGATGCCGCCGAGCGTGCCGCCCGCGCCGCCGAAGCACGCCAGATCGAGGTCGAGCGCATTCGGCACCGTCGACGAGCCGGCCCACAGCCGCGCGCTCGAGCTGCGCAACAGGCCCACCGTCGCCAGATCGCTCCACGGCAGCGCCAAGTCGATGAAGAAGTCCTGCGCACCGCCGAGCGTCGAGCCGGCCGCGGTCACGCGCGCATGCGTCGACGTCGGATAGGTAAAGGCCGCCGGCGTCACGGCCGGCTCGGCCGGATCGCCGGCCGTCTGCGTATTGGGATGGCGGTAGATGGCCACCTCGTCGGTGGCGCCGACACCGCTGACGCTGACGATGACCTCGTAGGTATTGCGGTTGCCGTCGAGGTCGATCTCGTAACCCCAGGCGTTCGGCAAAAGGTTCGCGCCGTTCATCGCATCGCCGGCGACGCGCAGCCGCAGATAGAGAAAGTTGGCGTCGGCGGCGTGCGCACCCGCCGGCAGCGAGGGTGTGCCGACGAGATCGAGCGGCCCGCTCGCGTTCGGCGTGTCCCCCGTCGCGTCGACCATGACGCCCGCGCCGCACGGCAGCGCCACGAAGGCGCTGTTCGCCGGAAACGACTGCGCCGCCGCCGGACCCGCCCACGCGAGCCCCACGAGCAACGCCATCAGCCACGCGCTACCTGGTCGCGACAAATTCCACCCGCCTGTTCTTGGCGCGGCCGGCGCGCGTGCGATTGGGCGCGATCGGATGCGCCTCGCCATAGCCTTCGGTGCGCAGGCGATCGCGAGGAACGCCGCGCTGGATCAGCGCCTCCTTGACCGAGTCGGCGCGCTCGCGGCTGAGCCGCAGGTTCATGTCGGGCGGACCGACGTTATCGGTGTAGCCCTCGACGCGGATGCGCCCCACCTCGGGGTGCTCCTTCACCATGACCGCGATCTGATCGAGCAGCGCGCCCGACCGTCGCTGGATGCGCGCCGAGCCGGTGTCGAACTGCACCTTGCCGAAGATGATGAGCCGCCCGTGGCGCCAGACGACGACGCCATGCTCGGGGCAGCCGTCGTTCGCGCGCGGGCCCGCCTGATCGGGGCATTCGTCGTCGTCGTCGGGGACGCCGTCGTGATCGTTGTCGGCTTCGGGGCAGCCGTCGTCGTCCTCGAAGCCGTCGAAGTCCTCGGCGGCATCGGGGCACTGATCCTTGCCGTTGATGATGCCGTCGTGGTCCGAGTCCTGGTAGCGGTCGCTGCCGGGGACGCGATGGGCGTAGCGCACGCCGACGATGGCGCGTCCGTCGGGCGTGGCGAGCCCGTTGTCGAGGCCCGCGGCGCCACCGAGATAGATGCTCCATTCGCGGCCCGGCTTGATCACCAGCGCGGCGTCGGTCTCGAGCGGCACCTTGATGCTGCCCGGCCCGAGCGCGTCCGGCTGCCAGCCGCCGACGAGCTCCACGATGAGGTCGAGGCCGAGCTTGCCGGCGACGAGGCCGAAGGTGCCGGCCAATCCCCAGTGCAGCTCCTTGCCGCCGGTGAAGTCGGGGTTCTTGCCGTTGGTGCGCGCCTTGAAGCCGGCGTTGAGCGCGAAGTTCCAGCGGCGTCCGCCGAGCGAGGCGAGCAGCACCGGATCGATGACCACGCCGCCCGAGCTGCGCAGCGCGTCTTCGTTGCCGGTCGGGAAATAGATCGGCGTCATGAAGCCGAGGCCGTAGTTGAGATTGGTGCGGCCGAACCACCAGGCCATCTTGGGGACGAGCCGCAAGTCGCCGACGCCGGGGCCGGCGACGAGGTTGGCGCCGTTGAAGTTGCTGGCGTCGCCGGTCCAGACGGCGTCGATGGGCAGGGCCACGGCCAGCTCGAAGATGTTGCCGAGGCCGATCGAGCCGAGGAAGTCCATCGTGAAGCCGTGTCGCAACACGTGCCGCGTGATCCCGAGCGGGCGATCGCGATCGACCACGGAGTCGTAGCCGTAGTTCATGAACAGGCCGACGCCGAAGCCGAGGTGCTGCGGCACCAGCGGCCGCTCGACCTGGAGCCCGCCGGCGGCGCCGGCCGCGGGAACGAAGCGTTGGCCATCGAATCCATCGGCGCGCGCGCCGACGGCGGCGAGCGTGACGAGCGAGGCGGCAAGCAGAGCCGCGCATCTGGCAGTCGCGTAGCGCAAGGCCCGACGACTATAAGCCTCCAGCCGCCCGCCGCAAAGGCTGTTGATCAGCGGCGCGCACCGACATTGGCCGCGTTGGTAATGGCGTTCACACGACAGCGCCGATCAGGCCGGCGCGCGGCGGCGGGCGAACAGGCGGTCGAGGATCGGCGCCATCACCGCGGCGTAGTACTCGACGGGATGGTCGCGCTCGACGAGGCGACGCGCCAGCTCGACGTAGAAGGCCGCGCGCCGGCGACGCGACAGCGCGCCCACCGCGGCCGGCACCGGCCGATCGCGCAGCACCTCGTACCACCAGGCCACCTCCATGACGAAGATGCGATTGCCGCCCGCCTTGGCGACGGCGCGCCAGAACTGCTCCTCGAGCTCCGCCACCGGGCGCCCCTTGTGCTCGCCGTCGGCATAGGCGTCCACGAGCCGCGCGACCCGCTCGAGCGCCGCCGGCGAGGCGCGCCGCGCCGCCACGCTCACCATCGAGAGGCCCTGCAGGTACTGCTTCTCGATCATGTCGTTGCGGCTCGGGCCGCCCGCGACGTCGTCGGGCGCCAGCCGATAGTAGAGCCCGAGGAGGCGCAGGTCGGTCGCCTGATCGGGATCGAGCACCATGGTGCCGCCGCCCTGGCGAACGCGCACGAGGCCGAGGTCCGCGAGCCGGTGCACCGCCTGGCGCACGATGATGCGCGAGACGCCGAAGCGCTCCGCGAAGACGCGCTCCGGCGGCAGCGGCGACTGCGCCGGCAGCTCGCCCCGCAAGATGGCGGCGGCGAGCTGATCGAACACGAAGTCGGCCATGTGGCCGCGCGGCGGCATTGCATTCAAAGTACTTGGTAACGCAGTTGTGTCAACGAAACACAGAGCGTTTTGGCTGGTAACAGCGCGTTCCATCTGGTGCTTATGTAAGTACATTGACAGTCACTTGGTTACCAAGTTATCTCTTCGGCCATGACGCGCTTCCTCTTGCTGACTGGACTGTCGACGCTCGCCGCAGCCTGCAGTCCGCACGGCGCTTCGGGCCTGGCGCTGGACGGCGGGCTGCCCGCCGGCGGTGGCGCGATCGTCGACAACGGCGACGGCAGCTACACGATCCCAATGACCTTCACCGTCGCGCCCGGCGAGGAGCGCTACGAGTGCCGCGACTTCGCCAACCCGTTCGGCGGCGCCGAAGCGGCCATCGCCCGCTTCGAGTCACACCTCTCGCCCGGCGCGCACCACCTCCTCCTCTTCTACAAGCCCGGCGCCCGCGACGGCGCGCCCGAGCGCTGCAGCGGCACCGAGCTCGCCGCCGGCCCCTATGGCTCCCAGCGCAGCGACGACGCGCTGGCCTACCCGAGCGGGGTCGGCGCCGTCGTGCCGTCGACGAGCGGCTTCCGCGTGCAGGCCCACTACCTCAACGCCTCGACCGCGCCGCTCACCGCGACGGTGCAGCTGCGCATGATCGTCGCGCCGCCCGCCAGCGTGCGCGATCACGCGGCCGTCCTCTTCTTCACCAACACCAACCTCGACATCCCCGCCGGCGCCACCGGCGCGGTCGCCACCAAGAGCTGCACCCTTCCCTTCGACGTCAACCTCATCCAGGCCACCGGCCACATGCACCGCCACGGCGTCGCCTTTTTCGCGTCGGCGTCGGCGTCGCCGTCGGAGACGCTGTTCGACAGCCACGCCTGGCAGGACGTCGCGCCCGCGCTCTTCGAGCCGCCCGTCCACCTCGCCGCCGGCACCTCGATCACCTTCTCCTGCACCTACGACAACCCCGGCCCGACCGCGCTCGGCTACGGCGATTCGGCGCAGAGCAACGAGATGTGCATCTTCACCGCCCAGTTCTATCCGGCGCCCTTCGGCGGCTGGTCCTGCTCGTGAAAAGGAGAACCGTCATGACGCATCGGCTGATGATCATTTCCCTCGTGTGCGTGGCCGGCTGTGGCGCGAGCGCCGATCCGGCGCAGCCCTTCGTCGGCACGTGGAGCTACGCCTCGGGCACCAACAACGTGAGCTGCCCCAACGGCAACACGGCGCAGAAGCTGACCGGCAACCTCACCGTCAAGCCCGCCACCGAGGGCGGCCTCGTCGTCCTCGATCCCGAGGGCTGCAACTTCTCCTACGCGCTCGCCGGCAACGACGCGACCCTGAACGGCAAGAACGCCTGCCAGTTCGCCGTGCCGGAATTGGGGCAAGGCGTCACCGCCGCCGTCACCTACGACGACATCACGCTCACGACCGCGGACGGCAAGACGATGACCGACACCTTCGCCGGCAAGGTGAGCTACACCGCCTCGAACGGCACGCTCGACTGCGCCTTCAGCGGCACCGCCAGGCTCGACAAGGTCAGCGCGCAATAGGTGTCAGCATCGCCGCATGGGCGCCGAGTTCGACGTCGTTCCTGGCAGCCGTCGTCGCGGCGCGGCGTTCACGGCGCTGACGGACCGGCGATAGAACCGGCTCACTCCTCGGCGTCGACCAGCTCGAAGAAGGCGTCGATCGACTGCAGGAGCTGCGCGCGGATCTCGTCGCGCGTGCCGGCGATGGTATGGAGCGCCAGCTCCTGCTCGCTGCCGTCGGGGCCGCGGAAGGTCGCGTGCGCGTGCGGCCCACCCTCGGCTCCGCGTCCGGCCACGAGGCGCATTCCGTAGATCAACGTCAACTGCTCCCGCACGAGCTTCAGCGCCATGACCCGCCTCCGCGCGCAGGATATACGCCCGGCGTCTCCAATTGGTCGCGATTGCTGCGGTCTGCGGCGCTCCGGTCGTGTCCGGGAAAGCCACCCTCGTCACCCTCGATGGCCGTCGGAGGCTATCGGCGCGCCGCGCTCATTCTTAACCGTTGACGAAATGGCAGACGACGGCGTAAAATTTCAGAGGTTTCAGACTATGCATCGGGGGATCAGCTGCGTACTGGCGGCGTCATTGTTGCTCGGCATGTGCGCCTACCGAGCCCATGCCGACAATCCCGATCGCTCCGTCGAGGCGCGCCGCCACTTCGAGAACGGTACGCGCATGTATGCCAAGGGCCAGCTCGCCGAAGCGCTGGTGGAGTTCGAGAAGGCCAACGAGCTCAAGCCTGACGCCGCGCTGCTCTATGACCTGGCCGAGACCCACCGCGCGCTCGGACACGACTCCAGCGCGCTCGCCTTCTACCGCGCGTTTCTCGAGGCCGCGCCCTACTCGTCCAAGCGCGAGGAGGTCGACGGCAAGATCCGCCTCTTGGCCGACCAGGTCGTGCGGCGCGACAGCGAGCGCAAGCAGATCGAAGCCGACGTCGCCGCCCACGCACGCGAGGCCGAAGAGGCCAAGCGGGTGGCGCAGCAGTTCTCCGCCATCGCCACCCTCCAGACCTTGCGCGCCGAGGAGGCGCAGAAGGCGGCGCGCGAGGCGCAGCAGCGGGCCGACAAGGTCATGGCGCTGAACCAGGCGGTGCCGATCTACAAGCGCTGGTGGCTCTGGACGCTCGTCGGTGCCGTGGCCGTCGGCGTGGTGATCACGACGGTGGTGGTGGCGACGCCGCAGGTCCCAGCCACCAATCAGGGGAACTTTGCGTTCTAGCTTCGTCCTCTTCGCCGTCGCGCTGTGGGGCGGCTGCTCGACGCCGGTGGTGGTCGTCGACGTGCAGAACCCGCAAGGGCTGGCGATCGCGCGGGAGCAGGTGCGCGTCGACTGGACCGGCCCGACCGGCGAGACCCGCACGGCGACGCACGACTTTGCCGTCAACGCCAACCTCGGAACCTTCGCCATCAAGCTGGTGCAGGCCAACGAGGGCGTGCTGCGCGTGAGCGTCGAATTCGACGACGCGACCGGCGCCACCGTTGGCCGTTCGACCGGCACGGTCCAGCTCACCGGCAAGAGCCGCACCGACCTGGCGCTCCTGGCGACGCGCTTCTTCAACCATCCACAGGCCGCGCTCGTCGGTGGCCAGCCGGGCGGCCCCGGCGATCGCGATGGTCCGACCGGTCCCGACCCGACGCTGGCGGCACGCCTCGACGAGCCCATCAGCTTCGTCACGCTCGGCAAGGCCAACACCGCCGGCGCCATCGCGCTCGTCCTCGAGGCCTGCGGATCGATCCGGCGGGTCAGCTCGCACGAGGGTTCGGCCAACCAGGTCGATCGCATCCTGCCCTGCAGCCGTCACACTGCGCCGGCGTCGCAGGGCCTGTTCCGCGACCTCAGCCTCGACGCGCCCACGACGATGGTGGTCGATCCCTACGGCCCGACGCTGTACATCGCCGACGGCGCGCGCATCCTCGCCGTCAACTATCCGTCTTTCGACGCCGACCCGGCGACGCTGACCTACTACGACTTCACCGCCGCCAAGGGCCTGGCCCCGATGCGCGTGGCCGACCTGGCGCTGTCGCCCTATCGCGCGCGGCGCATGCCCGGGGATCCCCCCTACAACACGCTCTTTGTCGCCGACGATCTGGCCAACGTCGTCTGGGCGGTTCCGATCGGCGCGGGCGTGCCCACGATCGCCGTCGGACAGCTCGGTCCGTGTGTCGCCACCCTGCCTTTCAACGAGCAGGCGCAGCCGCCGGTCGCGACGGGCGCGCCATGGGCCCCCGGCCCCTACATCGCGCCCGACCAGGCCCATCTCTGCGCGCCCAGCCACATCGATACCGGCGGAATCGGCGGCACCGGCTCCGACTCTGTCCTGTTCGTCGCCGACAGCGGCCACGGCAACATGCGCATGGTGGCGCCGAATGCGCTCGGCGCCGGAACGCCGGGTGTCACCACGCTCTTCGACGGCTACCCGAACCTGCAGGCCTTCGGATATCGGTTCCTCGGCGGCAATGTCATCATCGCCAACACCGATATTGGAGCCATGTTTTTTTGGAATCAGGATCGGCTAAACTATTTCGTGTTGTATGCGAATCCAACCATCGCCGGCGTCGGCGCGACCAACGTCATCTCGGCCAACTCGACGCCGGGCTTCACCGAGCGCTTCAACATCCTGGCGGCGATCGGCGCCGCCGGCCGCAACGTACCGCTCGACATCGGCTTCGATGGAGTCACGCACGTGTACCGCGTCTCCGACGGTGAGCAGGGCGACGCGGTGGTGTCGCGCTCGTTCATGGTCTTCCCCGAGCGCAACAACCACGTCGTCGAGCACCTCACGCTGAACCTCGACGTCGAGCCGTGGGTTGGCGCCGGCCGCCATCTCGGGCGCGAATCGGCCTCGACGACCACCGTCAATCAGCCGCTCTTCGCCGCGCCGATCGGGCTGGCGTGGAACGGGAACGACCGGCTCTTCGTCGCCGACCGCGACAATCATGCCGTCGCTGCCCTGCAGTACAACGGCAGCGCCGTGCCGCTCGCGGGTGTCTCGGCGCAGCCGCTGGTCGGCTGCCCGCGCAGCGCCGGCGACGTCGATGGACCGGCGGCGACCGCGATGCTGAGCCGCCCGACCGCCGTCGCCTACGACGCCGCCAAGAGCGTGCTCTATGTCCTCGACGCGAGCGGCACCGCCGTGCGCCATCTTCAGCTCGACGGCGACGGTACGGCGACGGAGATTCACACGCTCTTTGCCGCCGACTCCAACGACGGCACCAGCTGCGCCGCCGCCGGCGATGGAGGCCCTGCTGCCCCGGCGGCGCCGGTCGATGGCGGCGTGGACGCGCCGGGCCTCCTCGGCACGGCCGCGTCGATGACCTTCGATGCACGCCGCCGCACGCTGTGGCTGTCGCACGTGGACACGCCCGATCTGGTCGTCGTCAACGTCGACGATCCGAGCACGCCCAAGCTGGTTGCGCTGCCGTCCGACGCCGTGCCCGGCGGTCAGCTCGCGGTGATCGACGCGACGCTCTTCGTCGTCGGCCGCGCCGGCCAGCTCAGCGCCATCGATCTCCTGGCGGCGACGCCCACGGCTCGATCGCTGACGCCGCTCATGCTGCCCGGCCCGGTGACCGCCGCCGGCACCGACGGCGAGTGGCTCTACGTCGCCGATGAAAGCCCGCGCGTATGGCGCGTCGACCCGCTCGATGTCGCCGCCGCGCCGACGCTCCTCGTCGGCGACGGCGCGCACGGCGTCGTCGTCGGCAGCGACCCGGGCGTCAACCAGATCGGCGGCTTCGCCTACGACGCCGTCCGCGGCGTGCTGCTGCTCGCCGACACCGTCGAAAACGTCGTGCTCGCGATCCGATGAGCGGCAGCGAAGAAAATCCCCACCCGCATCCCGACCGCGCGCCGCTCAAGGCCGGCGATCGCCTCGGCGCCTATCAGCTGTTGCAGCCGATCGGCTCGGGCGGCATGGGCTCGGTCTTCGAAGCGGTCCACGCCGAGCTCGGCAAGCGCTGCGCCATCAAGGTGCTGCACGACGAGTACTCGCACAACTCCAAGATCGTCCGCCGCTTCTTCAACGAGGCGCGCGCGGTGGCCAAGATCCGCCACGAGAACATCATCGACGTCTACGACTTCGGCAAGACGCCCGACCGCTACTACTACTTCGTCATGGAGCTGCTCGAAGGCAGCTCGCTCGCCGACGAGCTCAAGCGCCTCGGTCGCATCGAGCTCAAGCGCGCCTGCTTCGTCGTCGGTCAGATCGCGCGCGCGCTCGCCGCGGTGCACGCCGCCGGCATCGTTCACCGCGACCTCAAGCCCGGCAACCTCTTCCTGACGCGACGGGCGCAGGTGGAAGACTTCGTCAAGGTGCTCGACTTCGGCATCGCCAAGCTCATCACCAAGTCGCACCTGGAGCAGACCGAGACCGGCGTCGTCATCGGCACGACCCGCTACATGGCGCCCGAGCAGTGTCGCGGCGGCAAGGAGGTCGACCATCGGGCCGACGTCTACGCGCTGGGCACGGTCTTCTACGGCATGGTCGCCGGCCGGCTGCCCTTCACGGCCGACAACCCGGGCGACCTCGTGGTGCAGCACCTGACCGAGGTGCCACCGCCGCTGTCCTATTTCTATCCGGGCACGCTGCCGCCGGAGCTCGAGGCGCTCGCCGCGCGCGCGCTGGCCAAGAATCCCGCCGATCGATTCCAGAGCATGGACGAGCTCGCCGATGTGCTGGTGCCGTTCGGCGGTCCGGAGCGCGGGCTCGCCCCGACGGTGCGCGATCCGATGTCGGGACCGCCGTCGGTCGACCTCGACCTCGACGACACGCCGCCGATGGTGCCGGCGGTGCGCACGCCGGCACCCGACGTGTCGACCGAGACGCGCCCGGAGCGGCAGGTCACCCGGCCCCACCCCAAGCTTCCTGGGCGCGGTCGCGCCGTCGCCATTGGCGTCGCCGGCGTGACGCTGCTCGCGGCCGTCGTCGGCGTCGCTGCCGTCTTGCGAACGCGGCATCGAGCGCCGACGCCAGCGCCGGTGACTCAGCCCGCTACGGCCGTCGTCGCGCCCCCGGCGCCGCGCGTCGCCGACACGGTGAGCATCTTGATCTCGTCGGTGCCGGACGACGCGCGCGTGCTGCTCGTCGGCGACGATACGCCGCTCGGCAAGACGCCGTTCGACTGGCAGGCCAAGCGCGGCACCGCGCCGCTGCGCCTGCGACTGGTCAAAGACGGCTTCGAGAGCGTCGAGCAGGAGGTCGTGCCGAACGCCGACCACCGCCTCAGCATCATGTTGCGTGCGGTCGTGACGGCGCCGGCGCCCGCGAAGCGTCGCGCGGGTGCGACGAAGAAGCCGGCGACCCCGGCGCGCAACGACGGCCTGCTCGCACCAAGCTACTAGGCCGAGCTGAGGCCGAGCTATTGGTCAGCGAGCCCGCCGCAGGCGACGGGCAGACAGCCGCACTGATTGTTCTGGCAGATGCAGTTGGCGTTCTCGCCGCAGGTCGCCGGGTTTTGCGGTGAGCAGGGCAAGGTGCAGAAGTAGTCTTCGGGGCTAAACGCGTGCGTGCAGACCGTGCCGCTCGTCGAGCAGTCTGCCTGGACCGAGCAGTATTTCCCGACGCCGATCGAGTTGCCGGGATCGCCCGGGTGGCCGCAGGTCGAGTAGAAGCTCAGATCTTTGATGGCCGTCATGTCGGCCGGCGCGGCGCTGAGGTCGGCTCCCAGATCGGGGGCGCCCGAGTTGTCGTTTCCACATCCCGAGAGGGCGAGCAGCAGGACGGCCAGAATTCTCATCACCTCACTATATCACGCTACGAGATCGGCTGCGCGAGAGCGAGGGTAGACGCGTCCGTTTGGGAGGGATATGACACATTGCCACACTGAACGAGTAGCAAACGGCCCGAATCGCACTAGAACAATAAGGATGAATTCTCGTCAGAGACGCTCCGCCAACAGCCGGGACCTCGCGCTCGCTTATCTCGGCATGCCGGACCTCGCCGATATCCGCTTGAAGCAGGTCATCGACGATCACGTCGCGCGCGTCCTCGCCGCCACGGACGAGAACCTCTCTCTGGCGGCCGAGCTGCTGGGTATGCACCGCCGTTCGCTACAGCGATACGTTCGACGCAAACGGCCGCGAATCGCTCGTACGAAGAAGCGAAGGTGAGCACGGGGCGACCGCTTCGGTTAGTCTGAGCGCTGATGAGAATTCCCGAAAGCCTCGCCTCACTGGCCGACCTCGGCATCATCGAAGAGGTGGTGCGCCCGCTGATGAGCGGCAAGGAAGCCCAGGTCTATCTGGTCATCGCCGGCGGTGAGCAGCGCGTCGCAAAAATCTACAAAGAAGCCCAGGATCGCACTTTCAAGCATCGCGCCGAGTACACCGAGGGGCGCAAGACGAGAAACACGCGCGACCAGCGGGCCATCGGCAAGCGCTCGGCACACGGCCGCGCCCAGGACGAAGCCGCCTGGCGCTCGACCGAGGTCGACACGATCTACCGTCTGCAGCGCGCCGGCGTGCGCGTGCCGGTCCCCTACAACTTCATCGACGGCGTGCTGGTGATGGAGCTCATCACCGACGGCGACGGCAATCCCGCGCCGCGGCTGGGTGACATCGCGCTCACCGCCGAAGCGGCGACGTCCATCTACGAGCGCCTGCTGCGCGAGGTGGTCCGCATGCTCTGCGCGGGCGTCGTGCATGGCGATCTCTCCGACTTCAACGTCCTCCTCGCCGCCGACGGGCCCGTGCTCATCGACTTCCCGCAGTCGGTCGACCCGGCGCAGAATTCGAACGCCCGCCGGCTGCTCCTGCGCGACGTCAACAACCTGCACGACTTCGTCGGCCGCTTCGTGCGCCAGGCGCCGCGCCCTCCGTACGCCGAGGAGATGTGGGACCTGTACGAGGCCAACGGCCTGACCCCGGAGACGCCGCTGAGCGGGCGCTATCGCGCGTCGACGAAGAGCGCCGACACCACGTCGGTCCTGGCGCTCATCGAAGACGCCAAGCGCGACGAGCGGCGGCGGCGCGAGTTCCTGGGGCTCAAGGGCGGCCCATCGGCGTCGGAAGCGCCGCCCGCGAGACCGGCGGCGGCGCACGGCGATCCGCAGCCGCGGCGCAACTTCGACGACCGCCCGCGCGGCCGCGGCAACGCGCCGCCCGCGCGCCCCGTCGCTGCGCCGCCCGGCGCCAGCCATCGCCAACACGGCAACGACCGGCGCAACGCCAGCCCTCCTGGTCGCCCGCGTGGCGCGGATGCGCCGCGACCCGCGTCGCCCGTCGCTGCGCCGCCGAACCGGCCCCCTCAGAACCGGCCCCCTCAGAACCGGCCCCCTCAGAACCGGCCGCCGCAAAGAGGAGGCGCCAACTTCCGCGGCGGACCGCGGCACGACGCAACGCCGCGACACGACGCCCGCCCCGGCGATCGCCCCCATCCGCAATCCGCTCCGCGCGGCCCGCAGCCGCAGCCGCAGCGCAGCGGCCGGCCCGACGAGCGTCCGCGCGGTCACCGCGGTCAGCCAGGAGCGCGCTCCTTCGCCGCCCCGCCGGCCAACCCGCAGGCCCGGCGCGGCAAGCGCCGGCACCGAAAAGGCCCGCCCCCGAGCGGATCTCCGCCGCCGCGCGACCGCTGATCTTCGGCTCTGATGACGCCGTCGGTACGCCGGTGTACGATGAACGAGGGATGCTCTCCTTTCGCGTGTCGCAGCTGGCGACGGCGGTGCTGTCGTGTCTGACCGCCGCCGCGTGTCAGCGCGCCAGCGTCGACTCGACCGGCTCCGCCATCCGCAACGGGTCACCGACCACCGACCATCCCGCCGTCGTCGCCGTGGCGGTGGCGCGGAGCGCCTGCGGCGCCCGGTTCATCCCGGCCTGCACCGGCGTCCTGGTGGCGCCACGCGTCGTGCTCACCGCCGCGCACTGCGTCCTCGGCGCCGACGTCAATCGCTATGAGGTCTACTTCGGCAGCGACGCGAGCGGCGGCGGCGCCATCCTGCGCGGCAGCGCCCGTCGCCACCCCGCGTACGATCCGGCGACCCACGACTTCGACTTCGGCGCCGTCCTGCTCGACGAGCCGGCCACAGCGGCGCCGCTGCCCATCGCGACGCGCCTGCCCGACGTCGGCGCGACGCTGACGCTGGTCGGCTTCGGCGTCGTCGAGGTCACCGGCGCCCCCGACGGATTGAAGCGCGCCGGCACCGCCACGCTCTCGGCGATCGAGCCGTACGATCTGCGCATGACGCCGTCGCCGTCCATCACCTGTAGCGGCGACAGCGGCGGTCCGGTGCTCGCGACCGATCCCGCCGGCGTCGAGGTGGTCGTCGGCATCAGCTCGTGGGGCGACAGCGCCTGCGTCTCGTTCGGGGTCGCCGGCCGCACCGATGCCGCCGGCGCCTTTCTCGCGCCCATCCTCGACGAGGCCGCGACGCCGCCGCCGGTTCGCGTGCCGCTCACCGAAGGCACGAACCTGTGTGGCGCGGCCTGTACGACCGCCGACGACTGCCCGGCCGGCACGGTCTGTCAGCTGAGCAGCGACGGGCAATTCTGCCAGCTGCCCGGCTTCGGTCGCGGCATCGTCGGCGCCACCTGCAGCGACGGCGACGGCTGCGCCTATTGCGTTCGCGTGGCGTCCGCTGATTCGGACGCATGCCGCTGTGTGCGACTCTGCCCGTCGTCGCCAACGCCGATGCACGGCGGCTGCTCCGGCGCCGGCCCGACGCCGAGCTCCAGTCCCATCCAATTCCTCATCCTGGCACTGTCGGTCGGGCTGACTCGACGAAAGGGAAAATAGATATGGCCGAACCTCGCTCCCGGTCCGCGCTCGTGGTCTCTGTCGTGTCGCTCGCCCTCGTCGCCGGCATCGCCATCTGGGCGCTGCGCGACGGCAAGGCGCCCGCGACCCCGCCGTCGCCCTCGACGCCGGCGGCAGCGGCGCCGGTTGCGCCTCCTGCTCCGCCGCCGACCCCGAGCACGCCGGCGCCGGCCGCGACCCCGCCCACCGCCGCGCCCACCGCCGCGACGACACCGCCGCTGGAGTCGGTCCCCCCCGAGATCAAGCCATTCGACGCGAAGGTTCCGCTCGAATCGATGTTGCAGCGCCGTCCCGAATTGATCCGCATGCTGAAGAAGAATCGCGAGTCGCTGACGGCGGATCTCGCCAAATCGCGCGCGAGCGGCGCCTCCGAGGAGGACGTGCGCCGCATCGAGCTGCGCATCAAGAGACTCGACGAACGCGTCGCAGAGCTCGAGCGACGCCAGGGCGCTGCGGAGCCAGCGCGGTGAGCGCCCGCAAGACTTGAACAGCGCCGCGGAAACGCGCGGGATCTCGGGCACATCGCGTGTCTAATTTTTACACCACAGTTTAACACTGTTCTTCCCGCTTGTTAGCGGACGTTGTTCACAGCTTTGTGCGAGTTTTGAACAGCACCGGATGGCGCCGCCCCGCAAGTCCGCATTTTCTCTGCCCGTGTTTCTTGGATTCTGCATTGCATAGTTTACCAGCCAAGAGGTGACAATGAGCCGGCTGACACTGTGCGCTTTCATGCTTTCGGGTCTTGCGGGATGTGCGACTTCTCCCACTGTCCAGCAAGAGGCGACTGCGCCGGGGCTGACGCTGAATGAAGCCGCCGGGGTCGTCAGCGGCACCTATTCCTCTGGCGCCGACAAGCTCGTCTTCGGCGCCAAGCTGCTCGAGCCCGGCGTCGTCGACGCCTGGGTCGACATCGGCGGCAAGACGCTGACCGTCCTCGCGCACCCCGACGCCGCCGCCGCCGACTACGACGGCTTCGCCACGGCCGACGGCAGCACCACCGCGCTCAACGATTCCGCGCGCGAGCTCCTCCAGCAGTTCGGCGTCGAGATCAGCGAGCGCTCCGGCGACGTCGACTTCACCCCGCTCGACGTGCTCAAGCGCGCCGCCGGCTGGTGGAGCCAGACCAACGACGCCCAGAAGCTCCAGGTCGAGGTGCTCTCCGATCCCAACCACGGCTGGAGCAGCTTGTGCGGCTCCGTCTATAATTACGTCTGGGGCACCCACGACTGCTACGCCGGCGGCAACTGGACCCCGCAGACCCAGCGCCTGGCGCAGATCGCCTATCGCTACGACAACGCCACGGCGCTCTATTGCTGGGGCGGCGGATGGACGTCGGCGTGGCATGGCGAGCACAGCGCGAACTACGGTCCGAAATTCACCGGCGGCTGCTGGGGCCACTGCGGCGCCGGCTGCCCGGGTAGCTCGAACAACGAGGTCAATACGCAGGACTGCTTGAATCACGACGAGTGCACGACGATGCACGGCACGACCACCGGCGACTGCAACAACGAGTTCTCGAACTCGTCGGACGACTTCCTGTTCGCGTCGTCGTGCGGCGGCACCAAGCTCGCCGATCAGGCCTACCACGCCATCGGCGCCTGCCCGTAAGCGCCTTCGCCCGCACCGCCCCGCCGCTCTTCGCCGACCACCCTCTCTACTAGTGACGCAATAGCCATCCTGCCAGCGCGTGCCACGCGAGCTCGGGCGCATCGGCGGCGTAGAGCAGATCGCCGTGACCGAAGTCCTCGGCGACGCGCTCCGCCCCGAAGCGGTGGACGACGTGCGTCGTCACGTCCGTCGACGAAACCCGCGTCGTCGAATAGAGCCCATGTTCTCCGAATCCGCCCGCGGCGCCGACGTAGTAGAGCGGCACCTGGATGCGCGCCAGCTCGGGCCGCGGCGAGTCGTGGCACCAGATGGCGTCGAGCTCCGCCGCCTCGCGCAGCGACTGATGCGGCGGCGCACCGGCGAACCAGGCGCTGACCCGCGCTTCCGATGACTCGCGCAGCGCGACCACGGTGCCGTCGGCGTCGAGGAGCGGCGCGCTCAAGTGGTACAGCGCCGTGTAGGGCGCGAACGCGTAGGTGAGCCCGGCCAACGTGAGCATCGCCCCGCGGTTGGTGTAGGGCGGAAAGATTGGCGACGGATCATCCGGCGCGCTGCGGTCGAGCTGACCGGCCGTGATGAAGAAGCTGTTGTCGGAGTCGGTGATGCCGTGCGCGACGGCGTCGCGTTCAGCGGCGGCGTTGGCGCAGGCAAAGGCCTGCAGGTCGACGTCCGCGGGCGACAGGTCATAGTAGATGTCGAGCGCGGCGATCGCCGAGAGGTGGCGCCCGTCGGCGGCCGCGTAGGCGTAGGTGAGCTCGGCGCCGTGCGAAAATCCGCCCAGCACGATGCGGCCGGGATCGCCGTCGGTGACGGCGCGCGTCGCCCGTGCGAAGGCGAGCGCGACGCCGATGTCGCCGAGCTCCTGGGCGACGCCCATGTCGCCGAGATCCGAAACGTCGCCGTCGGTCGCCGGCAAGGTCCAGCGGCGATCGGCGCCCCACACGTCGATGTCGCGCGCCGCCAGATAGGGAGCGAGCCCCGGCGACGGCGACGGCGGCTGGCCGAGCGGCGGCACGAAGTTGGTCACGAAGCTCGCGAAGTCGCCGTGAAGCAGCATCAGCGCGTGCGCGCTCGGACGCGGCCGCCACGGCGCCTGCTCGCGCACGATGCGATGGATCCGCACGCGCGCGTTCGGCGTCATGCCCACGGGGATGTCGAATTGATAATGATAGATGTCGGCGGTCACCCGCTCACGCGTCACGCGAGGCGGCGAGCTGGGCGATTGCAGCGACGCGGCCTGACTGGCTGGGGGCGAGCTGTCGGGTGCGCACGCGGCGAGGAACACGAAGGCGAGAACGAAACGAGTCTCGGGCAAGAGTCACCTCTCTTCTCAGACACCGGAGGCGTCACGAAGCGGCAACTCGGCGGAGCCTACAGGCTGATCTTCTCGCGCACGAGGTCGATGAAGGCGACCACCTTCGGCGAGAGGTGGCGCGCCGTCGGATAGATCGCGTGCAACGGCGTCTCCGCGGAGCGCCACTCCGGCAGCACTCGCTTGAGCCGCCCGGCGCGAATGTCGTCGACGCAGATGAACTCCGGCATCCACGCGATCCCGATCCCCAGACGCACCACCTCGCGCATGATCTCGAGGTCGTTCACCGTCAGCCGCGGCGAGACGCGGATCTCGGCCTTTTCATCCCCGGCATGCAAGGACCAGACGTTCGGCGTCACGCCCGCGCCGAAGCTGATGCAGGCGTGCTTTGCCAGATCCGCCGGGGTCCTGGGCGTCCCTTTGCGCTTGCAGTAGCTCGGCGCGGCGACCAGGACCCTCTTGATCGTGCCGAGGCTGCGGGCGACCAACGTCGAGTCCGCCAGCGGCGCCGCGCGGATGGCCACGTCGAAGCGCTCCTCCACCAGATCGACCTGGCGGTCGGTGCACATCAGCTCCACCTCGACCTCGGCATGACGCCTCAGATATTCGCCGACGATGGGGCCGAGCAACGCGAACGACAGCGGCGCGCTCACGCGCAGGAGGCCGCGTGGATCCGCCTGCGTGCTGCGCACCGCGTGCTCCGCCTCCTCGACCTCGGCCACGATGCGCGCGCTGTGCTCGTAATAGATGCGCCCGGCGTCGGTGAGGCCGAGCTTGCGGGTCGTGCGCTGAATGAGCCGAGCGCCGATGCGCTCCTCCAGCTCCGAGATCTTGCGGCTCACCGTCGACTTCGGCATCTCGAGCAGCCGCGCCGCGCCGCTGAAGCTCCCCGCCTGCACCACCCGCGCGAAGACGAGAATCTGGTTGAGGTCCATGAGGCGTGATTGTTCCATAAGTGGGACAGTGATGTCCGTTTTTCGCATCTAGTGCCAGGCGTTGGACAGTCGCATGTTGTGGCGAGCAGCAGCGACGACGGACAAAGGAGAACGAACATGGCGACTCAGCGTTGGAACATCGATCCCAGCCACTCCGGTGTGCACTTCACGGTGCGGCACATGGTCATCTCGAAGGTCCGCGGCGCATTCGACCGCTGGCAGGGCACGGTCGACTTCGACGAGCAGAACCCCTCGGCATCCAAGGTGTCGGTGCGCATCGAAGCGGCGAGCGTCGACACCCGCGACGAGAAGCGCGACGCCCACCTGCGCTCGGCCGACTTCTTCGACGTCGAGAACCATCCGGCGCTCACCTTCGAGAGCACCAAGGTGGAGAAGCTCGACGGCAACGACTACCGCGTCACCGGCAAGCTCACGATTCACGGCATCACCAAGGAGGTCGCGCTCGAGGCCGAGTACCTCGGCGGCGGCAAGGATCCGTGGGGCAACGAGCGTCTCGGGTTCCAGGCGCGCACGGCCGTCAACCGCAAGGAGTTCGGCCTGAACTGGAACCAGGTGCTGGAAGCGGGCGGCGTCCTCGTCGGCGAGAAGATCGAGATTGCCCTCGACGTCCAGGCGATCAAGGCGCAGGCCAGCGAGCAGGCCGCCTAAGTCGAGGAACATCGACGGCGGTGCACGTTCAGCCTTACAAAGAAGATATGCGCGCTGTCCGCTTCGATCGCTTCGGCCCGCCCTCGGTGTTGCAGTTGGTCGACATCCCGCGACCGGCACCGGCGGCAGGCGAAGCGGTCGTCGAGATTCGCGCCGCGGCGATCAACCCGAGCGACGTGAAGAACGTCGCCGGGCGAATGTCGCAGACGAAGCCGCCGCGCACGCCGGGCCGCGACTACGCCGGCGTCGTCGTCGACGGTCCGCGCGAATGGCAAGGGGTCGCCGTCTGGGGCACCGGCGGCGACCTCGGCTTTGCGCGCGACGGGACACACGCCGAAGCGATCGTCGTCCCCGTGGAGTCGTTGCGGCGCAAGCCCGAGCGCTTGACCTTCGCCGAGGCGGCGGCGGTCGGCACTCCGTTCGTGACCGCCTACCTCGGGCTGACGCGCGCGTCGGCGACCAAAGCGGACGTCGTGATGGTGGCGGGAGCGGCGGGCTCCGTCGGCGGCGCGGCGGTGCAGATCGCCACCTGGAGCGGCGCGACCGTCATTGGCCTCGTGCGCGACGACGCCCAGGCGGCAGTCGCCCGGTCGCTCGGCGCGCGCACCGTCATCATCCAGCGCGACAGTGACCCGACCGCGACCATGAAGGCCCTCCTCGGCGCGACGACGGTCGACATCGCGTTCGACACCACCGGGATCCTCCTCGACGCATCCGTGCAGGTGCTGCGTCACGCCGGTCGCGTCGTCGCCATCACCGCGCCGGCCGACGGCAAGGTCACGTTCAACCTCCGCGAGCTCTATCGCCGCGATGCCCGCATCATCGGCGTCGACTCGATGACGCTGACGGCGCTCGACGCGGCCGCCATTCTCGAAGAGCTCGCCGCCGGCTTCGAAGCGGGCGCCCTCGCCGCGCGCCCGGTGACGGAGCGGCCGCTCGACGACGCGGTCGCGGCGTACCAGGAAAAAGCGGGCAAGATCGTTCTCGTGCCTAGACTCTCGGAGGGGTCCATAACATGAGCTTCATGCCCTACGTCGAACCGGAATGCATCACGGAGCGCGAGCCGAGCGTCGACCTCGACATCGAGGCGCGCACGCGCGATCTCGGCGACGGCTTCACCGTCCGACGACTGCTCCCGTCGGCGGCCCGGCGCATGGTCGGGCCGTTCATCTTCGTCGACCACATGGGGCCGGTGCGCCTCGATCCCGGTCACGGCCTCGACGTGCGCCCGCATCCGCACATCAACCTGGCGACGGTGACGTTCCTCTTCGAAGGTGAAATCCTGCACCGCGACAGCCTGGGCTCCGAGCAGCCGATCCGCCCCGGCGCCGTGAACTGGATGACCGCCGGCCGCGGCATCGTTCACTCGGAGCGCTCGCCCACGCTGGAACGCAAGAGCGGGCCGCGCCTCCACGGGATGCAGCTGTGGGTCGCGCTGCCGACGGCGTTCGAGGAGGTCGAGCCTTCGTTTCAGCACCATCCGGCGGCCACCATTCCCACCGTCGAGCGGCCGGGCTCGCGCCTGCGCGTCATCGCCGGGTCGGCGTACGGCGCCAGCTCGCCGGTCGAGGTGCTGTCGCCGCTCTTCTACGTCGAGGCGTTGCTCGAGCCGGGCACCGAGCTGGCGCTCCCCGACGAGCATCGCGGGCGCGCCGCCTATGTCGTCAGCGGCACCGTCTCCGCCGACGGCAAGAGCCACGGCGAAGGGGCCATGCTCGTCTTCCGCGAAGGCGTGCCCGCCCACGTCAAGGCGCTCGAGGCCGCGCGCGTCCTCCTCCTCGGCGGCGCCCCGCTCGACGGCGAGCGCCACATCTGGTGGAACTTCGTCTCCAGCTCGACCGAGCGCCTCGAGCGCGCCAAGGACGACTGGCGCAACGGCCGCTTCGGCAAGGTCCCGGGCGACGAGACCGAGTTCATCCCGCTTCCGGAGACGCCATGACCCCGTCCGATCCGCGCGCCGTCATCGTCAGCAGCACGGCCGCCCAGTTCGAGCAGTCGGTGACGGCCGGCCCGCACCACCTGGTCGTCGACGAGCCGACCGGCGTCGGCGGCGCCGACGCAGGCCCCACGCCCTACGACCTCCTGCTCGCGGCGCTCGGCGCCTGCACGTCGATGACGCTGACGGTCTACGCGCGTCGCAAACAGTGGCCGCTGGAACGGGTCTCCGTCGAGCTGACCCACGCACGCATCCACGCCAAGGACTGCATCGACTGCGAGGACAGCACCCTTCGCCTGCAGCGTATCGAGCGCCACGTCACGCTGACGGGCCCTCTCACCGTCGAGCAGCGCGCCCGTCTCCTCGAGCTCGCCGACAAGTGCCCGGTCCACAAGACCCTCACCGGCATGCTCGACATCCGAACCAAGCTCGTCGATAGCCCATAGGGCTCTTACGGCGCGGCCCTCCGACGGTGTATGATGAGGGCGTATCGCCGTGTCCACACTCGATCACACGACGCTCCCGCAGCTGACCCGATTCCGCATCGTCTCCGTCCTCGGCGGCGGCGCGCAGGGCGCGGTCTACGAGGCGTATGACGTCGACCACCAGCTGCCGGTCGCGCTGAAGCTCCTCGGCGCGCGCCGCCCCGATCAGATCCTCCGCTTCAAGAACGAGTTCCGCGCGGTGCGCGATCTGCGCCACCCGAACCTGGTCACGCTCGGCGAGCTCTTCGAGGAGGACGGCCGCTGGTTCTTCACCATGGAGCTGGTGCGTGGGAGGGACTTCATCACGTGGGTGCGCGGCGCGGCGGCGCAGGGGGACGGTAGCTCGCAGCTGCACTCGCGACGCGACACGGCGGACATGACGGCGACGGTGCAGCTACCGGGGGCGCTGCGCCTGCTGCTGCCGACGGGGCCCACGGGACCGGCAGGATCGACGGAACCGACGGCCGCCCCGCGCGCAGAGCCAACCGCGGAGCCGCCGGGCGCGTCGTCGGCCTTCGATGAAGCGCGGCTGCGCGGCGCGCTGCGCGATCTGGCGCGAGCCATCGCCGTGCTCCACTCGACGGGAAAGGTTCACCGCGACCTCAAGCCGTCGAACGTGCTCGTCGAGGAGAGCGGCCGCCTCGTGCTGATCGACTTCGGCGTCGTGGCGGAGCTGACCGATCAAGAGGCCGACCGCGGTCTGGTCATCGGCACCACCAACTACATGGCGCCGGAGCAGGTGCGCGGCGAGGCGGTGGGCGCCGCCGCCGACTGGTACGCGTTCGGCGGCATGCTGTTCGAGGCGCTCACGGGCCGGCGCCCGTTCAACGGCCGCCCCGACGACGTCATGCAGCTCAAGTGCTCTTTCGAGGCGCCACGCGCGCGCACGCTCGTCGCCGATCTGCCGCCCGATCTGGAGGAGCTGTGCGCCCGCCTCCTGGCGCGCGTGCCCGAGGAGCGCCCGTCGCAGAGCGAGATCCTGCACGCGCTCGACGTCGAGCCGCTCGAGCTGATGGTCTCGCGCAGCGGCAGCGGTCTCGGCGGCCCCTTCGTCGGGCGCGATCGAGAGCTCGGCCTCCTCGAAGACGCGTATGCGGCCACGCGCATGGGCACCACGGTCTCCCTATTCGTCGAAGGCGAGTCGGGGATCGGCAAGAGTGCGCTGGCCTCGCACTTCCTCGAGCGCCTGCGCACGTCGGTGCCGAAGCTCCTGGTCCTGCGCGGCCGCTGTCACGATCAGGAGCGCGTCCCCTACAACGCCTTCGACTCGGTGATCGACGGCGTCGTCCGCTACCTGCAGACGCGACCGACGGTACGTCCCACGGCGCTGGCTGCGCTCGGAAAGCTGTTCCCGTCGGTGCGCGCGGTGGCGCCCGGCGCCGGCGTGGCACCCGCGAGCGGCGCGCTGCGCTCCGAGCGCGTCGAGGCCTTCGAGGCGGTCGGCGAGGTGCTGCGCGTCCTCGGGCTACGGCGATCGCTCGTCATTCTCGTCGAGGATCTGCAGTGGGCCGACGCCGACAGCCTGGCGCTGCTCGAGTCGTTGACTGGCGGACCGAGGGTCGCGCCCTTCTTGTTCCTCGGGACCGCGCGCGCGGGCGAGGGCGGTGCGCCGAGCGCAGCCTGCCGGGCGGCGCGCGGAGATTGCCGGCGTATCGTGCTGGAGCCACTGCCCGCCGAGGCTGCCGAGCGGCTGGCGCGCGCCGCGCTCGACGCGCACGGCATCGCGCCGATGGCCGAGGCGGTCGTCGCCGAGACCGGCGGCCATCCGCTCTTCATCGACGAGCTGGTGCGCCACATCGCGCGGCGCGGCGCGGCGTCGGCAGGAGGGCTCGACGAGGCGCTGCGCGATCGGTTGACCGACCTCTCGACGAGCGCTCGCGCTGTGCTCGATCTCGTGGCCGTCGCCGGCACGCCGCTGCCGCAGCGGCTGATCGCCGCCGCTTCGACGCTCGCGCCGCCCGCGTTTGCCGAGAACGTCGCCACCCTCCGCGCCGCCCGGCTCGTGCGCGTGGCCGGCTCGCGCAAGGAAGACACCATCGAGGCGCAGCACGATCGCCTGCGCGTCGTGGTCTACGACGCGCTCGCCGACGACGAGCGCCGCCGCCTCCACCTGCGCCTCGCCGAGGTGCTCGACGCCAGCGGCGCCGGCCCCGAGCTGCTCGCCACCCACTTCACGCGCGCCGGAGAGAGAGCGCGCGGGCTGCCCTACGTGATCGCCGCCGCCCGCGCCGCGGCCAACTCGCTCGCCTTCGCCTCGGCGGCCGAGCTCTGGCGCAGCGCCCTGGCGCTCGGACCGGACGGCACCGTCGAGCGCCAGGTGCTGGTCGGCCTCGCCGAAGCGCTGCAGAACGACGGGCGCGCGGCCGACGCCGCCGAGCTCTTCCTGCGCGCCGCCGCCCTCGCCGAAGCCGAGCCGCTGGAGGCCCTCGACCTCCGCCGGCGCAGCGTCGAGCAATTCATCATGGGCGGTCATCTGGAGCGCGGCCTCGAGACCGCCGGACCGGTCCTCGACGCCACCCGGCTGCGCCCGCCCGGCGGGCAGCTCTCGCTCCTTCTGCGCGTCGGGTGGAACACGCTGCGGCTGCGCAAGATGCCGCTGTCGTGGCACAGCCGCCCGGCCGCGTCGGTGTCCCCGGCCGAGCTTCAGCGCCTCGACGTCTGCTGGTCGATGGGCGCCGGCCTGGCGATGATCGATCTGCCGCGCTCGGCCTTTTTCTCGACGGAGGGGGCGCTGGGCTGTCTCGAGGTCGGCGAGCCCATGCGCATCTGTCGCGCGCTGGTGTCGGCGTCGTTGAGCGCCTCGGGCATGAACCGCCGCGAGCAGGCCGCGTCGCTCGTCGCCGCCGCCCGGCGCGCCGCCGAGGAGCACGGCTCGGACCTGGCGCGCTTCTACGCCGCGCTCGCCCATTACGCGTACTGCTACATGGTCGACACCGATTTCGCGAGCTGCCTGGCCGGACAGCCGGAGCTCGATCGGCTGTGGCGCTCCGCCGGCCGCGGCGCCGGCTGGGAGACCGACGTCATCGAGCACTTCTGCTGCGCCGCGCTCTACTTCGTCGGGCGCTTCCGCGAAGGCAACGACCGCGTCGCCGCCCGCATCGCCGAGGCCACCCGCACCGGCAACCGCTTCGCCGAGCTCACCTTCCGCGTGCGCTTCTGCCACCCCTACCTCATCGGCGACAGGCCCGACGAGGGGTGGGCCGAGGTGACCGGCGCGCTGGCGGCGTGGCCGTCGAAGGGCGACTTCGGCAACCAGCATCTGTGGGGCCTGTCCTCATTGGTGCGGCTCGCCCTGTATCGCGGCGACGTCGACGGCGCGGCACCCGGAATCGAGGCCAGCTTTGCGCGCTGCAGCCGCTCGCTCATCGGCCGCCTGCCGGTCTTCCGCCTCCTGTGGTGGTTCGACTGCTCTACCTGGTACAGCGCCCGCGCGCTCGGCGCTCAGCGACGGGGCGCCCGGTCCGAAGCGAAGCGCCACGCCCGCCGCGCGATGCGGCTCGCGCACCAACTCATGGAGCTCGGTACGCCATTGGCGCCGTCACTCGGGCGCATGGCGCTCGGTTGCGCCACCCACGCCGCCGGTAACGACGACCAGGCGCGCGAAGAGCTGCAGGCGTCGCGTGCCGGCATCGCGCAACGGTTCGCTTCGCTCCTTCCCGTCGTCGACCGGCGCCTCGGTCAGCTCCTCGGCGGCGACCGCGGCACGCGCATGATCGCAGCCGCCGACGCGCAGCTCGCCGCCTGGGGCGGCCGCGTCCCCGAACGTCTCGCCGACTCCTTCTTGCCTTGGTAATGGCGCGCCGGGCGATCCTCTTCGTCCTCTGCGTCGCCGCCTTGGGCTGTCGCCGCCCGCCGGGGCCGGCCTTGTCGAGCCCGTTTCGCTTCTCGCCGCGGCCCAACCGGGCGGCCGAGATCCACTGGCGCACCTGGGAGCCGTCGCTCTTCGTAGAGGCGCAGCGCAGCGGCAAGCCAATCCTGCTCAGCTTGTCGGCGGTCTGGTGCCATTGGTGCCACGTCCTCGACGAGACCACGCTCTCGGACCCGCGGGTCATCGCGCTCCTCAACCGCGACTTCCTGACCGTGCGCGTCGACGCCGACCAGCATCCGGACATCGAGCGACGCTACATCCTCGGCGGCTGGCCGACGGTCGCGTTCCTCACCGCGAAGGGCGAGATCGTCGACGGCGGCACCTACGTCCCGCCCGCTGACTTCCTGACCATGGCGACCGGCGCGCTGGCGCTGGTCCGCGCGGGCGGCGCCGACCTCGAGCAGCGCCTGCAGCGTCGCCGCGGGTCGCGAGATGCGACGGCCCCGGGAGCGCTCGACGCAACCATCGTCGAGGGGGTCGCGCGCACGCTCACCGCCGCCGCCGACCCCATTCACGGCGGCTTCGGCGAGGCGCCGAAGTTTCCCAACGGCGAGGCGGTCCTCTTCCTCCTCGAGGTCGGCGAGGTCGACGTCGCTCGCCGCGCGCTCGACGGCATGCTCGAGCTCGAAGATCGCGTCGCCGGCGGCTTCTTCCGCTACGCGACGCGGGCCGACTGGAGCGCGCCGCACTACGAGAAGATGCTGCAGGGCAACGCCGAGCTGCTCACGGCGTACGCGCGCGGCTTCGCCGTGACGAAGGACGAGCGCTATCGCGCAGCGGCCCGGCGCACGGTCGCGTGGGTCGAGCACACGCTGTTCGATGCGCAGACCGGCACCTTCTACGCCAGCCAGGACGCCGACGAGAAATACTACGCCGCCGACGCCGCGGGCCGGGCGGCGCTACAGGCGCCCTATGTCGATCGCACGCTGCTCGTCGATCGCGCTGCGCTGATGGTCTCGGCGCTCGTGGCGGCTGCACGCGACCTCGACGAGCCCTCGATGCTCGGCGTGGCGCGCGCGGGCGCGCGGGCGCTCATGACCATGCGCGGCGACGACGGGCGCTTTCAGCACGCGCGGCGGGCCGGCGAGCAGCGCAGCGTTCAGGGCGAGCTGGCCGACCAGGCGCACGCGGCGCTCGCGCTCTTGTCGTTGGCCGCGGTGACCCCGACGGCCGAGGGGGCGTCGTTCCGCGACGCCGCGCGGCGCGCCATCGCGTCGACGGTGCGAACACTGCGATCTCCAGACGGCAGCTTCTACGACGCCGACGCCGCCAACGAGGGGCTGCTGGTCCGGCGCGAGCGTCCGCTCGTCGAGAACGCGGTGATGGCGCGCGCGCAGCTCGCCGCCGGCCACGTCGGCGACGCGGAGCGCACGCTGTCGGCGTTCGCGGGCGCCTATCTCCTGCACGGCACCGAGGCGGCCGGCTATGCGCGGGCCGTCGACGCGCTGTTGCGTGCGCGGCGAGGACGCGACTAGAAGCGCACGAGGGTCAGCGCCGCTGGCGACGCTGACGCCTGCGAGGCCGGCGAGGCCTGCAGGTCGAAATGATGGTGGCTGGTGCTGGTGCTGCTGCTCCCGTCGGCGGCGGCAGCGACGAAGGCGCCCACGACCACGACGGTCAGCACGCCGCCGATGACGCCGAGCGCGACGGCAGCCTTCCACGCGCGCGAGTGTCGGCGCGGGATCGGCGCGGCGCGCACGCCCACCGGCACGTCGACCCGCGCGACGGCGCCGACGGGCACCGGCGCCATGACCGGTGCCGCGGCTACGACAGGAGCGGCTACCACCCGCGCGGCCACCACGGGAGCCGGCGCGCACGACGGCGCCAGCGTGCCGACGCGCGCCTCGATGTCCGCGCGCTCGTCCGCTTGCGGGAACGCGGCCACGTAGGCGCGATAGTGCCCGACCGCCACGCACGGCTGCCCCGCCTCGTCGTACGCGCTGCCCAGGTACAGCTCGATGCCCGGCGCCGGCCGCAGCGCCTGCGCCGCCTCCAGCTCGCGGATCGCGGTAGCCGCGTCGCCGCCCGACAGCGCGCGCGCGCCCGCGTCGAAGTGCCCCTGCGCCGCCTCCAGCGCCGGATCGGCGGCCGCCGCCGACGCGCGGACACCCACCAGGACCAGCCCCATCACGACTGCAGATCGCCCGAAATGGTACATTCGTCGCACTGGTTGCAATCGGCGTGCGCGGAAATTCGCCAATCGATTCGCACCGTGATCCCGTCGCTGTGAACGCCGGTTCGCGGTCGACCGGTGTTGGTGCTCACAGACGGCGGCGGCTGACCCGGTGTATAATCAAAGCAGAGAAGTGGCGTGCCGACGCCGATCACCCCGAACGAGGCCGTGTGCCGCGAGCGAGAATGCGAGATCCCAGGGAGGCAAAGGTCAAGGGCACCAACATGCTCAGCGCCGTCAAAGCATTGCGGACCGCCCGCGACCAGGCGCGCGCCGTACTTCCGGCGCGGCTACACGGCTACCTCGAGGAGCGCATCCTCGTATCGAGCTGGTATCCCGAAGGCGACTTGATGGGCCTGCTCACCGCGCTGGGCAAGCTCAT
Source organism: Myxococcales bacterium (assembly GCA_028287105.1). Classification (GTDB taxonomy): domain Bacteria; phylum Myxococcota_A; class Polyangia; order Palsa-1104; family Palsa-1104; genus JAQBQH01. Next base: position 40,323 of record JAQBQH010000037.1, read on the forward strand.
GCCGGCCGGCAGCGATCCCTTCGTGTTCATGGGCCGCACCACCGCGCGCGAGCACCTGGCCGGCATCTACCGCGGCCACGTCCGCCCCGGCGACCTCGAGCGGACCCTCCGTTCCGGCACCGCCCTGTGGCGTAACTATCACGACACCGGCGACCTCACGAGCGAGTTCGACGCCCCACTCCAGGCCACCATCCGCCTGCGTGACTTCGCCGCCGCGTCGCGCGAGTTCTGCCGGCTCCTGACCGGCTACTTCACCGAGCTCCTCGACCAGGCGGGCGGCAAGGAAGTCAAAGTCACCAAGATAGCCTGCAGCCTCGACCTCGCCCCTGATTGCCAGTGGCGCCTCACCTGGACGACCTGACCGCCGCGCGAGCGAATTGCGCCCCTCGCGGCTCCGGCGTATCGTGAACGGGTCCGACATTGATGGCGGTGGAGTCCGCCGATAACCGCTCTCCGGCGACGGAAGAGCCAATGACTCCTACGGCAGCGCAAACCGGCGCCGTGGGAGTGGCTTGCAGCAACCTCTCCCCGGGGCCTCGAACAGGAGACCGCGGGTGACCAAGCGAAGAGCTCGATCGTGAAGCAGTACACGAGGGCGTTTGCCCAGTGGCTGTCGCTCGGCGCGCTCGTCGGCGTGGCCTGTGGCGTCGCCTCCGCCGTCTTCCTGCGCTCGCTCGAATGGGCGACGAAGCTGCGCGGCCAGCACGAGGTGATCGTGTACGCGCTGCCGCTCGCCGGCCTGGTGCTCGGCGCGGTCTATGACCGGTGGGGCAAGCCGATTCGCGGCGGCAACAACCTGGTCATCGATACCGTCCACGAGGGCAGCCCGCAGCTCCCGCTGCGCATGGCGCCGATGGTTCTCGTCGGCACGGTCTTGACGCACCTCTTCGGCGGCAGCGCCGGGCGCGAAGGCACCGCGGTGCAGATGGGCGCCAGCCTCGCCGACGCGATCGCGCACCGCTTCCGCCTCGCCATCGAGGGCCGGCGCGAGCTGCTGGCGGCCGGGATCGCGGGCGGCTTCGGCTCGGTCTTCGGGACCCCGATCGCCGGCGTCATCTTCGGCCTCGAGGTCGTGACCATCGGTCGCATGGAGTATCAAGCGCTGGTTCCGGCGCTGGTCGCATCGATCGTCGGGGATCTGGTGACGCGCGCCCTCGGCGTCGTGCACACGCCCTACCCGCTCGTCCCGTCGCTCGACCTCACGCCGCTCGTCGTAGGCAGGTGGATCGTGTTCGGCATCGCGGTCGCCCTCGTGTCGGTCGTCTTCGTGGAGCTGACCCACCGTCTCAAGAAGCTGCTCGAGGAGCGAATCCGCTGGCTCGCCGTGCGCATGATGCTCGGCGGCGCGCTCGTGATCGTCCTGTGGAAGCTGGTCGGCACGAGCCGCTACCTCGGCCTCGGCGTGCCGACCATCCTGCAGTCGTTCTCGGACCCGACGGTGCCGACCTTCGCCTTCGCGCTGAAGCTCCTGTTCACCGCGGTCACCCTCAGCGCCGGCTTCCTCGGCGGCGAAGTGACTCCGCTCTTCTTCGTCGGTGCGACGCTCGGTGCCGTCCTCTCGCGGCCGCTCGGGCTGCCGCTGGAGCTGGCCGCCGGCGTCGGCCTCGCCGCCGTATTCGGCGCCGCCGCGAACACGCCCATCGCGTTGTCGATCATGGCGGTCGAGCTCCTCGGCGGCGGCGTCCTGCCCCATGTCGTCATCGTCACCGTCGTGGCCTACCTCCTCAGCGGCCACCGCGGCATCTACCCCGCGCAGCGACTCGGCCGCCTCAAGCACGGGGGCCCGCTGCTCCATCGCCTCGTACCCCTCCGCGACCTCGACGACGCGCCGTCAGCGTCGCCACCTCCACGCGAAGATCCGCCGAAGCCGCCCGTTTGACCCGATCCACAGTGTGGAGCTCTTGAATGGCATAGTCCGGGCTCGCTTGGCCGGCAACCCGTCACGTTCCGCCGTCGGCGGCGTCGGCGGGGAGGATCTCGAGCGTGTTGACCTTCGGGTTTTGCGCCGAGCCGCGGTCGAACGAGATCTGGATCTGGCCCTTGGGCGCGGTGACTGGGAACGAGCGGACGACGGCGCTGTTCATGCCGCCGGCGGCGGCGAAGATGTCGAACGCCGTGAGCAGCTGCTGGCCGTTGATCGAGACGTTGAAGAGCCGCTGGCCGGCCGCCTGCACATAGAGCTCGGCGAATCCGAGCCGGACGGTATAGGCACCGGCGGGGACGGTGATGGCGTAGCTGAACGACCCGGCCCCCGGGGCCGCGGCGTCGCCGTAGCGCTCGCTGTTGTAGAGCGCGGCTGCGTCGGTGCCGGCGATGGCGACGGCGTTCGCGTTGGTGAAGCCGACGCCGCCCGTGAAGCTCGCGTCCGCTGCCCACACGTGACCGGAAGGGTCCGTGTAGGCCGCGGCGGCGCCGGCGGCGATGCGCACCGCGGCGGCGGGAGTTGGCGTCGGCGTCGGCGTGGGGTTCGGCATCGGCGACGGGTGCCGCGGCGGGCTCGGCATGGGATCGATCTCCGTCGTCGTCACCGGCGGCGTCGACAGCGGCTTGGCCGGCTCGAGACAGCCTGCCGCGAGGCAGACGAACAGTCCGAACAGAGATCTCGCGGGCGCCCGCATCAGAGGCTCAGCAGCTTCTTGCTGCCCTGATAATTCGGCAGCCCCAGGTTGAGATAGGTGCTCAACGTATAGAAGAGGTCCTTCATGTCGGCCCCGCCGAGGTCGAAGCAGTTGCCCGGATGCATGAAGCTGCGTCCGCCGGCGACGACGAGCGGCACGCCGTCCACCTGGCCGTCGTTGTGGTTGCCGTCGACGACGTTGAAGCCGCCGACGATGACCGTGTTGTCGAGGATGGGCGTGCCGCTGGCGTCGGTCGCGCCCTTGAGCTTGTTCACGAGATAGAACATCAGCATCATATAGAGGCGGTCACGCGTGATGCATTTCTCGCGGCCGTTGGCGTTCTGGCCATAGTGCGAAATGCCGGTGTGGAGCTCTGCCGTCAGGCTGACGTTGCCGTAGACGAGATCGCTCGGCACCGCGCCGTTGAGGTGGCGCTGGCAGCCGTCGCCGTCGAACATGAAGCTGACCGAGCGCGTGACGTCGCACTTGAAGGCGAGCACGATCATGTCGAAGAACGCCTGCACGCGCGCGATGTAGCTGGCGCTGAGGTCGCCGTTCTGATCGACGTTGTTGAGGCTGCCGTCGGGCGCGCTGCCGCCCGAGCAGCCGTTGGTGACGACGCCGCCGCCGGTCAACTTGGTCTCGAGCGCGCGCACGCTGGTGAAGTAGTCGTCGAGCTTCGCGCGATCGTTCTTGCCGAGCTTCGATTGCAGATCCTTGATATCCGCCGTCGCGGTATCGAGGATGCTGTGATTGCGCGCGAACGCGCTCGGGTGCGCCGGCGGCGGCATCGACGGGCCCGTCGTGACCAGGTTGGCAAAGACGTTCTTGTACAGATCGACCGGATTCTTGCGCGGCTCGAGCGGCTGGCCGTTCTTGTAGGAGACGTAATTGGAATAATCGAACGGCGTATTGTCGACGCTGCCCGACGAGCAGCCGCCGCTCATCACCAGCACCGAGCCCTTGTTGGCGTCGGCGACCAGCTGATCGAACGAGCTGCCCGGCACGCTGCACTGACTCGAGTTCGGGTCCGTCAGCCCCGTCTGCGACAGCCACGTCGTCACGGCCGAGACGTGGCCCGCGCCGCGCCCGGTCACCTGATAGAAGTGGCTGCCGGTGGCGTCGCGCGCGCTGCAGCTCGGATGCATCAGCACTGAAAAATCGGCGATGTTGGCGGCGAACGGAGCCAGCACCAGCGGCAGGTTCTTGGTCAGCGCACCGGCGGGCGGATACCAGACCGCGTCGCCTTTGACGTTGTAGGTCCCGCTCGGCATGTACAAAGAAACGAAGCGGCGCGGATCGCTGGTCCCGGCCGCCCTCGCCTTTCGCGGCGCGAGCGACTCGAGGAGCGGCAGCGTGAAGGCGACGCCCAGGCCGGTGATGAACTGCCGGCGGTTGATCTTCCAGTTGCTCATGGCGCCTCTCCTGTCTGCATCTGGAACTGGTTGGTCGAGACGATCTTGACGATCAGATCCGAGAACGTCGCCTCCGGACCCAGGCTGAGGTTGCCGATGGCGTGCGTGACGCATTTGTCGTCATGCGAGCTCATGGCGCGCGTCAGGGCATAGCTCATGATCTGCTGCGTCAGACAGGCCTTGGCCTCGTCGCCCGACGCGATCTGCTGATACATCTGGAACGGATCGGTGAAGCTGCGTCCGTCGGGCAGCGTGCCGGTGGCGTCGATGGGGACGCTGCCGTCGTAGAGCTGGCGCCAGTTGCCGAACGAATCGAAGTTCTCGAGGCCGAGGCCGACCACGTCCATCGTCTTGTGGCAGCCGATGCAGGCGGGGGCGTTGGCGTGCGCGCTCAGCTTCTCGCGCGGCGTGCCACCGCCGGCGCCGGTGTTGAAGTCGATGACCGGGATGTCGGGCGGCGGCGGCGGCGGCTCGCTGCACAGGATGCGCGCCGTGACCCATTTGCCGCGCTTGACCGGATGCGTGTAGAGCACGTCGCCGGCGGTGGCGGTGAGCACGGCGGCCGTCGTGACGATGCCGCGGCGGTGGTTGGGCGAGCTGTCGGCGCGCACGAACTGCGCCGCATCGGCGCCGGTGAACGGCATGTCGTAGTAATCCGCCAGCGTCTGATTGACGAACGAATAGTTGCCGGTGAGGACGTTCATGAAGCTGCGGTCGTTGTGGATGATGTCGCCGAGGAAGGCGTCGACCTCGCCGACCATCGACATGCGCACCGCGTCGTCGAGGCCGGGGCGGGTGGCGGCCGGCGAGGCGAGCGAGGCCAGCCCCGCCCACTCGTTGCGCAACACCGTCTCGAAGGCGGCGGACTTGCCGTCCTTGAGCATGCGCACGACCTCGGCCTTGAGCGTGTCGGGCTGGTTGAGCGTGCCGTCGTCCGCGCGCGCGAACAGCGCGTCGTCGGGCATCGACTGCCACAGGAAGTAGGAGAGGCGGGAGGCCAGCGCGTAGTTGTCGATGCGGAAGGCGGCGGCGTCGGTCTGCGCGTCGGGGCCGGAGACATAGTTGAAGAGGAACTTCGGGCTGACGAGCAGCGAGATGATGACGTCGGAGAGCCCGGTGTCGAAGTCGCCGCTGGCGGCGAAGACGCTCATGAGCGCGGCCTTCTCGTCGGTCGCCAGGGGGCGGCGAAAGGCGCGGCGCCCGAGGTCGGCGACGGTGCTCTCGGCGCACGCGCTCGACGGCGCGCAGCGGACGATGCGCCCGTAGGCCCCGTCGGGCTGCGCCTTGCTGGCGAGGACTTCTTTGGCGAGCGCCTCGGCGGCGTCGTAGTAGCCGATGACGAGGTCCTCGTAGACGTTGAGATGATCGGAGTCGTTGGTGAAGCCGGAGAAGCCCGCGGTCGTCGGCGGCAACGCGTCGCCGGGGCGCGTGGTCGTGAACAGGAGGTCGCGCACGGTGTTGCTGTACTCGTCGTTGGTGAGCCGATGGATCGAGACGTGGCCCGGCGAGTAGCTCGTGCCGCACTCGTTGGCGATGGCCGGGTCACCGCCCGGGTCAGGGCCGAGCATGGCGGCGGGTAGACAGCCGGCGGTGAGGAGGGCTCCCAGCCAGAGGACCTTGAACGATGTACGTTCCATGGCGCGACCCCAGAGCAAGGACGTTGCCAGCGCCGTCCCCCGCGAAATCATTGGATGTGCGGCGCCGTCGGCCCGCTCGGCACGACGCCAACCGTGTGGTCGAGAACACGATTCCGCCGATCCCACCCCAGCGCCCCCTGAACGCTTCCGCGTTGATAATCGTTCGATTCGACCACACGTTCAGGAGGTGAAAAACTCGATCCCAGGCGGCCGATGAGCGACTCGACGCCAGCACTGCAGCGCTATCGCATCGGCGTGTCGGCCTGCCTGGTGGGTGCGCCGGTTCGCTTCGACGGCGGGCACAAGCACGACGACTTCGTCGAGGCGCTCGCCGGCGTCGCCGATCTGGTCACGGTCTGTCCCGAGATGGAGCTCGGCCTCGGCACGCCGCGCGAGTCGATGCGCCTCGTGCGCGAAGATGGCCTGATCACCCTGCGCGCACCCCGCAGCGGTCGCGATCTCACCGACGGGATGCGCCAATACGCGCAGCGCAAAGCTGCCGCCATCGCCGCCTGGGATTTGGACGGCTTCATCGTCAAGAAGGACTCGCCGAGCTGCGGCATGGAGCGCGTCCGCGTCTACGACCACAACGGCGTTGCGCAGCGCTCTGGCCGTGGCCTCTTCACCGAAGCGCTCATGGCGGCGCATCCGCTGCTCGTCGTCGAAGAAGAGGGGCGGCTGCGCGACCCGACGCTGCGCGAGAACTTCCTCGTGCGCATCGCCGCCCACCGGGCCGTGCGCCGGCTCTTCGCCGGCGAATGGCGGCTCGGCGAGCTCGTCGCCTTCCACTCGTCGATCAAGCTCGAGCTGCTCGCCCACTCCACGACGGCCTATCGCGCGCTCGGACGTCTGGTCGCGCACGGCAAGCGCATGCCGCGCGCCGAGCTGGCCGCGGCCTATGCGCGCGGGCTCCTCGAGGCGCTGGCGCGGGTGCCTTCGACCGGCACGCACGTCAACGTGATGCAGCACATCGCCGGCTACTTCTCGCGCATCCTGTCGGGCGACGAGCGCTCGGAGCTCGCCGAGCTCATCGCCGAGTACCAGGAGGAGCGCGTTCCGCGCACCTCGCCGCTGACGCTCCTACGCCACCATGCGCGCAAGAGCGGCGACGCCTATCTGGCGCGGCAGACCTATCTGCAGCGCGCGGCCTCGCGGTCGCGGTCGCCGGCGTGCTCACTGTCACTATCCGGCACCTCAATCGACCGTCGCATCAGCCCGGCTCGCGTCGCTCCCCACCGTCGCTAAACAGTTCCCCTAATCGAGCCCCGTGCGTCCATACTGGGCTGTCCTTCCTCTCCGCAGTTTCTTACCGCCATCCAAGGATTTTCAAATGGGCGCAGTGCGCATCGGGTTCGTCCTGTTCACGCTCGGCTTGATGAGTGTTCCGGCCGCGGCCGAGGACAAAGTCGCGGCGCGCAAGGCCTTCCTGGAAGGCTCCAAGTACTTCGACCTGAACCAGTACGCCGAGGCGCTCGAGGCGTTCAAGCGCGCCTACTGGAACTTCGAAGATCCGGTGATCCTCTACAACGTCGCGCAGTGTCACCGCGCGCTCAAGCACAAGAGCGAGGCCATCGAGTTCTACCGCAGCTATCTGCGCAAGCGGCCGGACGCGCGCAACCGCGAGGACGTACAGAAGATCATCGCCGACCTCACGAGCGCGATCGAAAAAGAGAAGGCGATCTCCGACGCCCCACCGCTCGGGCCGATGCCAACGGACAGCCGGCTGACCGCCGCGCCGGTTGCGCCGGACAACGCGCAGGCCACCCCCGTCGCCGTCAGCACGTCCGCGCCCACGAGATCGGACAAGCCCGTCTATCAGCGCGGCTGGTTCTGGGGCGTCATCGGTGGCGTGGTCGCCGTCGGCGTGGGCGTCGGCGTCGGTGTCGGTCTGGGCACGCGGTCCAATCCACCCAAGGCTGCCGACGGCGCGGTGACGTTCTAATGCGCCCGCTCCTCGTCTGCGCCGTCACGCTCTGGGCCGCCGCCTGCACGACCGACCGCTGTAAAGACAAGACGGTCTTCGTCGCGTACGCGCTGACCAACGGCGCCGAGGCGGCCGACGCCATCGACGTGACGCTGACGGTCGGGAGCGACGCGCCGCAGACCCGGACGGTCGCGCGCAAGAGCGCCGGCGCGTCGGGATCGATCGAGGTCGCGTTCACCTCGTATCCGACGGGGAAGTCGCTCTCCTTCACGCTCAGCGCGCGCGCGGGCGCGGGGATCCTGGCGACGGCGTCGCAGACGATCACCGCCAGCGCCGGCTGCAGCGTGCTGTCGTTCACGCTCGACGGCGGCGCGGCGGACCTGGCGGACACCAGCGGCCAGACGGACCTCGCGGGGGCGGACCTGACCGTCGATCCGACTGCCGACCTGTCGACGCCCCCCGACATGGCCATCCTGCAATTCTCGAGCTGCATCGGGCTGCCGGCGACGTGCGGACCGGGCGGCAATGGCAACTGCTGCGCGAGCCCAATCGTCACCGGTGGCACGTTCTACCGCCTCAACGACGCCGCCACCGCCGATTCGAGCTACAAGGACACGACCCATCCGGCGACGATCAGCAGCTTCCGGCTCGACCGATACGAGATCACGGTCGGCCGCTTTCGTAATTTCGTCGGCGCCGGGCTGGGCACGCAGGCCAACCCACCGGCGCTCGGCGCGGGCGCGCAGCCGAACATCCCCGACAGCGGCTGGGCGCTCAGCTACAACGGCAGCCTGGCCGCCAACACCACCGCGCTCATCACCGCCATCAAGTGCAATACGACCTATCAAACGTGGCAAGACACGGCCGGCGCCAACGAAAACCGCCCCATGAACTGCATCACCTGGTTCGAAGCGGCGGCGTTCTGCGCCTGGGACGGCGGCTTTCTGCCGACGGAGGCGCAGTATCATTACGCCGCGAGCGGCGGCAGCGAGCAGCGCGCCTTTCCCTGGTCGAGCCCCGCCGGCTCGGTCACCATCGATACGACCTACGCCGTCTACAACTGCGGCGCCGGCGGCCCGGGAACCTGCACCGGGATCACGAACGTCGGCTTCGTCGGCTCGGTCTCGCCGAAGGGAGACGGCAAGTACGGGCAGGCCGACCTGAGCGGCAACGTCTGGGAGTGGATGCTCGACTATTACAAGACGCCGTATCCGACCCCGTGCGTCGACTGCACCGACCTCACCTCGGTCCCCAACCGCGTGACCCGCGGCGGCGGCTACGGCTTCGGCGAGCCCAACCTGCGCTCCTCCTTCCGCAACGCCAACAACCCGGCTCAGCGCGACGATGGCTTCGGCGCTCGCTGCGCGCGGCGCATGTAGCCTCGGGGATGACGAGCGCTCGCCGCTCGGTTGCCAGATATACTGTCGACGATGAGCGCTCCCGTCCCACCCTATGCGGTGCGTCAGGCGACGCAGGTGGACCGGCCGGAGATCCTCGCGCTCCTCGGCGAGCACATGGCGAACGGCGATCCCGCGCGGAAGATGGAGTGGCTCTACGAGGGAAACCCCGAGGGGCGCGCGCTGACCTGGGTCGCCGTCGACGACGCGTCGGGCGAATTCGCCGGGTTGACGTCCTACTTTCCGATCCGGATGTGGATCGAAGGACAGATGGCTCGCGCGGCGATCGGCGGCGACGGCTACGTCCGTCCCAAGTTCAGGCGGCGCGGCATCGCCGCCGCACTCCACGCCGCGTTGCGCACCGAGATGCCGAAGCACCGCATCGAGGTGATGTTCGGTGCACCGGCGGCGGCGAACGTCACGCCGCTGCAGACGGGCGGCTCGCACGTGATCAGTGAGACGGTGCGATTCCTCCGGCCGCTGACGGCCAGCACGCTCAGCCGCAAGGCCGCGTTTGCCGACGTCGTCGCGCGACGGCTGTTGCTCCCGCGCCCCGGCACCACGCGGCTCGAGCCGATGCGCGAAGCGGACGGCCGCATCGACGAGGTGTGGGCGGCCACGCGCGGCGAGCTCGGGGTCGCGGTGGTGCGGGACGCCGCCTATTACGGATGGCGCTTCCTCCGCGCGCCGGCGCAGGTGCAGCAGCCGTTCGTCATCGTCGACGACGGGCGGCCGATCGGCATGTGCGCACTGCAGCCACGCGCGAATCGGCTGCAGATCGTCGATCTCTGTGCGCCGGCGGCGAATTGGCCGAGAGCGCTCGCGGCGATCGCGCATCACGCGGGTGATCTCGAGGCCGTCGAGATCAAGCTCCTGCGCGAAGACGCCGCCCGCCACCAGCTCTGGCGCCGCGGCTTCATCGCTCGCGAGGGACGCCCGTTTTTGATCGTCACCCCCGAGGGTTCGAGCCTGAAGGCGCTGCACGATCCGGCCCGCTGGACCTACACGGACGGCGATCTCGACATCGACCACTTTCCGTAGCCGCGCCGCTGGACCATCGTCTACCGGTCGGCGGAGGGTTCTCGGCGCTTCGTCAGCCACCAGGCCCAGGCGATGAGCACGGCCTGGAATGGCAGACGCGCGAAGAGGAGCCACTCGGACAGCACGACTCCGGGCGGCTGGATGTGACGGAGCGCCATATTGACGTTGGCCGGGAAGACCGCGATGAAGAGGAGCATCAACCCGAAGGCCGCCGCCCGCCGCAGCGACGGCACCAACAGGCCGAGCCCGCCGGCCAGCTCGCACACGCCGCTGATGGCGACCAGCGCCCGCGGCGACGGCAGCCACGACGGAACGATCGCCACGAACCCCTCGGGCGCGACGAAGTGACCGACGCCGGCGCTGATCATGACGGCCGCCAGCGCCCAGCGCGCCGCGCGCTGCCATCGCGACTCCGCGCTCGCGCCTGCCGTCGTCGTCATGCGTGCGAGCATGCCCGACCGCGCGGCCAAGCGCGAGCTTGACGACGCCGAGGTCGCTCTCGACCGCTCTCGCGCGTTCGAAGTAGCTCGTTGGCACCGAGCGCTCCGAGGGCTCTCATGAGTGCTCCTTCAGCTCCCAGATGCCGCTCGAGGTCCCATCCTGCACGAAATGCGACATCGCCAGTGCGTCTTCACCGGTGCGGCATTTCCCCGGAATTGCTGATGGCTACTTGTGGCTCGCTGTGCGCCGCTGTCCGACTTGTTTAGAATGTCCGCTAGCGCACTCGACTTACTAATTGCACCGACCGGCGCGCTCCGTAGGATGGCTACGATGCGGCCAATAAACATCGCTCTCGCGGGAACCCTGCTGCTCGGTTGTCAGCCTGCGACGGTCGACTCGGGGGGCGCGCAGACGGAACAGACCGCTGCGTACAGCGCCTCGCCGGCGAGTCAGTGTAACGGCGGCGATACGTTCGTGGCGCCGCAGTACAACCTGCTCGACCTCGGCGCCGTCCTCGCCAAGGTCACCTACTTCTCGCTGGGACCGGCGCAGTTCGAGGAGCTGTTCAGCGGCTCGTGGACCAACTGGTACAAGGCCGACATGAACACCGGCCTCGCCAAGCTCGCGACGATGCGCGGCGTGCTCGACAAGTACAACCTGCACGACACGTATCTGCCGGGCTCGCGCCCGCAGGTCAATTGCGCCGCGGTCGACACGACGGTGCGCCAGTACGACGGCACCTGCAACGATCTCGTCAACACCACCGCCGGCGCCGTCGGCGCGCGCATCGGCCGCAACATTCCGGTGTTCTTGCCGAGCCCGTCGTCACCGACGGGGTACGCGCCGAATCCGAAGGCCTATCCCGCGTCCACCGACGCGGCGCTGCTCACCCCCAATCCACGCGAAGTCAGCCGCGCGCTCTTTACGCGCGGCGCCAGCGGGATGAAGCCGGTTCCGTTCCTCAACCTGCTCGCGGCGGCGTGGATCCAGTTCCAGGTGCACGACTGGTTCGATCACGACAACGAGAGCTCGCCCGAGCTGTTCCACCTCCCGCTCGTCGCCGACGATCCGCTGCGCGCGGCGCCGTTCAACCTGACCGAGCTGCTGGTGCCGAAGACGATGCGCGACACCAGCGCGCTCGGTCAGCCGCTGCCGCCCGTCTATCACAACCTGGTCACGCACTGGTGGGACGGCTCGCAGATGTACGGCGTCACCAAGGCGCAGTCCGACGCGCTGCGCGCGCACGTCAACGGCAAGGTCATGGCCGAGCTGGCGATGGACGCAAAGCAGCTCCTGCCGACCGCTTCGGACGGCTTCGAGCAGACGGGCCTGCGCAAGAACTGGTGGCTTGGTCTCGGCGTCATGCACAACGTGTTCGCCAAGGAGCACAACGCCGTCGTCGCCATGCTCAAGCAGTCGCATCGCGAGCACGCCGGCGACGAGGATTGGTACTTCCAGCACGCGCGCATGGTCGTCTCGGCCGTGATCGCCAAGATCCACACCATCGAGTGGACGCCGGCGATCCTCCCCAATCGCACGGCCACGGTCGGCTTGCACGCCAACTGGTCGGGCCTGAAGTCGTTCCTCGATCCGCTCTCGAAGGCGGGGCTGCCCGCGTTCATGCTGGCGGCGAAGACCACCATCGAGGTCGATCCGCTGCTGAGCGCCGAGGACAAGAAGGAGCGCATCGCCTCGACCAACGCCGCCATGATGGGTGTCATCGGCGGCGAGACCAACAACCACGGCGTGCCGTACTCGCTCACCGAGGAGTTCACCTCGGTCTACCGCATGCACCCGCTCCTGCCCGACGCGATAAACATCGTCAACCTCGCCAATCAGACCAAGGCGACCGTCACCCTCGAGCAGATGCGCATGGCGGGCGCGCGTCAGATCGAAGAGGCGTACGGCATGGACAATGTCGTGTTCAGCTTCGGTGTGCAGCATCCGGGCGCGCTGGTGTTGGGCAACTATCCGAAGGTGATGCAGCAGCTGCAGCTGCCGTTTGGCGTGGTCGACATGGGCGCCATCGACGTGTTGCGCGATCGCGAGCGCGGCATCCCGCGCTACAACGACTTCCGCGAGCAGCTGCGTCTCAAGCGCGTGGCCTCGATCGAGGAGCTCACCAACGACGCGTCGCTGCGCACGGCGCTGCACAACATCTACGGCAGCGATGCCGGCGCGATCGATCGCGTCGACGCGCTGGTGGGCACGTTTGCCGAAGCGACGCGGCCGAGCTGCTACGGGTTCGGCGAGACCCTCTTCCAGGTCTTCACCGAGATGGCCACGCGCCGTCTGCAGGCCGACCGCTTCTACACCAAGGACTACAACGCCGCGACGTACACCGCCGAGGGCATCGATTGGGTCACGCGCGCGTCGATGAAGTCGGTGCTCTTGCGCGCCTATCCGACGCTCGCGAACACCGGCCTCGCCGCCTCGCGCAACGCCTTCTATCCCTGGCAGTAGCCCCCCTACACTCCCTTCACGATCCGGTAGGCCGACCGAAGAACGCGTGCGCCCAGGCGAACGGGATGCCGGCGCGCGCGGCGGCGGCGCGGTCGCACTCGGCGTCGCCGACGAAGAGCGCCTCGGCCGCGGGCACGTCGTAGAACGCGAGCAGCCGCTCGAGCATGGCGGCGCCCGGCTTTCTGCACGCGCACGGTACCTCGCGGACGTGCGGGCAGAGCTCCAGCGCACCGTCGGGTAGCCGGCGGCCGGTGGCGGCGACGACCATGGCGCGCAAGAGCTCGCGCGCGCGATGCTCGTCGAGGTGGCCGTAGCCGACGTGGTCCTGGTTCGACGCGACGCCGAGTCGCGCGTCCGGTGGAAGCTCGGCCAGGCGCGCGCGTACGTCCGGCAAGAGGCGCCACTCCTCGGGCGCGTGCGGACACGGCTGGCCGGCCACGGTCGTGGTGCGCAGCGTTCCGTCGGCGTCGAAGATGTAGAGGCGCGTGGCCATCAGCCGAACAAGCGCCGCTCGAGGCGCGCGCGATAGCCGGTGTGTGCGCGCGCCCAGCGTTCGGCGTCGGCCGCCGGCGTGCTCGCGGCCGCGAGCTGCGCGTAGCCGCAGTGCCAGGCCAGGTAGGCCGCCTCGTAGAGCGGCATCCGCGCGGGCAGGGTCTCGTCGGTGCGCGAGAGGATCGCCACCAGCTTCGCGGCGGCGGGCTCGTCGAAGAGCTCGACGCAGGCGCCGGCAACGTCCCACGCGCGATCGTGCGGGCCGGGATGGAAATGGCCGACGCCGTGGTCGACGGCATCGAGCTTGAGCGCCAGAGCGGCGTCGAGCCATTCGACCGGCTGTAGCCGCGCGTCGAGATGGACGGCCGGCGTGCGCGCGCGTTCATGGGCGGCCGAGGCCGCGCGTGCCCAGCCGTCCATGCGCGCGGGAGCGCCGGCGCCGAAGAGGGTGGTGGCATTGACGCGCGTCATCTCGACGAGCGCGGTGGCGTCGATGCGCGGCGCGACGACGAAGCGGCGGCGATGCTCGAGATACGCCGCCACGCGCGCGACCGAGCGGCTGGGACGCGCACGGTCCAACGGGCGCCCCGAAAGCCACGGCTGCTCGACGAACCCGTGCGCGAAGCCGACAACGGGTGGCCCGAAACCGGCGGAAGCGAGATCGCGCGCCATCTGCACACGCGCTTCGCCGAAGCGCCCGAAGCCGGCGAACTTGTACAGCCGGCGGCCGGCGAGGTATTTGCGGCGCTCGTGCCGTGGCTGCGTCGCCGGCCAGTCGCGCTCGTCGCTGAACACGCGGGTGCGCCAGGCGCCGGCGGACAGATCCACGAGACCACCCGCGTCGAGGATGCGCGGATCGAAGTCGACCACGAAGCGACGATGGCGCGCCCAGCTGCGGCGGGCGTCGTCGCTGACGAAGGTGGACCCATCGGCATCCCACGACGGCAACAGCAACACGCGCTCGGGCGCCGCGCCGCCGTCGGTGAGCGCGCGGCAGGCCGCCGCGAACGACGAGCCGGACAGCCCCGGGCCTTCGTCGCAGATCAGAAACAGGGCGTCGCGCTCTTCGACGAGCGCACGGGCGAGCGCGGAGTCGAGCCGCAGCTCGCGTGCGAACGCGGCACCGCGCGGACGCACCGTAAACGAACGCACCGCCACGCCGGAGGCTGCCAGCGCGGCGGCAGCGGCCGCGGAGAGGCTGGTGCCGATCGAGCGCAACCCGACGCACACCGCCCGCGCCGGTCGCAGCGTGCGCGCAATCCGGCGCGCTGCCGCCACGTAGCGCTCGGGGAAGACGCCGTAGTGCACGTAGCCCTCGGGCGCGCGCTCTTCGACGGACGCCGGCAGCATCGCGGGATCGAGTGCGGCGCGCAGCGTCCGACAGCGCCCCGCCGCCGCCGCTTCGCCCTCGCGGTGGCCGTCGATGGCCGCCACCAGCGCCCGTCCCGCCGCGTGCATGGCCTCGCGCAAGGCGGAGGTCGTCGCGTCGACCGCGTCACGCTCGGGGTGACGCGCGTCCTCGACGGCAGCCTCGAGCACCCCGAGCTCTACGAGCCGCGCCCGCGCCGCCTCGACCCCGCGCGCGTCATCGAATCGCGCGACCGCCTCGACCAGCGCTCCTGTCTCCACCCGACAGCCGTCGCTTCGGTAGACGATCATCGCCCCGTCGAGGTGCACGCGCCGCGCCGGGTCACCTCGCGTCGGGTCGATTCCCTAGCTCGGCCCGGAGCTCGGTCCTAGCTGCGGGCGAGCTCCGCCTCCAGCGCTTCCCACTCGCCGAGCAGCCTCTCGATCTCCTGGTCGAGCGCCGCGCTCTCCTTGACCAGGCGGTCGATCTCGTCGTGCGGCGTGCGCTGATAAAACGTCGCGTCTTCGTAGAGCGCGGCGATCGCTTTCTTGCGTGACTCGGCGACCTCGATCGCGGCGAGCACCTTGTCGCGCTTGGCCGGCAGCGCGGCGATGCGATTGCGCTCGCGCTTCTGCTCCTCCCACGACTGGCTCTTGTCGGGCGCCCGCTCCTTCGTGACCTTCGGAGCCCGCTTGAGAACCGCTTCGGCGTCGAGGTGATCGTCACCGCTCCGCTGCAGATACTCCGCGAACGTCCCCGGGAAATCGCGCGGACCCGTGGGCGTGAGCTCGATGATGCGCGTCGCCAGCTCGGAGACGAACCAGCGATCGTGCGAGACGAACAGCAGCGTCCCCTCGTACGCGCGCAGCCCGTCGGCCAGCGCCTGGATCGCCTCGAGGTCGAGGTGGTTGGTGGGCTCGTCGAGAACGAGCAGGATGGGACGCTCGACGATGAGCCGACCGAAGATGAGGCGCGCAGCCTCGCCTCCCGACAAGGAGCCGATGGGCTTCACCACATCGTCGCCGGAGAAGAGCACGCGCCCGAGTTGGCCGCGCACGTACGCGGTCCCCTCGCCGGGACAGGCGCCCCACATATAGTCGAGCGGGGTCATCTGCGCGTTCTCGAGGACCTCGTGGTGGTCCTGCGCGAAGTAGCCGATCCGCACCTCGTGCCCGAGGCTCACCGTGCCGGAATCAGAGTCGACGTGATCGGTCACGATCTTGAGCAGCGTCGACTTGCCGAGGCCGTTGGGCCCGATCACCGCCACCTTCTCGCCGCGGCGCACGATGAACGACATATCGCGCAGCACCTGATTGTCGCCATAGGCCTTGGACAGCCCCGCCACCTCGAGGACGTCCTTGCCGCTCGGACGCTCGGGCTGAAAACGAAACAGCGGCGAGCGGCGCGAGCTCTGCTTGATCTCGGCGACCTCGATGCGCTCGATCTGCTTGAGCCGGCTCTGCGCCTGCTTGGCCTTGCTCGCCTTGGCGCCGAAGCGCTCCACGAACGCGCGCTTGTCGGCGATGGTCTGCTC
>JAQBQH010000047.1 GCA_028287105.1 Myxococcales bacterium
CTACGCATACCCATCTTTGATCACGCGTTGGCAGGCTGCACAAACTCTCTGCCGCTCGAACGCGCAAACGATCGAAATGATCGCGCTTTCAGAAACGCCCGATTAGGGACAGCCCGACAGCCCCTAGTTTCCTCTGATGAGCGCCGCAATCTGTTTCGAATCCGCCCATGGGATCGATCATGACGTAGTGCGCGGGCGACGTATCGAGATTCGGATATTGGAGAACTTCGATTTCTACGACGATCTCGGGCGCGGTCATGGCCCCGTGCAGCGGGACGGACGAGGCGATATGCGATACTGGCCGTGATGACGCCTGCGTGTCCCTGGTGCGACGCGCCCCGCGAGCCGGGGCCGCGTTGTTCCCGCTGCGGCGCGATCTACGCCAAGGCCGAGGCGCTCAAGGCGGGCATCGATCCCGTCGCGGCGACCTCCCCAGCGACGGTCGCGGCGGAGCCGGGAGCTCCCGAGACCCGCTGGAGCGGCGACGCCGAGGAGCTCGCCGCCGAGCTGACGCTGCGCGCGTCGGCGGTCCCCGTCGCCCTCGCTGTCGCCGCGCTCTTCCACGCCTTCCCGCTCGGCCACTTCTTGCAGCGCACGTTCCTCACCATGATGGTGCACGAGCTAGGACACGCCGTGACGGCGTGGTGGTGCGGCTTCGCGGCCTTCCCGTTTCTCTGGCGCACGCTCATCGCCGGCGAGCGCGGGCCCCTGACGGCGCTGGTCGTCGCTGCCGGCAGCGGCGCGCTGCTGGTGTGGAGCCTGCGCGCACGCCATCCTCGCCTCATCGGCCTGGCCGCGTCGCTGCTGGCGCTGCAGCTGGGCGCGACCGTGCTGCTGCGCGCGCGCAACGCGCAGGCGCTGGTGACCTTCGGCGGCGACGGCGGCGCCATGGTATTGGGGACGCTGCTCATGGCGAGCTTCTACGTCGACCGCGACACGTACATTCGTCGCAACGCCCTACGCTGGGGCTTCCTCGTCATCGGCGCGGCCGCTTTCACCGACACGTTTGCGACGTGGTGGCAGGCGCGCCGCGACTACGACGTCATCCCGTTCGGCGAGATCGAAGGCGTCGGGCTGTCGGATCCGAGCAAGCTCGTCGACGTCTACGGCTGGACGACGCGCGCGCTGGTCCAGCGCTACGTCACACTCGGAATCGTCTGCCTCGTCGCGCTCGCCGCCGTGTGGGCCTGGGGAACGTGGCAGACCCGGCGCGAGCTCGCGGCCCTCTCCCGCTCATGACCTCACCGACGCCCAGCACACGCGGACGCCTCGAGTCGATCGATCTCCTGCGCGGCCTGATCATGGTCATCATGGCGCTCGACCACACCCGAGACTACTTCGGCAACCCCGGCCAGAATCCCACCGATCTCGCGACCGCCAGCGCCGCTCTCTTCCTCACCCGCTGGGTCACGTTCTTTTGCGCCCCGGTGTTCTTCCTGCTCACCGGCACCGGCGCCTTCCTCTCGCTGAGCCGCAAATCGCCGCGTGAGCTGTCCCGCTTCCTGTTCACTCGCGGGCTGTGGCTGATCTTCCTCGACGTCGTCGTGCTCCGCTGCCTGGCCTACCAATTCAACTTCGACTACCGCGTGACCATGCTCCTCGTTCTATGGGCGCTCGGCTGGGCCATGATGACGCTCTCCCTGCTCGTTCGCCTGCCGGCATGGGTCGCCGCCACCTTCGGCGCAGCTCTCGTCCTCGGTCACAATCTCCTCGACGGCGTGCAGTCGACGAATCCCCTGTGGGCCATGCTGCACGCTCCCGGTTTCGTCCTCGACACGCCACGCCATGTCGTCTTCGCCGCCTATCCGCTCGTTCCCTGGATCGGCGTGACCGCCCTCGGATACAGCCTCGGACGAATCTACCGCTGGCCCGCCGATCGCCGGCGCACGTTTCTCCTGCGGCTCGGTCTGTCCCTGAGTCTCGCGTTCGTCGTCATCCGCGCCACCAATGTCTACGGTGACCCCGTCGCCTGGACGACCCAGCGCACCGCCCTCTTCACGGCTCTCTCGTTCCTCGACACCAACAAGTATCCTCCGTCGCTGCTCTTCCTCCTCATGACCCTCGGTCCAGCGCTGCTCTGTCTGTGGGCCGTAGACGGACGTACGCCGCGCGTCCTTCGGCCGGCGCTCGTCATCGGCAAGGTCCCGCTCTTCTATTACATGGTGCACTTCTTCCTGATCCATCTCGTCGCGGTCGCCGTCTGTCGTGTACGGTATGGATCGGCTCGCTGGATGTTCGAGTCGCCCGATCTGGCGCACTATCCGTTCTCGCCGCCGCCCGGCTGGGGATTCTCGCTGCCGCTCGTCTACCTGGCGTGGGTGGGCGTCGTCGTCGCGATGTATCCGCTCTGCCGCTGGTTCGCCGCGCTCAAGCAGCGGCGAAGCGACGCCTGGTTGAGCTATCTCTAAACCGCTGCGGAACCGCGTCGAAAAGGATCGTACGGCGCCGTCGGACCGCTATACTCACGCGGCCGTGCGCCGACTCGCTTTCGCCATGCTGCTGTCGTCGGCGACAGCCTTTGCCCAGGGGGCGCCGGCCGCGACGCTGGAGCAGGCGCCGCGGCTCCTGAAGTTCATCGCGGCAACGCCGCCGCCCGAGCTCACCGGCCGCGGGCGTGTCGACGTCGTGCTCACCATCGACGTCGACGAGGCAGGCAAGGTCGCGAACGTGACCGTCGCGACCTCTGCCGGCGCGCCCTTCGATGAGCCCGCCGTCGCCGCCGCCCGGCAGTTCGAGTTCACGCCGGGTGTCGCCGGCGGCAAGCCCGTGCCGGTACGCATCACCTATCGCTACGCGTTCCTCGAGAAGGTCGCGCCGCCCGCGCCGACGACGCCGCCTCCCACCGGCGAAGCGGCGCCGACAACCGCAGCGCCCGCCGGCCAGACCGTCCCGCTCGACGGCACGGTGCGCGAAAAGGGCGAACGCATCCCCTTCCCCAACGTCACCGTGCGCATCGACGACCTCGTGGCCGTCACCGACGCCGACGGCGCCTTCCACTTCGACGCCGTGCCGGTGGGAGCGCATCGCGTCGCGCTCATCGGCCCCGACGTGGCAGCGGCGGCGCAGCTGACGCTGAAGCTCGAGCCGCAAAAGCGCCTCGAGGTGACCTGGTATCTCGCGCGCAAGCAGCGCTACACCTCGACGGTGCGCGGCCAGCACGTCGTGCAGGAGACAGTCGAGCATACGCTGTCGGGCGACGAGCTCCGCCGCATCCCGGGCACGCAGGGCGACACGCTGCGCGCGGTTCAATCGCTGCCCGGCGTCGCGCGCGCGGCCTTCGGCGGCGGCGCGATCATCGTGTGGGGCACGTCGCCCAACTCGACGCGCAGCTACGTCGACGGCGTCTACATCCCGACGCTGTACCACTTCGGCGGCCTCCGCTCGACGGTGAACAGCGAGATGGTGCAGGACCTCTCGTTCCGCCCGGGCGGCTTCGGCGTCGAGTACGGCCGCGGCTACGGCGGCGTCATCGAGATCGACACGCGCAAGCCCAAGGACTCCGGCATCCACGGCTTCGTCCAGCTCGACGCCATCGACGCGTCGCTGATGCTCGACGCCAAGCTGACCAAGACGCTCTCGCTCACCGTCGCCGCCCGCCGCTCGACCATCGACGCCTGGCTGCCCTACGTCACGCCCAACAGCTTCCAGCTCACCCCGAGCTACTGGGACTACCAGCTCAAGCTGCGCTGGAAGCCGACCCCGCGCGACGATCTCGAGGTCTTCTTCTTCGGCTCCGACGACTCGATCAAGGTGACGCTGCGCCGTCCCGACCCGTCGGCGTCGGCGGCGCTCGACTCGCACACCTTCTACCATCGCTTTCTCGCGCGCTATCAGCGACGCTTCGGACGGACGACGCTGACCGTGACGCCGTGGATTGGCTACGACCAGCCCATCTCCGCCAGCGGCACCTTCGGCAACACGGCCATCACCTTCAACGTCGCGACACTGGCGTACGGTCTGCGCGCGGTCGCGCGCGTGCCGTTGACCTCATGGCTGCGGCTCGACGGCGGCATCGACTTCGAAGGTACGCGCTGGACCTTCGCCGGCTCGGCGCCGTTTGCCGGCGCCACCCGCGGCGGCGGCGCGCTCGGCGGCGGTGTCGGCGGATCGCCGGGCCTCATCCAGGACAGCACGTCGATCTACAACAACTTCGCCGCGCCGTTCATCGCGTTGACCTTCGCGCTCCTGAATAAGAAGCTGACCATCACGCCGGGGCTGCGCCTCGACATCTACAGCTCCGCGGGATACTTCGGCACGCCGTTCCGCTTCTCGCACGCGTATGTCAATCCGGAGCCGCGCCTGCAGATGCGCTACCAGATCAACCGCTGGGCGGCCATCAAGGCGGCCACCGGCGTCTACTTCCAGCCGACGCAGACGTTCAACCTGGTGCGCGCCGTCGGCAACCCGAACCTGTTGCCCGAGCAGGGCTGGCACTACGTCGTCGGCGCCGACTTCGATCCGACGCCGACGCTGCACCTCGAGATCGAAGGCTTCTACAAAGATCTGCGCCTGCTCACGGTACCGGGCGAGCACTACGGCGATCCCATCCAGACCAACGACGGCGTCGGTCGGGTCTACGGCGGCGAGCTCCTGGTGCGCCAGGAGCTCGCGCGCAACTTCTTCGGATGGATCGCCTATACCGTGTCGCGCTCGGAGCGACGCGATCATCCCGACACGCCGTGGCGCTCGTTCTCGTCGGACCAAACGCACATCCTGACCATCCTCGGCAGCTACAAGCTGCCGCGCGGTTATCAAGTCGGCCTCCGCTTCCGCTACGTCACCGGCAACCCGTTCACGCCGATCAAGCAGACCTACTTGAACGCCAACAATGGCGGCTACGTGTCGCTGCCCGGCGAGCCCTTCTCGCAGCGGCTCTCCGACTTCCACCAGCTCGACGTGCGCTTCGACAAGACCTGGACCTTCGACCGCTGGCGCCTCAGCGTCTATCTCGACATCCAGAACCTCTACAACTACCGCTCCGAAGAGCAGCGGCAGTACAATTTCAATTTCATGCAGTCGCAGCCGGTCACCGGGTTGCCCTTCGTGCCCGACCTCGGCATCCGCGGGGATTTCTGATGCGCGCTCACCTCCTCGCTGCCGTCTGCGTCGCCTGCGCGGTCGCGGGATGCGGCAACGACTTCGATCCCGCGTCGTATCTCGCGCCGGGCAGCCTGCGCATCCTCGGCGTCGTCGCCGATCCGCCCGAGGCCGCGCCCGGCGAGACCTCGACGCTGACGGTGATCACGCCCGACCTACCGGCGCCGGTGAGCTACGAGTGGGTCGTGTGCACGCAGCCGCCGCCGCCCGGCTCGTCCTCGGTCGATCCCTTGTGCCTCGAGGCCGACATGGGCAACTTCCTCGTCGCCGTCGACGGCGGCGGACCGAGCGCGCGCGTGACGATGCCCTCGAGCGCCAGCCCGCAGACACTCGGCGTCCCCGATGCCAGCGGCGGCTTCTACATCCCGGTGCGCGTGCGTGCGCACATGGGCGAGCAGACCCTCGACGTCGTCTACGGCCTGCGCCTGGCCATCCCCGGCGTCTTGCCGCCCAACCACAATCCGACGATCGCGTCAGCCGCCCTCGTCGACGATCCGCTCGACGCCTCGCCCATGAACGTGACCGAGCTGTCCACCGATCCCGCAGCCCCGACGCCGGTGGCGGCGCACACCCAGCCGACGCTACGGCTGACCGTGACCCCCGACTCCTTCGAAGTCTACCCGCAGCTCTCGGGCACGCCCCCGAACACGACCATCACGATGGCCACCGAGCAGCCCCGCTTCTTCTGGTACGCCGACAGCGGCCTCTTCACCGAAGACACCACCGGCGCCGAACAACCGGACACCAAGCTCCAGCTCGACGACCCCAAGCACCACCAGCCCGCCGTCGGCGATCGCATCAACCTGTTCGTCGTCGTCCACGACGACCGCGCCGGCACCACGTTCACGCACCGTTACCTCGTCGTCCAATAGCCTCCCGCCGCCGTTGGATGCATACGAGGCGTGCTCCGACGATTTTCTTGCGACAAAGTCGGAGTGGCACCGTCTCCTCTATAGAAGACGGAGGATCTCGTGACTTTTCGCACATTGCTGATCGGAATGACGCTGCTCGCCGGGTGTGGCGGCGGCGGCGCGGCCCCTTCCCCGGCGTACGGCTGCGACGAGCGCCAGGGCAGCGCCACGCCCAAGCGCAACGAATGCGTCGACTACGAGAACGTCGCCGATGCGGATCTCGCCGGCCTGCAGCAGAGCTGCGAGATGGTCTCGGGCGGACGTTGGGTGGGCGGCGCGTGCGATCACGCCGGCGCGATCGGCGGCTGCCGCGTCGCCGTCGGCAATGGCGCGCCGGCGACGGTGACCGAGGTGCAGTGGTGGTGGACGGGGGCTGCGGGGGGAGTCGTCACCGATCACGCCAGCGCCGTGCGCGCTTGCGCCAGCTTCGCCAATTCGACCTTCGTCGAGCCGTAGCCGTCGCGGTCGCCGGGCGGATGCGCGCTACTTCGTGCGTGGCCGGCGCGTGAGCGGCGCGATGGTGCGCGCCTGCGCGGAATCGTCGATCAGGGTCGCCAATCGCTTCATTCGCGTCTCTTCCCGCTTCGCATTCATGACCCAGTATTTGGCGGTGCGCTGATACCAGGGCGCCTGCGCAGTGAAGAAGGCCCACGCTTCGTCGTTGGAGCGCAGTTGCTTTTCGAGCGGCTTCGGCAGCGACTGCGCCTTGTCGCGCTCGAATGAATAGATCCCCGATTTCTTCGCGTCGCGTTTGCCGAACACGGCCAGCCCGGCCGGACGCATCAAACCGGCCGCGGTCAGCGCCTCGACGCGCCCGATGTTGATGTTGCTCCAGATACTGGTCGCTCTCCGCGGGGTGAAGCGAATCTGATAGCTGACCTCGTCGACGCTCCGGCGCAGACCGTCGATCCAGCCGAAGCACAGCGCCTGGTCCACCGACTCGGGCCACGTGATACTCGGCTTACCCGACCCCTTCTTATAGAAGCCCACCCACAGCTCGGCGGTGTCCGCGTGGTGCGCCTCGAGCCATTTGCGAAAGCGATCGGGTGACGAAAAGAACTTCGCCATGACGCGGACTATAGCAAACGGTCTCGCGAAGACGTCGCCCCGACGACTGACGCAGCGACAGTACTTGCTCGTTTCGCAGAGCCACGCTACACGGCGAGGGGCTAGCCATGCGCATCGCCACCTGGAACGTCAATTCGCTGAAGGCGCGCCTCGAGAAGGTGGCGTGGTGGGTCGAGCGCGCGCAGCCGGACGTGCTGCTCCTGCAGGAGACCAAGCTCGCCGACGGCGACGTGCCGCGCGCGGAGCTCGAGCGCTGGGGCTACGCGGTCGCGCACCACGGCGAGGGCCGCTGGAACGGCGTCGCGATCGCGAGCCGCGTCGGCATCGCCGACGTCGTCACCAACTTCGGCGAGCCGTTGCGCCGCGCGACGACCCCCGACGTCGCCGACGACGAGCCGCTCGCCGAGGCGCGGATGATCGCCGCGACCTGCGGCGCCGTCCGCGTGGTCTCGATCTACGCGCCGAACGGCCGCGTCGTCGGCTCGCCCTTCTTCGCCGCCAAGCTCGCCTGGTACGCGCGCCTCGCCGCGTGGCTCGACCGCTCGCACCAACCTTCGGAGCCGCTGGTGCTCGCCGGCGACTTCAACGTCGCCCCCACCGACGGCGACGTCTGGGACCCAACCGCCTGCCACGGCGGCACCCACGTCTCCCCCGAAGAGCGCCAGGCCTTCGCGCGCCTGTGCGACTGGGGCCTCGTCGACGCCTACCGCCTCATCCACGCCGAGCCCGAGCGCTACACGTGGTGGGACTACCGCGCCGGCATGTTCCACAAGAACTACGGCATGCGCATCGACCACTGCCTCGTCTCGAAGCCGCTCGCGACCCGCGTCCGCTGGTCCGAGATCGACCGCGAAGCGCGCAAGGGCAAACCCATCCCCTCCGACCACGCGCCACTCGTCATCGATCTCGACGAGCCCGGCCATCCCTTCGACGCCGGCTGGACCGGCGCCGTCTCCCGCATCGCGCAACGCCGCCTGCCCAGGTGACCTCAGGCAGGCCGGAGCCGTCGCGCACGACGCAATCCGGGGACTCCTGCCCCGGGGCAGCCACCTGAATTCCGATAGTTGGGCGCGGTACGGAACGTGTACTCGAGCCTGACGATGCGCCTCGCCTGCTCGCTCATGCTCGTCTTCGCCGGCTGCCTGTCGACCGTCGGTCCCGGCGGCGGCGCGGGTGCCGGCGACAACGGCGGCAATGGCGCAGCTGGGAGCGACCTGTCCCTCTCGCCCTCACCTGCCGACGGCGGTGTGCCCACGGGCGGCGACACTCCGCCGAACCACGCCGACGGTGGCGCGAGCGGCGGCGGCCTCACGCCGGGAACGCTGGCGGTCACGTGGATGCACGGCCAGGCGTCGTGCAACCAGACCGGCGACCCGGAGCTGCAGGTGCACGCATACAACGCGACGACGTACATCATTCGGCAGGACAAGTGCCGCACCTTCGAAGCGCCCTTCGTGTATCTCCTCCTCGGCACGACGTCGGCGCTGCTGCTCGACACCGGCGCGACGAACACGTCGGCGATTCACGATCGCGTCATGCAGCTCATCGGCGCGCGTCCGCTCCTGGTCGCGCACTCGCACGCGCACGGCGATCACGTCGCGTCGGATGCCCAATTCGCCGGGCAGCCGAATACGACGCTCATCGCGAAGACGGTGCCCGCGGTGCAGGCGGCGTTCGGGATCAAAACGTGGCCGACCGACCCAGGCACGGTCGACCTCGGCGACCGCATCCTCGACGTCGTACCCATTCCCGGCCACGAGGCCACCCACATCGCAATCTACGACCGCCAGACCGGCCTGCTCCTGACCGGTGACACGCTCTACCCGGGCCTTCTCTTCGTGAACGACTGGCCTCAGTATCGCGCGAGCGCAGCCCGGCTGCGCGCCTTCGTCGCCACGCGCTCCGTGAGCCACGTCCTCGGCGCGCACATCGAGATGACCAACACCCCGACGGTCAACTACGCCTACGGCACCACCTACCAACCGGCCGAACACGTCCTCGACCTCGCGGCGACGCACTTGACGGAGCTCGAGGCCGCGCTCACGTCGCTCGGCGCGACCCCGCCGACGCC
>JAQBQH010000088.1 GCA_028287105.1 Myxococcales bacterium
CGTCGCCGCCGCCTCCTCCTCCGACGCCGCCCATGCCCGTATCGCCGCCGCCGCCGCCGCCGCCCGCGCCGGCGCCGCCGCCGTTGTCACCGGTTCCTGTGGGCATGGCCCCGCCGCAGCCGACGAAGACGAGCCCGAGGCACAATGCGATCGTTCGTTGAAGTGTCATCGCGGCGACACCTTAGCGAGCGACGTGCCAGCCACAACCTCGCGTTTTGCAACAGTCCCCTCCGTATGCGCACGGAGGTCCAGCCCCCCACTTCGACCACCGGCAACCCCACTCCGGCCGGGTCGCCACCGTCGCTGCGGTCAGCGCCGCCGGTGCGCGAGCTGCTGCGCCAACCGCGCCGCCCGCAGGCGCACGCGCGGGCTCTTCGACAGCCGCGCCGCGCGCCGCACCTCGGTGAGCGCCGCCGCGCCGAGCCGCGCCTTGATGACCGCGCGCGCCAGTCGATAGGTCGGATCTTCGAGCGCACCGACGGTGTTCCGCACCAGCATGAGGTTGTGCCGGACCACCGGGCTCAGCTTGATCGCCGTGTCGTATTCGCGCAGCCCGTCGGTGCGCCACAGCTTGCGGAAATAGGCGTGGCCGAGCAGCAGCGCGACCGTGGCGCTCTTCGGCTGATGGCGGCGCACTTCGTAGAGCAGCTTGATGGCCTCGTCGACGCGGTTGGTCGCCAGCAGCTTCGACGCCTCGCCCGCCGACGGCGGCGCCTTGGCCTTCGCCGCGGCGCCGGCCGGCGACGGGGTCGACGGTGAGGCGGGCGGCGACTCCTTGACCGCCTCCTCGAGCTTGGCGCCCGGCGTGTCGCGCGGCGCGACCGGCTCCTCGACGGTGTCGTCATCGTCGTCGTCGGCGGCCACCTCAGGCGTCGTGCCGGTCGGCTTCGCCGTCGCTGCCTCCGCGATCGGCGCCGGCGCCGTCGGTGGCGTCGCTGTCGGCGGCATCGGCGTCGCCGGCATGGGCGTCGGCGTCGTTGTCGGCGTCGGCGTCGCTGTCGGTGGCGACGGCACTGGCGCGGGCGGGGTCGCCTCGCTCTTCGCCGCGACGGGCGGCTCCGGCTTCTTCGCCGGCAGCTCCGCCTTCTTCGCTGTCGCCGTCGCCGTCGCCGTCTGGCCGGCTTTGTTGTCACCCGTCTTCAGCACCGGCTGCTGATCGGCGCCCTTGGCCGCCTCGTACGCGCCCTGCGCCATCTTGACGGCGTCGTCGAGCCGCCGCTTCACCTTCTGCTGCGAGCGCTTGGACAGCTGATTCCAGATCACCGCCACGCCCGCGATCAGCGCCATCACCAGCACCGCGCGCACGAGAAAGCCGATCCCGAGCAGGCGCAGCGGCGGGCGCCGCACGCTCGCCTCGTCGGTAAAGCCAGCCTCGCGCGCCTCCGGCGTCGCCGCCAGCGCCTGCGCGAAGCCGCCCGCCGACTGGAAGCGCGCCGACGGCTCCTTCGCCATCGCCCGCAAGATCACCTTCTCCAGCTCCGGCGAGCAGCAGCGCGGCGCGATCTGCGTCGGTGGCGTCGGCGCATCGTCCATGTGCATGCGCAACACCGCGAGCGGCGAGTCGGCGATGAACGGCTTTCGCCCGGTCACCATGTGATAGAGGATCACGCCGACCGAGTAGAGATCGGATCGCTCGTCGCTCTCGGTCCCGCGCGCCTGCTCGGGCGACATGTAGCCCGGCGTTCCGAGCGCGAACCCGGTGTTGGTCAGCTGCGTGCCGGCATCCCCCGACCCGCCCTGAACGACCTTCGCCAATCCGAAGTCGAGGATCTTGACGAAGTCGTCCTCGACGTCGGCGAGCACCAGGATGTTGTCCGGCTTGAGATCGCGATGCACGACGCCCGACGTATGCGCGTGCTTGACCCCGGCGAGAATCTGCTTGGCGATCGTCGCGGCGCGCGCCGCCGGCATCGGCCCGTCGGCGAGCACGTCGGCGAGCGAGCGCCCGAGGACGAAGTCCATCACCAGGAACGGCACACCGCCCGCCAGTCCCGAATCGACGACGCTCACCAGGTGCGGATGCGCCAGCCGGCTCATCGCCGTCGCCTCACGCTGGAAGCGCTTGACCAGATCCGGAACCGCCGCGAGCGCATCGTGCAGGAACTTGATGGCGACGGGCTTACCGATGGCGACCAGCTCGCCCTTGTACACGACGCCCATGCCGCCGGCGGCCAGACGAGTGTCCAGCCGATAGCGTCCTTCGAGCAGCGTGCCGATGCGTGGGTCCGAGACCTCAGCCATACCGATCCCCAAATGTTAGCTATACTGCCGCCGGATGGCGAGCGACACCGCCACGCGGGACCCTCTTGTTGGCCAGGTTGTCGATGATCGTTGGAAAATCGTCGACATGCTGGGTGCCGGCGGCATGGGCGTGGTCTATCGCGGGGAGCGTCTCAAGCTCGGCAAGGCCGTCGCCATCAAGTTTCTGGACGAAAGGGCCGTCCAGTCCGAAGAGGCCGTAGCCCGCTTCGACCGCGAAGCGCGCGCCATCAGCCGCCTCCAACACCGCCATTGCGTGTCGATCCTCGACTTCGGGGTCTGGCGCCGCCGCCCCTATATCGTCATGGAGTACATCCAGGGCCGCCCGCTCAACAAGGAGATGGGCAAGCCGGGCATGACCCCGGTCCGCGCCGTCCACATCATGCGTCAGATCCTCGAGGCGCTGCGCCACGCGCACGCCTCGGGCGTCGTGCACCGCGATCTCAAGCCCGAGAACGTGATGCTGACCGAGACCACCGGCACGGGCGACTTCGTCAAGCTGCTCGACTTCGGCCTGGCGCGCATCATCAGCGTCGACGAGCCGAGCATCTCGATGCCGAAGACGGTCGCCGGCACGCCGAGCTACATGTCGCCCGAGCAGGCGCGCGGCGAGAAGGCCGACCATCGCACCGACATCTATTCGGCCGGCGTCATCCTCTACGGCATGTGCACGGGGCGGAAGCCGTTCAAGAGCGACGACTCGATGGAGCTCCTGCGCATGCACATGCACATGGCGCCCGAGCCGCCGCGCAAGGTCGCGCCCGAGAAGAAGATCAGCCCCGGCCTCGAGAAGGTGATCTTGCGTGCGCTCGAAAAAGAGCGCGATGCCCGCTACTACCACTGCGACGAGTTCCTGGCGGCGCTCGAGACCCTGCCGGAGGCGCACGCCGAGGAGGCCAAGGCGCGGCGCTCGTGGACCATCGGCGCCGTCGTGGCGGCGCTCCTCCTCGTCGCTGCGGGCGGCGGGGGCGCGTGGCTGTGGTACGTGCGGCGCGCGCCGAAGATCGTGCTGATCCCGTCGCCGGCGGCGGTGCCGCCGAGCCTGCCGGCGCTCGGGCCGCCGGTGAACCTGCCGGCGATCGCCACGGCGCTGCCGACGCCGTCGGGCGCGTCACCGTCGGGGGCGCCGGCGGGCGAGCCGACTGCCGATCTGTCCGTCGCATCGGCCGCTCCGCCGCCGGACCTCGCCATCGTCGCCGCGGTCGCGCCATCCGCGGTCGCGCCATCCGCGGTCGCGCCGTCGGCGCCGCTCCCGGCATCAGTGGCCGCCCCGCCCGCAGTCTCCGCGCCGCCGACCCCGCCGCCAGCCTCCGCTACCGCCCCGTCGCTGCAACAGCGCGTCGCCGATCTGCTCGCCGCCGACAAGCTCGCCGACGCCGAGCGGCTGCTCACCGCCGAGGCGATCCTCGAGCCCAAGGCCGGCTGGGTCCACCTCCAGCTCGGCGAGCTGTACTACCGGCGCATCTGGCGCAAGGACGCCGAGCGCGAATGGACCATCGCCCTCTCGCTCGACCCGTCGCTGCGATCCGACCCGCGCCTGACCGGCAGGCTGTGCGCCACCCTGGGCGCCGCCTGGCAGGGTACCGGTGTCAGGCTCGTGCGCCACGTCGGTGCCGCGGCGGTGCCGGCGCTCAACGCCTGCGCCAAAAATACGAGCGACCCGGCGCGCGCTCAACTTGCCGCGCGCCTGGTCGATCGTGTGAAGCGATAGCGGGGGAGTTTACGAAGTACTACGGGTGGGAAGCGGCGTCGGCCGGATTGGTGCCGGCGAAGAGCTCGTCGCCGTCAGCAAAGCCGTCGCCGTCGCGATCGACGCCGGCGCGCCAGCCCGAGCCGACCGGCACGCAGGTGAACGTGAGCGCGTCGGTGGCCGTGCCGGCCAGGCCGCGAACCACGCTGTCCTGAACCGCCGGCAGACGCGTGCTGTTCGGCGACCAGGTCGCGCCGTTCCAGTAGAAGCCGACCGGAATGCCGAACACCTTACCGGTGGCGACGAGGTCGCACTCGGAGGCGTGGTCGGCGGCCGCGGTCGCGCGCGCCTGCATGAGGTCGATGCGGGCGTTGGCCGAGGTGCGCGTGGCGTTGGTCAGCGTGACCTGCTGGCCGACGATCGGCGCGTGGTTCGAGTCGTACGCCATCATGAAGTCGACGATCTGATGGCGCAGCACGAAGCCGGCCGGCGACGGAGCGCCCGCGAACGGATTGTTCGGATCGAGGAACGGAATGCCACCCGGGTTGGGACCGGCGTTGGCGCCGTTGGGCAGCGTCACGTTGACGAAGGCCTGCACGAACACCTGACCGGTGAAGAAGTGCTCGAGCGTGCCGAGCGCGCCGTCGTGCTGATAGCCGAAGCCGCGCACCTGGTCGACCGTCGCCGCGTTGAACGGCGTGACCGTGATGAGCATGTTCGTGTCCGGCGTCGAGCCGAACATACCAACCTTCGTGTACATGTTGCGGAGGTGCGGCACCTTGAAGATCTGCGGCTCGTTCTCGAACGTGAGGCGGCCGTCGGTGCCGAAGAAGCCGGGATGCTGCGACGTCGCCGCGTTGCCCGCCACGTCGAGCGTGTGGCAGCCGTTGCAGTTGTGGAAGCGGTCCGACGGCAGCTCGGCGCCGCTCGCCTGCTTGGCGAAGTAGAACGCCTTGCCTGCCGCCTGAGAATCGGTGAGCGAGTTGTCGAGGTTGCGCACCGGGTTCGGCGGATAGCTGACCTGCAGGATGAAGGTCGTGAAGTCGGTCATGTCGGCGTCCGACAACATCTCGCTACGGCCGACCAGCCCCGGGAAGGCCACGTTGAACGACTTGAACGCGTTGACCTCGTTGAAGATGCCGGTGTCCGGCTGGGCCGACGCGCCCATCGAATCGGGGAAGGGCTGGCCGTTCTGCTGGATGGCGCCGTTGCGATCGCCACGCCAGTGCATCGGGCCGTGGTTGTCCATGCCGCGCAGCGACTGCGTCGTCATCGGCCCCTTGACCGGCTGCTCGTAGTCGAAGATGTACTTCGTCTGCGGAATCAGGAACTCGATGGCCTGACGCGGAATCGTGAACTGGCCCTGCGGCTCCGAGAGCGGTCCGCCGCCCGGGTTGCCGAGGTCCCACGCCAGCGCGTCGTTGTCGCCGCCGATGTGGCAGCTCGCGCACGCCTGGTCGCCGTGACCGGAGGTGAAGGTCGCGTCATAGAGGTACTTGCGGCCGACCGTGACGCTGGCCGGCTCCGGGTTGTAGAGCTGGGTGTGCTTCACTTCGGTGCGCGTGCGCAGGTTGACCGACGAGATGCCGTTGTCGAAGCGGGTCAACACGTAGGCCGTGCCGTGCCCGTCCTCGACGACGCCGGTGGGGCCGCCGCCGGTGAGCAGAACCTGGTCCGCCGTCGACGGCGTGATGGTGCCCGCCTCGAGGTCGCTGGTCTTGTAGATGGCGAGCTTGGATGAGCCCTGGGCCACGACGTACGCGGTCGAGCCGTCCTTCGAGATCGCGATGTCCTGCGGGAAGGCGACCGACTTCTCCTTCTCGCCCGGCGTGCCTTCGACCGTGTAGTCGATGTGCGGGTTCAGGTTGCGCGGCGTGACCGCGCCCGAGGCCGGATTGATGACGGTGATGCGGTTGTCGACGATGTGACCGCGCACGGTCGACGGCGCGGTGGGCGTGCCGTGACCCTCGAAGCGGATGTCGTTACGCGCGTCGGTGTTGGTGACGTAGACGTGCCCGTTGGCCGGGTTGACCGCCATGTTGAAGAGCGTCGTGCCGACGCCGGTGTAGATGGCCTCGGTCGCGACCGGAGGCGTGGCGTTGGCGTCGATGGTGAAGACGTCCTTGTCGGGCAGCTTCACGCGCACCCAGGCGTCGAAGACGGTGCCGTAGGCGTCGATCCAGTGCATCAGGCCGTCGGTGCCCTGCTTCCACTTGACGATGAGGCCCGTCGACGGCTGCGGGAACATGACCGTGCCCACGCCGGGGATCGGGATCGGCAGCGCGGCCGGGCCGGGCATGCCGTTGGGATAGAGATGCTTGACCGCGTCGACCGAGACGATGGTCGTCTGGTTACCCGAGAGGAACGCGGCGGCGTAGACCTTGCTGCCATCGGCCGAGGCCGCCAGCGCGCGCGGCGTGTCGGCGAACAGGACGAGCTTGGCGAGGCGCGTGCCGCCGGCGCTCGCGCCGAGGTTGTTGGCGTCGAACACCCAGACGTCGGCGCGACCGACGCCGCTCGTGAACAGCTGCGGGTCGTCGCCGTTCTGACCGCGGTGGGCCGTAGTAATGAAGGCGCGCGAGCGGTTCGTGCCCGCGAAGACGATGTCGCGCGGCTCGTCACCCACGTTCAGGGTGCGAACGACGTGCGCGTTCTCCATCTGCGTGGTGTCGATGACGCTCACCGAGTCGGACAGGTGGTTGACGACCCACACTTCGCGGTCGTTGCGCACGGCGACCGCGACGGGCTCGAGGCCGACCACGACCGAGCCGACCGCGCGCAGGCGGCCGTTGTTGTCGTCATCGTCGCGGCGGAAGATCTCGAGCCGGTTATCCGGCGTATTGCAGGCGAACAGGTAGCGACCGTTGGAGGACAGCGCCAGCGGACGCGTCTGCAAGCTCTCGAAGAGCGTGTAGGGGTTCGCCGTACGTGGCACCTGCTTGAGGGCGCTGTCAGTCTCGCTCCCATTATTGGAGACCTGGCCGTTACAGCCGGCCAGTACTACCAGTACGCCAGCTGTGAGCGTTCGTGCGATACGCATCTTGTACCCTCCGCCCGCGCGAATTCGCGAGTGCTCACGAATGTCGCAAAAGAATGGTTAGCCCGTAAACAAGTAAGAATTGAAGTATTGCTTTCGTTTCTATCCGCGGAAGTTAATTGCTTCGCGATTTTATGCAGTTCACCGTCGCTGCGACATGTGGAGAAACGTCTTCACGAGGCCATAAATGCAATGCAGAAATCGTTATTCAAACTGAAATATTGAAACGAGTTTTTCGAGCGCGTGGTGGCACATGTAGGGCACTGCGCGCGGTTTCCGGGTATGCTGAGTGAGGTGCCTCACGCGCGAACCTTCGACCTCGGCCGCTGGGGCGCCCTCCTTTGCGCCGCCGCCGCGCTCGCGGTCACCTGGCCGACGATCGCCGGCGTCTTCCTCTTCGACGACGCGCCGGTGGTGCGCGACAACGCGCTCCTGGCCGCCGGGCGCATCGGCGCCTTCTTCGGCGGCAACGTCTTCGGAGCCGGCGACGGCGATGTCCTCTACCGCCCGCTCCTGCTGCTCAGCTTGTGGGTAGACCGCGCGCTGTTCGGGCTGCACGCGGCGCCGATGCACGCCGTCAACGTGGCGCTACACGCGCTCTCCGCGGCGCTGCTCTTCGCCGTCGCCAGGCGCCTGGTCGACGACGCTCGCGCCGCGCTCGCCTGCGCGCTCATCTTCGCCGTTCATCCCGTCCATCTCGACGCCGTCGCCTTCGTCATCAATCGCTCCGAGCTCCTGGCAGTCGTCTTCCTCCTCGGCGGCGTACGCCTGCTCCTGTGCGACGCGGTGTGGCGCGCCTGGCTCGGCGACGCAGCCGGCGACACGACGGCGCGCAGCACCGCGCGCACGGCCCTCCTCGTCGCCGCTGCCGCGCTCGCGCTTCTCGCCGCCCTCCTCTGCAAGGAGACCGCCGCCGGC
Organism: Myxococcales bacterium; assembly: GCA_028287105.1. Classification (GTDB taxonomy): domain Bacteria; phylum Myxococcota_A; class Polyangia; order Palsa-1104; family Palsa-1104; genus JAQBQH01. The sequence continues at coordinate 7,905 of JAQBQH010000088.1, forward strand.
GCGCTCGCGGCGCTCGCCGTCGTCCTCGCGATCCGCACCGCACAAAAGCTGCGCGCGGGCGAGCGGCTGCTCCCGCCGCCGTCGGTGCTGCTCGGCCTGGCCGCGTTCGCAGCCGCCTTCGCCGCGTACCTGGCGCTCCGTCACGCCGCCCTCGGCACGCTCGCCGGAGGCGCCGGCGCCGCCTGGATCTCCGACCGCCGCCCCGCCGTCCTGGTGCCGACCATCGCCCGCATCTTCGCCGACTACGTCCGCCTCGTCGTCGTTCCCTGGCCGCTGCGCGTCGACTACTCCGACTTCGCGCTCTCGACGACGCTCCTCGACCCGCGCGCCCTCGTCGCCTACGCGCTCCACGCCGTCGTCCTCGCCGCCAGCCTCTCCCTCGCGCGCCGCCGCCCCAACGCCGCCGTCGCGCTCCTCGGCTTCTACGCCGCGCTCCTGCCGGTCTCGCATCTCATCCCGTTTCGCGAGATCGAAGCCGAGCGCTTCCTCTATCTGCCGAGCGTCTTCGCCTGCGGCCTCGCCCTCCTCGTCCGGCCCACCCGCGCGCTCTGGCTCGTCGTCGCGCTCTACGGGCTCGTCTGCTTCGCCGAGTCGACCCACTTCCACTCCGCCGGCGCGCTCTGGAGCACCATGGCCGAGCGCGCCCCGGGCAACGCCAAGATTCAGTACAACCTCGGCACCACCTGGTTCGAGGCCGGTCGCTGCGACCTCGCCGTCGCGCCGCTCGAGAGCGCCGTCCGCCTCGAGCCGGGCTACGCCCACGCCTGGACCAACCTCGGCGAATGCCGCGCCGCCGTCGGTGACGACGAAGGAGCCGGCCGCGCGCTCGACGTCGCCGCCCGTCTCGACGGCGTCAACCCACGCGCCTGGCGTAACCTGACCGCCTATCGCGCGCTCCACGGCGATCTCGACGGCGCGCGCCAGGCGCTCGACCGCGCCCGCCGGCTGGCGCCCGACGAGCCGCGCAACCGCACCCTTCAGGAGCTCATCGACCGTCGCGCACCGCCCTGATAGATTGCGCGCATGGCCCTCCTGTCCGACTTCAAGACCTTCGCCCTCAAGGGCAACGTCGTCGATCTCGCCGTCGCCGTCGTCATCGGCGGCGCGTTCGGTAAGATCGTCAGCGCGCTCGTCGCCGACATCGTCATGCCCGTCGTCGGAGCGATCCTTCCCAGCGGCGAATGGCGCGCCTGGACGGTCACGCCGCTGAACATCAAGATGGGCGACTTCCTCGGCGCCATCCTCGACTTCATCATCATCGCGATGGTCCTCTTCCTCATCGTCACGCGCATGGTCCACCGCGTGTTCAAGAAGGACGAGACCCCGACGGTGAAGCCTTGTCCCGAGTGCCTCGAGCTCATCCCGCTCGCCGCCCGTCGCTGCCGCGCCTGCACCGCCCCGCAGGTCGTCGCGCAATAGTCGGGAAGAGCGCCCGCCCGCGGCCGTATCGTCGCGGCATGACCAAACTGCTGATCGCTCTTACGCTGCTCGTCTCCGCGACCGCCAGCGCCAAGTGCTACCACTACGACAACTCGCCCAGCGACGTGTACGTATGCGTCGGCAAGGGCGGTCGCGACGACTTCGCCGACCGCAACAAGGGCCAGGAGATCTGCAGCGCCAAGACCGGCAAGAAGTGCGGTCCGGTCGGCAGCTACTCGTCGTCGTGCCACTCCAACGCCGGCAAGTGCTACGACGACGGCGGCGTCGCCTCGAGCGACCTCAACGGCTACTAGCGGCAATGCTGGTCAGCTAAGGGGTCGCGGAGGTAGCAAGGCGGGCTGCCGGCGTCGGAATCCGTCGCAGTCGCCGCTGCGCGGCGTGCTCCTCCAGCGGACCCGCTGATGTCGCGCTGCGCGCGACGCGGGTCCTTTACGCCGCCG
>JAQBQH010000125.1 GCA_028287105.1 Myxococcales bacterium
ACCACGAGCACATCCTGCGCACACCCACGGAGGTCAAGCACGCGCGGAGCTACCTCGTCCACAACGCCTACAAGCACTACAAGCTCCCGGGGCCCGACGATCTCGCCCCGCGCGCGCCGCTCTACGCCCCGCGCACCTTCATGCTCCGCCTGCAGCAGTGACCGAACGTTTGCAAGACGGGAGAAACCGCGCGCTGAGTGAGCCATCCTTTCCCTTCCGCGCCAGGCCGCTAGAAGAGAGCGGAGGAGGGCAGAATTTCGCGCTCGGAGCCGCTCCATCCATTGCAGTCCATCAGCACTGTGCCGGTGACATGCATACGTGAGAGTCACCGGACGGCCACGCGACCTCGAGCGTTCGGAGGAACACCGCGCACGCCTGTCGTCTGACAATCTGAACCGGTCGCGAGCGCCTCCGCGCTGGCGCTCCCGCGTACCCTCACGCTAAGCTCTCCTCGTCGATGGCCAACGATGGGCTCAAGTTCGCGCGCCGGCTCCTGGCGCCGGACGTGCTCCTCCTCGGCGCCGAGCTGGCGGTCGTCTTCGTTCCGCTCATCGTCTTCTTCGATCTCGACGAGCGGCAGCGGGCGATGTTGCCGCGCATCCTGGTCGTCGTATGGGCCGCGGCCCTGGCGGTCTGGCTGCTGGTCACGCGCATCTGGCGGGCGCCGTTGTCGCGCGCATGTCGGCGGCGGCTGGCCGGCGAGACGCTCGACACCGAGACGCGGTCGCTCGCCTACCAGACCCTGCGCGCCTATCCGCGTCGCGCGCTCGCACTCCGCGTCGCGCTCTGGACCTTCGGCGCCACCGCCGCGGCGCTCACCCTGCACCTGCGCGCCGGCTTTCCGCGCGCCGCCGTCTTCACCGTCATCGCCGTCGCCACCGCGCACGCGTTCGGCGTCGGCATCCTGCGCGCCCTCGCTTACGAACGCGTCCTGTCGCGCGTCCGCGCCGCGCTCCTGCCCGATCTCGACACGCTGCGCGTCTTCGCCGACTCCTACAAAGAGAAGCTGGTCCTGGCCGCGCTGGCGACGGGCGCCTTTGGCATCTTCGGCATCGCCGCCTTCACCTACTTCTTCATCCCGGTCAACCTCGAGCAGTACGTCCGGCTCGAGACCTTCTATCCCATCACCGTCGGAGTCTTGACCGCCGGCTGGTGGCTCTACCTGCGCCTCTTGCCGCGCCCGATCGATCGCTATCTCGACGCCGCGCTCTCGACGCGGCCCGCCGATCAGCCCAAGCGCGACGACCCGCGCGCCATCGCCGCCTATCGCGCGGCGCAGGCCATCGCCTACCGGTTGGCGCTCGCCAAGATCGCCTTCTGGCTCGTCGCCGAGCTGCTGCTGGTCGTGCAGGGCGTCGGGCTCTTCGGCATGGATCTCGAAAACGCCGCGCTCATGTGCGGCGCCGCCGTCGTCGTCACCATCGGCGTCGCGCTCTACGAGGCGTTGTGGCATCGAGCCACCATTCGCCCGCTGCTCGTGCACATCGCCGCGCGCCATCGCCCCGCGCCCGAGCACACGCGCACGCCGCTGTCGCTGCGCTCCAAGATGCTCTCCTTCTTCGGCGCGCTCACCTTCTTCGCCTGCGGCATGTCGCTCTTCCTCTCGTACATGCAGTACAAGACGATGGCGACGGGGTTCATTCAGCGCGAGAGCGAGCTCCGCCTCGACTCGGTGCTCTCCGAGCTGCGCGAGCGCGGCGCCCGCTCGGGGCCGCCCTCCGAGGACGAGATCGTCTCCGTCTTGCGCGGCGCCGCGCGCTGGAAGGCGCCGCCCGGCAGCGTGCAGGACGAAACGGTCATCTACTATCTGCCGCCCGCCGACGGCGCACGCCCGATCGGAATCGGCGGTGGCCGCCAGGGTCCGCCGCCGCTGCCGTGGACCGGCGAAGCGCTCATGCATCGCCTCGAGCGCGGCGCCATGGAGCTGGCCGACAACTCGCTGACCGGCGCCTACGCGCGCCTCTACGTCGGCAAGGTCGATCTCGGCAGCATCGCGGTCCTCTTGCCCGGCTATCGCGGCCGCGGCCCCGACCTCGCGCCCCAGGTGAAGATCCTCATCTACTTCTTCGTCGTGCTGCTATCGGTGTCGATGGGGCTGGTCATCCTCGTCGCCACCGATCTGACGCGCCCCATCCGTGAGCTCGAGCGCCGCGCCGACGCCATGGCCAAAGGCGATCTGAGCCGCCCCGTCATCTCGCCGTCGGGCGAAGCCGACGAGGTCGGCCGCCTCACCTTCGCCTTCGAGGAGATGCGCCGCGCCCTCAACGACAAGCTGCGCTCGTCGACGGAGATCAACCTCTCGCTCGAGCAGGAGGTCACACGCCGCACCGCTGAGCTCGAGCGGCGCAACAAGGAGATCGCCGAGGCGCTCGATCAATTACGCCGCGCGCAGGACGAGCTGGTGCGCTCGGAGAAGATGGCCTCCATGGGCCGTCTCGTCGCCGGCATCGCGCACGAGATCAACAACCCGGTCAACGCGGTCGTCAACACCGTCGGTCCGCTCGAGGCGACGCTGGCCGACGTGCAGGCCTCCCCGCAGGCCAAGGAAGACATCAACGAGATGATCCGTGTCATCCAGCGCGGCGCGCGCCGCACCAAGGAGATCGTTCAGGCGCTGCACAATTACTCGCGCGGCGACGACGATCGGGTCGTCGAGGTCGATCTGCAGCGCGGCATCGACGACTCGCTCGATCTTTTGCGCCATCACCTCAAGAACGGCATCAAGGTCGACCGCCAATATGGCGACGTCGGCCGCGTGCGCGGCCACGCCGGTCAGCTGCACCAGGTGTTCATGAACCTCTTGACCAACGCCGCGCAGGCGCTCGGCGAGCACGGCGAGGGCGGCACCATTCGCATCGCCACCGAGCGGCGCGAAGGGCGCGCCGTCATCACCGTCGCCGACGACGGACCGGGAATCCCGTCCGAGGTCCTGCCGCGCATCTTCGACCCGTTCTTCACGACCAAGGACGTCGGCCAGGGCTCGGGCCTCGGGCTCTCGATCGTCCACGGCATCGTCGAGCGCCACGGCGGCACCATCGCCGTCGACAGCGCCGTCGGCAAGGGCACGACCTTTACGGTGTCGCTGCCAACGGATTAGTGCCGAGGTTGATGGCGCGCAGCTCGAAGTTGGCGCTGGCGCCGTTCGAGCAATTGAACGAGAGCCCGCCTTCGTGGACGAGCTTCGCCGTGAACGTGAAGTTGCCGCTGCAGATGGGATCGGCGGCGTCGATGTCGGAGTCTTCGTAGCGCACCGCCATTGGTGCCGTCGTCAAGGTCGCGCCGTCGAGATCGACGGCGACCTGTTGATCCCACTTCGGTGTGTGCGAATCGGAGATGGCCGACGTGCAGAGCTCCATCTGCCCGGCCGGTCGAACGCAGACGAACGGATCGGGCGGTCCGAAGAACGGATCCCAGTTGTCGCCGTCGACGCGGCCGTGCGTCGCGTACAGATCGAAGCGCGCGCCGGTGTTGAGCACGCACGCGTTTGCCGCCACGTCGCAGGTCTCGTAGTCGGCACAGCCGCCGCACGGCTGCGGGTGACATCCTGCGATCGCGACCGCCAGCGTGGCCAAGAGCGTCCAGTTCCCCATGCTCGAGCTCCAATGCAGCGCGGTTGCCATTGTCTCACGGCCCGTGTCAGCGCCAATTTGCCGCGTCGCGGTCGGACCAGCGGCGTCGCAAGGCGTTCGAGCTTGCACGGCCCTGTCAGACGCACATTCGGTCCAAGCTGCGCCATATTGACACCGGCAGTTGCCAGAATGGCAGCGCTCGGCTAGGATTGACATTGTGTCATCAGGTCAAGCTGCTGAAATCATTTGATTGACCCAATGGCCCGCTTCGCGCAAAAGGGCGTGACCCATGAACGGTGAGCCGACGCTTCTGGTAGTCGACGACGAGGCCTCGAATCTCGAGTCGCTCGAGCGCATCTTCGCGCGCGAAGGATTGGCGGTCCTCACCGCCAGGGACGGCAAGGACGCGCTCGAGGTCATTCGCAAGCGGCGCATCGACGTCCTGCTCACCGATCTCATGATGCCCGGCATCAGCGGCGTCGATCTGCTCAAGGCGGTCAAGCAGCTCTCGCCCGAGACCGAGACCGTGGTGATGACCGCCTACGGCACCGTCGAAGCGGCGGTCGAGGCGATGCGCGAAGGCGCGTACGACTTCATCACCAAGCCGCTCAAGCGCGCGAGCGTGGTGCGCGTCGTGGCCAAGGCGCTCGAGAAGCAGTCGCTGCTCGTCGAGAACAAGACGCTCAAGGCGCAGCTCGAAGCGACGCGGCGGCGCCCGATGGTCGGCCAGTCGCTGGCGATGCGGCGCACGCTCGAGGTCGTGCAGCAGGCCGCGCCATCGATGGCGACCGTGCTCCTCCTCGGCGAGTCCGGCACCGGCAAGGAGCTCCTCGCCCGACAGATCCACGATTCGTCGCCGCGGGCCGCGCGTCCGTTCGTGCCGGTCAACTGCGCCGCGATACCGGAAGGAATATTGGAAGGCGAATTATTCGGATATGAGAAAGGGGCATTCACCGGCGCGGTGGCGCGGCGCGACGGTCGCTTCGCGCTGGCCGATGGCGGCACCCTGTTTCTCGACGAGATCGGCGAGATCCCGCTCAGCGTCCAGGTCAAGCTTCTGCGCGTCTTGCAAGAAGGTGAAGTCGAGCGATTGGGCGGTAAGTCGCAGAAAATCGATATCCGTTTGGTCGCCGCGACAAACAAGGATCTACGCCGCGCCGTGGCCGATGGAAGCTTCCGCGAAGATCTCTACTACCGCCTCAACGTCATCGCGGTGAACGTGCCGCCGCTGCGCGATCGGCGCGATGACATCCCGCTGCTCGTCGATCACTTCCTGGCCCGCTTTCGCGACAAGAACGGCAAGCTGGTGTCGGGCTGCACGCGCGCCGCGCTCGACGTCCTCACCGAGCATGACTGGCCGGGCAACGTCCGCGAGCTGGAGAACGCGATGGAGCGCGCGGTCGTCCTGACCAAGGCGACCGTCATCGACGTCGAAGATCTGCCGCGCGAAGTGCGCGGTGCACCGCCCTTGCAGTCGGGCAGCGGGCGCGCGCTCACCTTCGAGATCGGCACGCCGCTCGAGGACATCGAGATGCGCGTCATCCACGAGACCTTGCGCCACACGCGCGGCGACAAGCGCCTGGCCGCTCAGCTGCTCGGCATCGCGACTCGTACGATTTACCGGAAGCTCGAGCCGACTGCGGCTATAGAAGATGGGTCAAAAGATCCAGACGGCGCTTCCGGCTATGACAATTTGGCAATGGAACCGCCCGCCATCTTCAGCAAGTAGCTAATTCCCCAACATAAATTGTAGCGTAAGCGTGGCACGAAAGCTGTACTCGCAGCGTGCCGGGCGTCCCATGGAAATCCTCGTCAAAAAATATTTCTGGGTGGTGAACCTTCTGGTCATCGCCGTGTGCGCCAGCTTCGCCGGGCGCGCCGCGGGCCATTTCGTCGAGGGCGCGTACCTCGCCGGCGACGATTCGAAGTCGCCGGTTCGTCACGGGCCGGCGCCGCAACAGCAGAAGCTCCACGACAAAGACGGCGCCACGATCGTCAGTCGCAATGTCTTCTGTTCGGGTTGCCTGCCGCCCAAGCCGACGACCCCGACCGACACCGCGCCGTCCAACGAGTGGACCAAGACGACGCTGCAGCTCGAGCTGGTCTCGACGATGGTCTGCCCGAGCGACGAAAACTTCTCGATGGCCATCCTGCGCGACATGTCGACGAAGGAGAAGGACCCCGAGATGTATCACCGCGGCTCGACCATCGGCGCCACCACCGCGAGCGTCTTTCGTGTCACCTCCAAGCGCGTCTACATCCTCAACAACGGGCGGCCCGAGTTTGTGGAGCTCGACGGCAACGCGCCGGTCGCGGTCGCCGCGGCCGCTGCCGCGCCCGTGACCCCGGTGGCGACGTTGAACCCGGAGCTCGGCGACATCGACAAGGGCGTCAACTGCACCGGCAACGCCTGCACGGTCGATCGCGCGCTCGTCGAGAAGCTGCTCTCGAACACCACCATGCTGGCGACCGCCGCGCGCTTCGTGCCCTCGATCAAGGACGGCAAGCCCAACGGCTTCAAGCTCTACGCCATCCGCCCGCAATCGATCTTCGGACGCATCGGGCTGCAGAACGGCGACACCATCAAGGCGATCAACGGCTCGGAGATGACCACCCCCGACGCCGCGCTCGGCCTCTACACCAAACTGCGCAGCGCCAGCCACCTGTCGGTACAGGTCGAGCGGCGCGGCGAGACCGTCGCGCTGGATTACAGCATCCGATGAGCCGGCGCGACGAGCTGAGAAACGTTGGCCTACCTGATTCGATGAGGACGACTTTGACTCGACCGATCCGCAGTGCGATCGCAATCATGCTCCTGCCGCTCTACGCCGGCGTCGCCTTCGCGCAGCCGCGCACCACGCCGCCGCCGACGGGGACGCGCCCCGGTTCGACGCCGCCCGCGACGACGGTGACGCCGCCGGCGCTGCCCTCGGGGGCGACCGGTACGCCGACGACGCCGCCGCTTCCCGGCGAGCAGGAGGCGCTGCGCGAGTGCAGGAAGTATCCGCCCAACAAGAAGTTCAAGTGGGAGCTGCGCGGTGAGGTCGACCTCATGGCGCTGCTCAACTCCATCGCGCCGATGATGTGCCGGCCGATCATCGTGCCGGGAGCGATCCGTCAGTCCAAGGTGACGATCATCGCCCCCGACACGGTCACCGCCCCCGAGGTCTACCGCATGTTCCTGTCGTCGCTGGAGACGATGGGTCTGACCGTGCAGCCCGAGGGCAAGGTGCTCAAGATCATCGAGACCAACCGCGCGCGCGAGAGCGCGATTCCGATCTACGGCGGCAACAACGAAGCGCCCAATCAAGATCAGTTCGTCACGCGCCTGTTGCGCCTCGAGCACGTCAGCCCCGACGAGCTCAAGGTGGTCCTCGATCGCTTGAAGAGCCGCGACGGTGACATCACCAGCTACGCGCCGACCAACACGCTCGTCATCACCGACCTGGCGTCGAACATCAAGCGCATGGAAGACGTCATCGGTCAGCTCGACGTCGCCATGGGCGGCGAGAAGATCTGGGTCATCAAGCTGCACACGGTCTCGGCGACCGACATGGCGCAGATGCTGTCGAGCATCTTCAACGTGGCCAAGGGCGGCGCGGCGCCGACGGGCAAGCGCCCCAATCTCTCGACGGGCGGAACGCCCGCGGTGCCTGGTACGGAGAAGGGTCCGCCGGGATCCGACCTATCGGTGTCGCAGATCATCCCTGACGATCGCCAGAACATGCTCGTCATCGTCTCGACGGAGAACGCCTATCGCCGCATCCTGGCGCTGGTCAAGCGGCTCGATCAGGTGACGATGCAAGGCGACACCTCGACCGATCTGGTCCACGTGGTGCCGCTCGAGAACGCCAACGCCGACGACGTCGCCGGCACGCTCGGTGGGCTGGGCGCGGGCGTGAGCCGCTCCGGATCGTCGGGCGGCTCGGCGTCGGGCGGACGGCCATCGTCGCCGGCGCCACAGTCGACGCCGGGGCAGCCGGGACAGCACGGCGGGCTCTTCGAAGGTGACGTGCGCATCGCCTCGGACAAGCCGACCAACTCGCTGGTCATCCTCGCCAGCGGCCGCGACTACATCACCGTGCGCGAGCTCATCAAGAAGCTCGACATTCCGCGCCGCCAGGTCTTCGTCGAGGCGACCATCCTCGAGATCTCGATCGACAAGGCGCGCAAGCTCGGTGTCGCCTGGCACGGCGGCACGACCGTGCAGACCGGCTCCGATCAGTCGCTGCTCTTCGGCGGCTCCGAGCCGTCCTCCGACGTCAACTCGCTGCTCTTCTCGCCGGCGGCGCTGTCGGGACTGGCGGCGGGCTTGCGCGGACCCAACATTCCGAACGCCGACAAAATCCTCGGTCTGCCGCCGGGCACGTCGGTGCCGAGCTTCGGCGTCTTCGTCCAGGCGCTGCAGAACAACGGTGACGTCAACGTCGTGTCGATGCCGCACATCCTCACCACCGACAACGAGAAGGCGACCATCCAGGTCGGCCAGAACCTGCCCTTCCCCGGCGCGCTCGGCGGCTTCCCCACGGCCGCCCCGGGCGCAGCCGGCGGCGCCGCGGCCTCGTTCGGCCTCGGCACGTCGGTGCAGCGTCAGGACGTGGCGCTGAAGCTCGAGATCACGCCGCACGTCAACGACTCCGACTTCGTCCGCCTCGAGATCGACAACGAGATCTCGGACGTGGCCAACCCGAACTTCAACGGCCTCGGACCGTCGACGTCGAAGCGCACCATCAAGTCGGTCGTCACCATTCGTGACCAGCAGTCGATCGTCCTCGGCGGCCTCATCAAGGACCGCGTCTCGGAGCAGGTCGACAAGGTGCCGCTGCTCGGCGACATCCCGATCCTCGGTTACCTGTTCAAGCGCGTCAACAAGACGGTGCTGAAGCAGAACCTGCTCATCATCCTGACGCCCTACATCATCAAGGACCCCGGCGATCTGCGTCGCATCTTCGACCGCAAGCTGCGCGAGCGCCGCGAGTTCATGGAGCGCTACTCGGCGTTCCGCGACGAGCGCGACTACGAGGCGGAGGTCGACTACCGCCGCAAGCGCGGCCTGCTCGAGGAGGTCAACCTGACCGCCATCGAGGCCGAGAAGGAGGCGGTCGATTTGCGCAACGCCGAGGCGACGTTGGGGCGCGACCCGTCGGGCGAGGTCATCATCGATCTGCCGCGCGTGCCGCAGCCGGGAACGCGCGGCCCGGTGCCGCCCGTCGTCGGACCTGGTGGCGCCATCGGTGCGCCGCCCGCGCAGGAACGACGGGAGAGGAATCCGTAGATGCAGTACGAGGACGAAGCCGTGACCGCGGTGCGTGCGACCGGCGAGCTGCCGGCCGTGGGCGGCCACGAGCGCTCGCTCGGGCAGATCATCTTGCGGCAGACGCAGATGACCGAGCAGCAGCTCGAGGACGGCCTGCGCGTGCAGCGCGAGGAGGGCGGTCGCATCGGGGAGATCCTGGTGCGGCGCAACTACGTCACCGAAGAGGAGATGCTCTTCGCGCTGGCGTCGCAGCTCGACTTGCCGATGGTCAAGGAGATCAAGCCCGAGGAGTGCGACGCCGAGCTGGCGCTGCGCGTGCCGATCAACTTCGCCAAGCAGCATCGGCTCATGCCGATTCGCCGCGTCGGGCGCGGCGTCGAGGTGGCGGTCGCCGACCCGCTCGACGTGCATGCGCTCGACGACGTGCGGCGTGTGCTCGGCGCCGAGATCCTGCCGCTGGTCGCGCCGTCGGCGAAGATCGTCGAAGCGATCAACAAGATCTACGCGCGCCAGGAGGGCGGCGTCGATCTCGGTGACAACCAGGGCGACGACATGGAGGGTCAGGCCGACGAGCTGACCGACATCCTCGACCTCACCGACGAGGCGCCCATCATCCGCTGGGTCAACTCGCTCATGTTCAACGCGGTCAAGGAGCGCGCGTCGGATATCCACATCGAGCCGCGCGAAAAAGAGCTGATCGTGCGCTACCGCGTCGACGGCAACTTGATGGAGGTCAAGCGCGCCAACCGCAACTACATCAACTCGATCTTGTCGCGCGTCAAGATCATGGCCGGCCTCAACATCGCCGAGAAGCGGTTGCCGCAAGACGGTCGCATTCGCCGCAAGATGGCCGGCAAGGATGTCGACATGCGCGTCGCGACCGCCCCGACGGCGGCCGGCGAGAGCGTGACGATCCGTCTGCTCGATCGCTCGAGCGTGCTCCACGATCTGGCCGACATCGGCTTCGGCGAAGATCACCTCGTCGTCATCGACGAGCTCATCCATCGCCCGCACGGCATCGTGCTCGTCACCGGGCCGACCGGCTCGGGCAAGACGACGACGCTTTACGCGGCGCTCTCGAAGATCAATGACGTCGAACGAAAGATCATCACCGTCGAAGATCCGGTTGAATACCAGCTTCGCGGCGTTAATCAGATCCAGGTGAACACCAAATCCGGACTCACGTTCGGAGCCGGCCTCCGCGCGATCCTCCGCCATGACCCAGACGTGGTGCTCGTCGGTGAAATTCGCGACCGCGAAACGGCGGAGATCGCCGTGCAGGCGTCGCTGACCGGCCACTTGGTCTTCTCCACCCTCCACACCAACGACGCCCCCGGTGCTGCAACCCGACTGATCGACATGGGGATCGAGCCATACCTGGTCGCGTCTTCGCTGGAAGTGGTCGTGGCGCAGCGACTGGTGCGCGTGATCTGTAAGGAATGCAAAGAGGAGATTCCCGAATCTGAAACCGCACTGATCCGGGAGGAATTCGGCGCACTGGTTCCGCCGAAACTGTATCGCGGCGCGGGGTGTCGCACGTGTCAGGGCACCGGTTACCGCGGCCGCCAGGGAATTTTTGAAATGATGGCCGTGAGCAACGAGGTACGGTCGATGATCCTCGAGCGCGCCCCGTCGCACCACCTGCGGCAGGTGGCCATCCGCGAGGGAATGATCAGCCTCCGCGAGGACGGCTGGCGAATCATCCGCGACGGCCGCACCACGGTTGACGAAGTGATGCGCAATACCAAGGACGAGGAAACCGGTATCCGCTTCAACACTCAAGCACCGGCGTCCGCGCCAGTGCCGGTGGCAGGGGGGCTTAAGTAATGGCCGTATTCGCCTACACCGCGATCGACCGCACCGGCCGCAAGACGACCGGCACCGTCCCCGCCGACACCCGCGCCGCCGCGATGGACCAGGTCATCGGCCAAGGGCTTTCCCCCGTGACCATTGAGGAAAGCCGCGGTGGCGCAGCCGTCGCCGCCGTCAGCAATCGCCCGCCCCCCACGCGCGTGCCCCAGTCGGCCGTCGAGTCGTTCACGCGAGAACTCGCGAATCTCCTCGCCGCCGGTTTGCCATTGTCCCGGGCCCTCCACCTGCTCCGCCGCGAGGTGTCCAACCCTGCCGCAAAACACGTCTGGTCGCGCGTTCACGATGACGTGGTCGGCGGGCAGTCGCTTGCCGAGGCCCTGGCCAAATGGCCCAAGGTATTCTCGACCGTCTACATCGCCATGGTCCGCGCCGGTGAGGCGGGCGGATTCCTCCACGTCGTCCTCCAACAGATCGCTGACTTTCGCACTCGCGAGCAGGAACTCAAGGGCAAGGTTAAGGCCGCCATGGTTTACCCCTGCGTCCTGGCCGTCCTCGCCGTCGCGGTATTGATCTTCCTCCTGACGTTCTTCATCCCACGTTTTTCGACCCTGTTCGCCCAGTTTGGCGGAAACCTCCCCTTCCTGACGCAGATCATCGTCGCCGCCAGTCACTTTCTGAGGGATTACGGCCTCTACCTGGGCGTGGCAGTGGTGATTCTCGTTGTCTTCATCCGCCGTTCGCTGATGAGCGAATCGGGCAAGCGGTTCATCGAGCGCGCCACCCTCCGCACGCCTATCGTCGGCAAACTCGGCGCTCGATTCGCCCTCGTGCGCTTCGCGCGCATGCTCGGCACGCTGGTGGGCGCAGGTGTTCCGCTGGTCGCTTCGCTTCGCGTCGCTAAGGAAGCCCTCGGCAACCAGACGCTCGCCGACAGCATCGCCCACGCCATCGAGGAAGTTCAGCGGGGCACCGCCCTGAGCAAAAGCCTCGCCGCCGACGCGCTGCTCTTTCCCCCCTCGGTCATCGAGATGATCGCCGTCGCCGAGGAAACCGGCCGGCTCGACAAAGAACTGCTGCGCATGTCTCTGTCGTACGAGGGTGAGCTTGACCGCGGCCTCCGCATGCTCGTCGCCCTCGCCGAGCCGCTGCTGCTGTTCGTCATGGCCGGACTGATCGGCACGGTGGTGATCGGCATGCTGCTGCCCGTCTTCAATCTCCAGGATCTGATTAAATAAGCTTTCATTACAAGGAGTTCGTCGTGCATTCGATCAATCGCAAACACAACGGTTTATTCGCGGGAAGGCATGCGTTCACGCTCATCGAGCTGCTGCTCGTGCTGGTCATCATCTCGGTGCTCGCCGCCATCGTCGTGCCCAAGCTGGCCGGCCGCGGGGAGGACGCGAAGAAGAAAGCCGCCGCCGCCTCGCTCCACTCGATCAAGACCGCGCTCAACATGTTCGAGAGCGACAACTCGCGCTTCCCGACCACCGAGGAAGGCCTCCGCGCACTTGCCGAGCGCCCCGGCAACGCCACCAACTGGCGCGCGGTGCTAGAAGCCAAGGACGTCCAGGCCGATCCCTGGGGCAACCCCTGGGTCTACCGCTATCCCGGCTCGCAGAATCCCGACGGCTTCGACCTCTACTCGACCGGCCCCGACGGCCGCGAGGGTAACGACGACATCTATCCCTGACCGCCCGGCGCGTTGACACGACACCAAACATGCGTCGCACTGCCCCTCAATCCCGACCCGCCTTCACGCTGCTCGAGCTCGTGCTCGTCATGCTCGTGATCACGATTGCGATCGCCGTCGTCGCGCCGACGCTGCGCGGCTGGAGCCGCGGATCGCACCTCCGCGACACTGCCGAACAATTCGTCACCCTCACCCGCCTCGCCCGAACCCAGGCCGCCTCCAGCGCGCAGCTCCA
>JAQBQH010000126.1 GCA_028287105.1 Myxococcales bacterium
CAGGAAGCGCGCGCGCTCGCTGGTGAGGCAGGCGGGCCCCATCGCCGAGAGCACGCCCTGCGGGCCCAGCTCGACGAAGGTGGTCACGCCTTCGGCCTCGAGCGTGCGCATCGCGTCGACGAAGCGCACCGCGCGACGGGCATGTCCCACCCAGTAGTCGGGCGTCGCGAGATCGGCGCCGACGGCGACCGTCGAGACAATCGGGATCGCCGGCGCCGAGAAGCGCAGCCCGGCGACGACGCGGGCGAACTCGGCGAGCATGCCGTCCATGCGCGGCGAGTGAAAGGCGTGGCTCACGCGCAGCCGCGACGTCTTGCGACCCTGCGCCTCGAACCGCCGCGCGATCTCGAGGACCGCGGCTTCGTCGCCGCCGATCACCGTCGCTGTCGGGCCATTCAGCGACGCGATGTCGACGCTGCTGGTGAGGAGCGGCCGCACTTCGGCCTCGGATGCCTGCAGCGAAACCATCGCGCCGCCGGCAGGCAGCGCCTGCATGAGGCGGCCACGCGCCTTGACCAGCGTGCAGGCATCGCCCAGCGACAAGACGCCCGCGACATGCGCGGCTGCGATTTCGCCGATCGAATGGCCGACCAGGACATCGGGCGCGACGCCCCACGCTTCGAACACTCGATACAGCGCCACTTCCAGCGCGAACAGCGCCGGCTGCGTATTGGCCGTCTGATCGAGCAGCGCACTGTCGTCGAGCAGCGACACGGGCAGCTCGAGCTCCGCCAACACCACGTCGAGCGCCGCGCGAAACTGGGGTAGCTCGCGGTACAGCTCGCAGCCCATGCCGGCCCGCTGGCTGCCCTGCCCCGTAAAGAGCATGGCCAGCTTGCCACGCGTCACCGTGTGCACCTCGGCCGCGTCGAGGACGGCGCGATGCTCGAAGTGCGTGCGCGCCGTCGCCAGCGTGTAGGCCACATCGACGAGCGGCAGCTCGGGATGATCCGCGAGATGGGCGCGCAGCGCCTCGGTCTGCGCCCGCACCGCCGCTTCGGTCTTGCCCGACAGCACCAGCGGCAGCACCGACGGAGCGGCCGGCCGCTCGAGGACGTCCGTCGCCAGCGCTTCCTCGACGATGACGTGGGCGTTGGTGCCGCTGATGCCGAACGACGACACGCCCGCGCGCCTCGGATGCGCGTCCGCCGTCCACGCTCGCGGCTCGCTCAGGAGCCGTACCGTGCCCGCCGTCCAATCGACGTGCGGCGACGGCGTCTCGACATGCAGCGTCTTGGGCAGCTGCCCGTGCCGCATCGCCATCACTATCTTGATCACGCCGGCCACGCCGGCTGCCGCTTGCGTGTGCCCGAGGTTCGACTTGAGCGCGCCCAGCCACAGTGGCCGCTCCGCCGACCGCCCCTCGCCGTAGGTCGCGAGCAGCGCCTGCGCCTCGATCGGATCGCCCAGCCTGGTGCCGGTGCCGTGCGCTTCGACCGCGTCGACCTCCGCCGCCGTCAGCCCGGCGTTGGCCAACGCCTGGCGAATCAGCCGCTCCTGCGACGGGCCATTGGGCGCGGTCAGCCCCTGGCTGCGCCCATCCTGATTCACCGCCGAGCCGCGAATCACGGCGACGACGGGATGCCCGTTGCGCCGCGCGTCCGACAGCCGCTCGAGCAGCAGCATGCCGACGCCCTCGCTCCAGCCGGTGCCCTCGGCGTCAGCCGAGAATGCGCGGCAGCGCCCATCGCGCGAGAGGCCGCGCTGCCGGCTGAACTCGGTGAACAGATACGGCGTCGCCATCACCGTCACGCCGCCGGCGAGCGCCAGGCCGCACTCGCCGCGCCGCAGCGCCTGACTCGCCAGGTGCAGCGCCACCAGCGACGAGCTGCAGGCGGTGTCGATGGTGATCGCCGGTCCCTCGAGCCCCAGCGTGTAGGCGATGCGGCCCGACGCCACGCTGCCGAGGCTGCCGAGGGCGATGTGCCCTTCGAGCGGATGCGGCGCCTGCGCCAGCCGGCCGCCGTAATCGTCGTACATGCAGCCGACGAACACACCGGTGTCGCTGCCGTCGAGCGACGCCGGAACGATGCCGCCGCGCTCGAGCGCCTCCCACGCCGCCTCGAGCAGCAGGCGCTGCTGCGGATCGACCGTCAGCGCCTCGCGCGGGCTGATGCCGAAGAACGCGGCATCGAACGCGGCAGCGTCGTACAGAAAGCCGCCGTGGCGCACGTAGCTCCTGCCCGGCACGGCGGGGTCGGCGTCGAACAGCTCCTCGAGCCGCCAGCCGCGGTCGGTAGGGAAGCCGGCGACGACGTCGCGGCCGTGCGCGATCAGATCCCACAGCGCCTCGGGGCTGCCCACGCCGCCCGGATAGCGGCAGCTCATGGCCACGATGGCGATGGGCTCCTTGTCCGCCTCGTCGATGGCGCGGAGCTGCTGGTCGGCGCGGCTGAGCTCGGACAAGAGCCGCTTGACGTAGTCGCGAAGCTTGTCCTCGTGGCTCACGAGCGGCCTCCGGCGCGCAGTCGCTCTTCGATCAAGCCGAAGAGCTCCTCGTCGCTGGCGGCGCCGATCTCGGAAGCAGTCGTCGCCTCGTTCGTGCGCGCGACCTCTGCCTGCCGCGGCGCCAACGCGGCGGCGTCGTCGCCGAAGAGCTTGGCGCACAGCACCCGCGCCAGCGCGAGCGGCGTCGGGTGATTGAAGATGAGCGTGGCCGGCAGGCGCAGCCCGGCGGCGCTGTTGAGCCGATTGCGCAGCTCCACCGCCATCAGCGAATCGAGGCCCAGCTCGCGCAGCGGTCGATTGGGCTCGATCGACTGGCGCGGCGCCGCCAGCACCGCCGCCGACAGGTCGCGCACCAGCTCGAGCAGGGCGTCGTTGCGCTCGGCCGCGGTCGCGCGCGCCAATCGCCGGCCCAGCGCCTCGGCGGCGATCGCGGGACGGCGGCCGCCCGCGTCACGTCGCGCCGGCTTCGGCACGAGCGCCTGGAGCAACGGGCCGCGCGCTTCCGGCGCCGCCGGGTCGAGCCGGGCCGCGACGACGAGCGGCTCCGAGCGCCCGAGCGCCGCGTCGAACAGCGCGAGGCCCTCTGCCACCGCCAGCCCTTCGAGGCCGCGACGTGCAAGGCGCGCGCGATCGGCGTCGCCGAGGTGCGCCGTCATGCCGCTCGGCGCGCTCCAGTAGCCCCACGCCACCGACGTGGCGGCCAGCCCGCGCGCGCGCCGCCGGTGCGCCAGCGCGTCGAGGAAGCTGTTGGCGGCGGCGTAGCTCGCCTGACCGGCGTTGCCGAGGAGCCCGGCCACCGACGAGAACATCACGAACGCCGACAGGTCGAGGCCGCGCGTCAGCTCGTCGAGGTGCAGGGCGGCATCGAGCTTGGCGGCGAAGACGCGGTCGATCTGCCCCGGTGTCAGCGACGTGACCACGCCGTCTTCGAGCAGGCCGGCGGCGTGGATGACGGCCGTCAGCGGGTGCGCCGTCGGGATCGCCGCCAGAAGGCCGGTCAGCGCGGCGCGGTCGGCGACGTCGCAGGCGGCCACCGTCACCGCCGCGCCGGCCGCTTGCAGCTCGCGCGCGAGCGAGCCCGCTTCCGGCGCCGCCTCGCCACGGCGCGAGACCAACAAGAGGTGCGCGGCGCCATGCGCGGCGACCAGGTGGCGGGCCACCAGCGCGCCGAGGCCGCCGGTGCCACCGGTGATGAGCACGGTGCCGCGCGTGTCGAGCGCGACCGGCGCCGCGTCACTCGGGCTCAGGCGCGCCAGGCGTGGGACGAGCGCGAGGCCGTGCCGCAGCGCCAACTGCGCTTCGCCGGATGCGACGACGGCGGGCAAGCGAGCCAGGTGAGCCGCATCGTCGAAGTCGACCAGAACGATGGCGCGGTCGGGATGCTCGGACTGGGCGGCGCGGACCAGGCCCCAGGTGGCGGCGGCGGCGAGATCGACGACGTCCTCGGCGTCGTCGGTGGCGATGGCGCGGCGGGTCAGCACGACCAGCGGAGTGGCGGCGAGCTGCTCGTCGGCGAGCCAGGCCTTTAGCGCGGCGGCGGTCGTGTGCGCCACCGCGTGGGCCGCGCCGGCGAGTTCGTCGCCGGCGGGCGACGTCACGCACAAGAGGGCCGCCGTGAGCGAGGGGGCCGCCGTCGACGCGTCGCGGGCGACGAGCTCCAGCCCGGCGGCGCGCAGTCCGTCGGCCATGCCCTCGTCGCCGACGAGCAGCCAGCGCGTGGGCGCCGGTGCCGTTTCCACGAGCGGCCGCGCGCTCCACTGGACGCGGTAGAGCGAACCAGCCACGGCCGCGCCGAGCGCGCCGAGCAAGAGGTCGCGCTCGGCCGGGCGGGTCCGCAGCGCCTCGATGCAGGCGAGCGGCTCGCCACCCGCGTCGGCGAGGGCCACCGTGACCGCTCCGTCGGCGGCCGGCGTCACGCGCACGCGCAGCGCCGACGCGCCCGTCGCCTGCAGGCTGACGCCGTCGAACGAAAAGGGCAGGATGGCGCCGCGCTCGGGCGCGAGCATCACCGCCTGCAGCGCACCATCTAGCAGCGCGGGATGGAGACCGAAGTGCGCCGCCTCGTCGGCGAGCGGCGCCGGTAAGCGCACCTCGGCGTAGAGGTCGCTGCCGGCGCGCCACGCCGCGGTCAGCGCCTGGAACCGGGGGCCGTAGGCGAGGCCGCCGTCGGCGAGCTGGTCATAGATCTGCTCGAGCGGCAGCGGCGTCGCGCCGGCCGGCGGCCACTCCCGCAGCTCGAACGCGAGCGGCGATGGCGCCGATCCGAGGAAGCCGCCGGCGTGCCGCGTCCACGGCCAATCGCTGCCGCTCTCGGCGGCGCGACTGAAGATGGTGATCGCCCGGCGGGCGGTCTCGTCGGCGGGCGCGACCACGACCTGCAGCTCGACGCCGCCGTGCGCCGGCACCGACAGCGGCGCCTCCAGCGTCAGCTCCTCGACGCTGCCGAGACCCAGCTCGTGCGCCGCGGCCAACGCCATCTCGACGAACGCGGCGCCGGGCAGCAGCACCG
Organism: Myxococcales bacterium; assembly: GCA_028287105.1. Taxonomy (GTDB): domain Bacteria; phylum Myxococcota_A; class Polyangia; order Palsa-1104; family Palsa-1104; genus JAQBQH01. The sequence goes on from JAQBQH010000126.1 coordinate 4,958, forward strand.
CGTCGAAGACGACGTGGTCGGCCAGCCACGGATGGGTCGCGCGTGACAGGCGGCTCGATGCCACCGACGTGCCTGAGTCCGCCAGCGTCGTGAGCGCGCCCAACAGCGGATGGCTCGACTGGTGGGTACCGCGCGAATCGACTCGACCGGCCCGCGCCGCGTCGAGCCAGTGGCGCTGGCGCTGGAACGGGTAGGTCGGCAGCGCCACCCGCCGCCCCACGGGCAAGACGCGGGTCCAGTCGACGGCGCGACCGTGCGCGTGCAGCTCGGCCAGCGACGCGACGAAGCGACCCCAGTCGCCGTGATCGCGGCGCAGCGTGCTCACCACCAGGGAGGGCACGGAGGGCACCGCGGGCACCGAGGGCACCGCGGGCCCGGCGGCGCCGGCGAAGTTTCCCTGCAGCGCCAGCGTCAGCACCGGATGCGGGCTCACCTCGACGAACAGGTGATGACCGTCGGCGAGCAGCTGCTGCACGGCGTCGCTGAAGCGCACCGGGTTGCGGCAGTTGCGATACCAGTAGTCGGCGCCGAGCTCTTCGCCTGCGATCAGGCCGCCGGTCACCGTCGAGTAGAGCGGCACCGAGCCGGCGCGCGGCGCCAGGCTGCCCGCCGCGGCCAGGAGCTCCGGCTCGAGCGTCGCGATCTGCGGGCAGTGTGACGCGTAGTCGACGCGCACCGGACGGGCGAAGATCTCCGCCGCCGCCAGCTCGGCCAACAGCGCGTCGATGGCGTCCGTTTCGCCGGAGATCAGCGTCGACTGCGGCCCGTTGATCGCGGCGACCGAGAGGCGGTCGTTGAATTGCAAGAGGTGCGCCTCGACCTCGGACGCCGGCAGCTCGATCGAGGCCATGCCGCCGCGACCGGAGAGCCGCGTCAGCGCCCGGCTGCGCAGCGCGACCAGGCGGGCCGCGTCCTCGAGCGATAGCACGCCGGCCACGCACGCCGCCGCGATCTCGCCCTGGCTGTGACCGACGACAGCGTCGGGCTCGACGCCGGCCGCGCGCCACACCGCGGCCAGAGAGACCATCACCGCGAACAGCGCCGGCTGCACGACGTCGACGCGATCGAGCGACGGCGCGCCCGCCTCGCCGCGCAGCACCGCCAGGAGCGACCAGTCGACGTGCGGCAAAAGCGCGCGCGCGCAGGCGTCGAGCTGCTCGCGAAACGCAGCCGAGCCGGCGTAGAGGCCGCGCGCCATCTCCGGCCACTGCGAGCCCTGGCCCGGAAAGACGAACACGAGCTTGCCCGAGGCCGCCGCGCCACCGACGACGGCGTGGGGCGTGGCGTCGCCGCGGCCGAGCGCCTGCAGCGCCTCCTGCAGCGCCGGCAGCCCGGGCGCCAGCACCACCGCGCGCCGCTCGAGCTGCGCGCGCGTGGTCGCGAGCGAATGGGCCACGTCGGCGAGGCCGACCGCGGGATGCGCGTCGAGGTGCGCGCCCAGCCGCTCGGCTTGCGCCCGCAGCGCCGCGTCGCTCCTGGCCGACAGCACCAGCGGCAGCGCCGCCGACTCCGTGACCGTGGCGGCGCCGAGCACCGGCGCCCAGCGCGGCTGCAGGCCCAGCTCGAACAGCGCCGCCAGGGTCGCGAGCATGGTGTTGCGCTCGTCTTCGTCGCGGCGGCACGACGGCAGCGCCCAGCCGATCGCCCGCTCCGCTTGCAGCGTCTGCTCGATGGGCCGCTGCAGGATGGCGTGAGCGCTCAGCTCGACGAACACCGTGGGCGCCTCCGCCGCCAGCGCCGCGATGGCCTGCCGGAAGTGCACCGGCTGGCGCAGGTTCTGCGCCCAATAGTCGGGGCCGCAGTCGGCACCGTCGACCCAGGCGTCGAGCGCCGTCGAGCGCAGGCGCACCGTCGCGGTGCGCGGCGCCAGATCGTGGAGGCTCGTGCGCAGCGGCTCGAGCAGCGCATCCATCTGCGGCCCATGGCTGGCGAAGTCGACGCGCACGCGCTGCACCTGCAGTCCGCGGGCGGCGAGCCGGGCTTCGGCGCGGTCGAGCGCATCGAGCGCGCCCGAGAGCACCGCGGTGCTCGGGCTCTGATGGCCCGAGACCACCACGCCGTCCTCGTCAGCGACGGCGAGCAGACCTTCCGGCGCCGTCACCACGAGCATGCCGCCGCGCCCGCTCGCCAGCTCGCGCACCAGACGCGTGCGCTCTGCGACGACGCGAATCGCGTCCTTCAGCGACAGCGCGCCGGCCAGATGAAACGCCGCCGCTTCGCCGACGCTGTGTCCGACGAGCGCGTCGGGCTCCATGCCCCAGGAGCGCCACAGCGCGCCGAGCGCGACCTGCACGCTGAAGAGCAGGAGCTGCGAGACGTCGATGCTGTCGGCGCGGGAGCGGCCCTTGTCGGCCCACAGCTCGTCGACCAGCGACCAGCCGCACAGCGCCTCGATGTGCCGGTGGCACTCGTCGATCTGCGCGCGAAACGCCGGCTCCTGCAGCAGGAGCGTGCGCGCCATGCCCACCCACTGCCAGCCGTGGCCCGCGCACACGAACACCAGGCGCGGGCGCGTGGCCAGCGCGGGCACGGGGCGCGACAGCGCCGCCGCCGCCTGCTCGACCAGGTGGTGGCGATCGCGCGCGAGCAGCGCCACCCGGTGGCTGCCGCCCGCGTCGGCGAGCGCGACGTCGCGGCACAGGTCGGCCGCCGCGCGCGCGCTGCCCGCCTGGGAAGCGTGGTCGATCGCCGTCAAGATCCGCAGCCGCAGCGCCGCCGGCGAATCGGCCGCCAGCGGCATCAGCAGAGACGCGCCGCGCGACGCCGCCTCGAGCACCAGGTGGCAGTTGGTGCCGCCGAAGCCGAACGAGCTCACACCCGCGCGCGCGACCTCGGCGCCGGCGAGCGGCCAGTCGCCGAGCGCCGTCTGGACGCGCAGGTGCAGCTCGTCGAACGGGATGTGCGGATTGGGGCGCTCGAAGTTCAGGCTCGCCGGCAGCATGCGGTGGTGCAGCGACAGCGCGACCTTGATGAGGCCGGCCACACCGGCGGCGGCTTCGAGATGTCCGAGGTTCGCCTTGACGGAGCCGATGGTGAGCGGGCGCTCGTGCGAGCGGCCGGCCCCGAGAGCGGCGCCGAGCGCGCCGGCCTCGATGGGATCGCCGAGGATGGTGCCCGGCCCGTGGGTCTCGACGTACTGAATCGATGCCGCCTCGACGCCGGCGGCGGCGTGGGCCTGGCGCAGCACCGCCTCTTGCGCCTTCGGGTTGGGCGCGGTCAGGCCGTTGGAGAAGCCGTCGTTGTTCACGGCGCTGCCGCGAATCGTGCAGTAGATGCGATCGCCGTCGGCGACCGCGCGGCTGAGCGGCTTGAGGATGACCAGGCCGCCGCCTTCGCCGCGCACGTAGCCGTTGGCGCCGGCGTCGAACGGGCGGCACTGTCCGGCCGGATTCATGGCGCCGAACTTGGTCATGGCCACGGTGGTGTGCGGCGACGCCATCAGGTGCACGCCGCCGGCGAGCGCCATGGTCGTCTCGCCGCGACGCAGGCTCTGGCACGCCAGGTGGATCGCGACCGCCGACGACGAGCAGGCGCTGTTGACGGTGAGGCTCGGTCCAGAGAGCCCGAGGAAGTAGCTGACGCGCGCCGCGATGATCGAGCTGTCCTGGCCGGTGGCCGAGTACTGATCGAGCGCGGCCGCATCGCCGTCGGTCAGACGGGCGTAGTCGCCGGCCATGGCGCCGACGAAGACGCCGACGGCGCGCTCGCGCTGGCGCAGCGGATCGACGCCCGCGTCCTCGAGCGCCTCCCAGGCCATCTCGAGGACGAGGCGCTGCTGCGGATCCATCTGCTTGGCTTCACGCGGCGAGATGCCGAAGAAGCCGGCGTCGAAGCCGTCGATCTGGTCGAGGAAGCCGCCCCAGCGGGTGGACATCTTGCCCGGGGCGGCGGGATCTCCGTCGTACCACGCGTCGATGCTCCAGCGCGCGGCGGGGACCTGGCGGATTCCGTGGCGGCCCTCGGTGAGGAGGCGCCAGAAGCTCTCGGGGCCGTCGACCCCGCCGGGCAGCCGGCAGCCGATGCCGACGATGGCGATGGGCTCGTCGCTGGCGCAGCTCGGCATCGCGACGATGACCGCACGCTCCTTCGTCGCGGGCGTCGCCGGCGTCGCCGGCGTCGATGGCCCGTTCGCGATCAGGAGCGCGGACACGTGGCGCGCCAACGCCTCGGGCGTCGGGTGCTCCCACGCGATCGTCGCCGGCAACCGCCGCCCGACGTGCGCCCCCAGCCGCGCCAGGAGCGCGCCGACCTGCAGCGACTCGAGGCCCAGATCGCGGAAGCGCATGCCCGCGTCGACCGTGCCCGCCGGCACGCCGATGAGCTCGGCGACGGCGCTCCGCATCCAGCTGGCGACGTCGACCGTCACGGAAGCTCGACGCCGATTCCGCCGCGACGCGCCGCCTCGGCGTAATACGCGCCGATGGCCAGGTCGAACACCGCCATGCCCATCGGGTTGAACATGACGACGTCATCCGGGGTCCGCGACGCCAGCCAGCCATCGTCGGCAACGAGGTCGAAGAGCGAGCGAGTTTCGGCGCGCTCGAGGCCGCACTCGCGATGTAGCACCTCGATGTCGGTGTTCTCGCGGCAGACCTCTTCCCAATCGTCGACGACGATGCCCCCCTCTACCCACGGGAAGACCTCGGTGCGGTAGTCGCGCAAAGAGACGTTGAGCTGCAGCGACCCCGGCTTGGGCCGCCGGTCGATATACGGCGCCGACGACACCGTGCAGGTGATGAAGATGTCGGCGTCGTCGTACGCCTCCTGCCACGTGCGCACGACGGTGGCGTCACAATCGAGCCCCGCCAGCGACTCGGCGCGCACCGGACGCGGATCGTAGATGCGCAGCCGCGCCAGATCGCCGCCGAGCAGCGCGGCGCACATGCGCGCGTGATACTGGCCGATGGGCCCGAAGCCGGTCATGCCGACCTGCACCCGTCCGCCGCCGCGCACGGCGCGGACGCGCTCGAGCATGAGGCCGGTGACGCTGGCCGTGCGGATGACGCTGAGCAGCGGCGTGTTGATGATCGCCCGCGGCGCGCCGCTCGACGCCTCGTTCAAGATGACGACGCTGTGCGCGCGCGGCAGGCCGCGGTCGAGGTTGCCGGGAAAGCTGGCGATCCACTTGATCCCGGCGGTGTCGACGCTGCCGCCGAGGAACGCCGGCATGGCGATGATGCGATTCTGCGGCTCGCGATAGCGAAGGTACGGCTTGATCGGCTGCGCGAAATCGCCGGCGGCGACGATGCGGGCCGCCCCCGCGATGGCGCCGATGGTCGCGCGCCAGTCGACGCCCACCTCGGCGAGGTGCCGTTCGTTAAGATAGAGCATCGAGATGGCCTTTCTGAGCGGTCGGTGAGGCGGCGTCGAACGAGTCACGCGCGGTGAAGCGCGCCGCCCACGTCGGGTCGTAGATGGTGTCGATGTAGCGATCGCCGCGGTCGGCGAAGAGGGTGGCGACCACGGCGCGCGGGCCCGCCGGTCGGCCGCGGAAGAACTTGGAGATGGCGGCGAACACCGACCCCGACGAGCCGCCGGCGAAGATGCCGTGCTCACGCACGAGCGCGTGACAGCCGGCGATGGTCTCGGCCTCGTCGACGATGACGACGTCGTCGATCTTGGCGCGCGACAGGATCGCGGGAACGATGCTCGAGCCGATGCCCGGGATGTAGCGCTTGCGCGACGGCCGGTTGAAGATGACCGAGCCCTCCATGTCGACGGCGATCACCTTGGCCGTCGGGAAACACTCCTTCATGCGCCACGAGATCCCGGTGATGGTGCCGCCCGAGCTGACGCCGGCGAACAGGTAGTCGATGCGCGGCAACGCGTCGCACAGCTCGGCGCCGAGCGTGCGCGCGTAGGCCTCGGCGTTGAGCGGGTTGGCGTACTGATCGATCCAGTAGGATCTGGCGAAGCTGCGCTTGAGCTCCTGCACCCGGCGCAGCCGCGTCTTGAGATAGCCGCCGAACTGATCGGGCTCGGTGACCTGGACCACCTCGGCACCGAGCGCGTTCAAGAGGAGGAGGTTGGCGCTCGCGATCATCGGATCGACGACGCAGATGAAGCGCATCCCATAGGTGGCGGCGCGGGCCGCCAGCGCGATGCCGAAGTTCCCCGACGACGACTCGATGAGGACGGTGTCGCGGTCGATCTCGCCCGAGCCGAGGAGCGCCTCGATGATGTACTGCGCGGCGCGGTCCTTGACGCTACCGGTCGGGTTGGCGAACTCGAGCTTGGCGAACACGTCGGCGTGCGCCACGTCGGCCATGGGAAGCCGGACCAGCGGCGTCTTCCCCACGTTGTCGAGGTATCTGGGCATTGGCCCGGCTGCACAGCAACGGTCGTGCCTGACTCGAACGCAGGTGATTACGCGGCTGTGGGCGCGCTCCCGGGGGGCATCAGCTAGAAAGCGAAACGGCGGGCGGCGATCGATCCGTTGCGATTGTCAGCAGTGTCCCGCCTCACACCGTCGCTGTTGCGCTTTACAACCGCGCCGCGGGGCGCGACGTCAGCATCAGCAACAGCGCGACCCGCCGGCACGCGCCAATCCCGCGCCGGCGCGGGTGGTGCGACGCGGCACGGAGATTGCCATCAAGGCCGACGCAGCAGCCAAACAAAGGAGCCTGCGATGAGCGCCGAATTCGAGTCGTACAAAGTGGTCGTCAATCACGAGGAGCAGTATTCGATCTGGCCGTCGCACCGGCAGAACCCGCTCGGCTGGACGGACGCCGGCAAGGTGGGAACCAAGGACGAGTGCCTGCAGCACATCGGCGAGGTCTGGACCGACATGACGCCGAAGTCCCTGCGCGCGGCGAAATAGAAGGGGGCCTTCACACATGGCAAAGAACCGCTGGATCACATCGCGCCTGCGGGCGCTGCAGCCGCGGCTGCGCCTCTATTGTTTTCCCTACGCCGGTCGTGGCGCGTCGATGTATGCCGGCTGGGGCAGCGCCTTCGGCCCCGACGTGGAGGTCTGTCCAGTCCAGCTGCCCGGCCGCGAAGATCGGCTGAGCGAGCCGCTGGCGCACCGCATGACCCAACTGGTCGACGGCTTCCTCGCCGACGTGGGCGGCGAGCTCTCGAGCGCGCCGTTCGCCTTCTTCGGGCACAGCATGGGCGGCGTCGTCGCCTACGAGATCGCGCGCCGTCTGCAGGTGAGCGGCGCGCGCGGCCCCGAGCTGCTGTTCGTGTCGGCGTCGGAGCCGCCCAACACCAAGAAGGACGACGACAAGACCTATCAGCTGTCCGACGCCGACTTCGTGGCCGAGCTGCGTCGATGGAACGGCACGCCCGAGCTGGTGCTGCGCGATCCGGCGCTGCTCAAGATCCTGCTGCCGATCCTGCGCGCCGATCTCGAGGTGCTCGATCACTACGCGGTGCCGGCGTCGCCTTCGACGGCGCTGGGCTGTCCGATCGTCGCCTTCGGTGGGACGCGCGACCACGATCTGACGCGCGAGGACCTGTGCCGCTGGCGGGATTACACGCGCGCTGCCTTCGATCTGCACATCCTCGACGGCAATCACTTCTTCATCAACGTCAAAGCGGCGCGGGTGCAGGGAGTGATCGGCGCCGAGCTGTCCGAGCTGTCCGCCGCTCGAGCCGTCGCCGGCCGTCGCGTCGCCGCCGGCAGCTCCTTCTAATACTCCGTTCGCGTCACGCCCTCCCCGACGTCCAGCAGTGCCGGCTTGAGCGAGCGGTAGATCAGGCCGGCCACGCCGACGACGATCGCCGCCACCCCACTACCGAACAGGACCGGCTGAACGCCCCAGCGCGCGGCGGCCGCGGTGCACGCCGACACGGCCAGCGGCGCCACGATGCCGAGCAGCAAGGTCTTGGCTGCCACCACCCGGCCCAGCGACGAGCTCTCCACCCGCTCCTGCTCGGCCGAGCTGAGCACGATCATGCGCAGGCGATCGCCGAAGCAGAAGGCGATGCCGCCGATGATGCAGATCCCGAGTCCGGCGGCGCCGACGATGGCGGCCATGCAGACACCCTGGATGCAGAGCGCGGTCAGCGCCGTCACCGCCAGCCCCCAGCGCCGGCGGATGGCCGGCGTGACGAAGGCGGCCAGGACGACGCCGGCGCACGACGCGCCGAGGACCAGACCGATCGAGGACTCGCTCGCGCCGAGGATGTCCTTGAGATAGAAGATGAGCAGATTCACCGTCGACGCGGTGAGCGCGACGGCCAGCGCGCCGAACGGGATGGTGGCGCGCAGGATGCGGTCGCCGAGGATGTAGCGAACGCCGTGGCCGAGGGCGCGCACGCCCTGCCCTTCGCCGGAAGGGGATGGCGATGGGGACGGCGCCGTCTCCGCCGATCGCGCGCCGCGGATGAGGACGAGCGAGCCGGCGGAGACCAGGAACGCGGCGACGAGGCTGCTGACGGCGACGGCCGGGCCGAGCCTTTGCAGGATGAGGCCGCCGAGCGCGGGGCCAACGGCGAAGGCCAGGCCGTAGGAGCCGTGGATGCGCGCGTTGGCGGCGACGAAGTCCGACGGACGGATCATGTCCTTGACCACCGTCTGGCAGGCGACGTCGAACAGGTTGGAGAAGAGCGAGGCGACGGCCGCGACCAGATAGATGATCGGGACCAGCGGCAGGCCGGTGGCGACGGCGACGACGAGCAGGCCGAAGAGGGCGGCGCGGACCAGGTCGCAGACGATCATGAGGCGCAGGCGGTGGCGATCGATCATGCCGCCGCCGAGGGTCAGCGCCAGGAGCTGACCGGCGAAGCCGACGGCGGTGACGCCACCCAGGTGGGCGACGGAGCCGGTGGCTTGCAGCACCAGGAGCGGCATGGCGACCGAGGCGATGGCCTCGCACAGCATCGAGAGCGATTGGCCGATCCAGAAGATGCGAAAGGCGCGGTTGCGCGACAGCGGCTCGAGCTCAGCCTTCGCCATCGGCCACCTCCGTGCCCGCGCCGAGCGCGAGCCGTCGCGCGAGCTGCTCGACCGTCGGCCCCTCGAAGAGCGCGCGCAGCGGCAGCTCGACCCCGAGGGCCGCCTCCACCGCGTCCACCAGCCGCACCGCCAGGAGCGAATGGCCCCCGAGCGCGAAGAAGTTGTCATGCACGCCGACGACGTCGGTCTCGAGCACCTCGCAGAAGAGGTCGGCCAGCTTTCGCTCGAGCGCATCGCGCGGCGCCACGAACTCCTCGCGCAGCTCGTCGAACGCGCCGAGCTCCAGGAGCGCGCGGCGGTCGACCTTGCCGTTCGCCGTCACCGGCAGCGCCTCGAGGCTGACGAAGCCGTTGGGGATCATATACGCCGGCAGCATCGCCTCCAGCGCGTCGTGCAGCGCCGTGGGCGTCAGCGCCGCGTCCGCCGCCGGCACCACGTAGGCGAAGAGTCGCTTGTGACCTGCCGCGTCGTTGCGAGCGATGACCACGCTCGCCGCCACGCCGTCGATCGCCGCCAGCGCCGCCTCGATCTCGCCCAGCTCGATGCGGTAGCCGCGCAGCTTGACCTGGTGATCGAAGCGCCCC
>JAQBQH010000159.1 GCA_028287105.1 Myxococcales bacterium
AGAGAGCGCTCGCTACGGCCAGAGCTCGCGCAGCTCGCTCGGGAGCGTCTGCTTCACGTCCGCGATTTCGCCTGCGCTGACCCGGCGCGCCAACACCGTGAAGACCGCGCGCGCGACGAGCTCCGGATCGCCGCGCCGGAGCTCGTGGTCGATGTGCGCCAGGAACTCCGCCTTGTGCCGCTCCTTGAGCGGCTTGCCGGCCGGGCGCCATCCCTCGTAGTAGAAGCCGCGGCTGAGCATCGGCAGCTGCGCCCCGAGCTGCGCGACCTCCTCGACGGTCAGCCGGTCGCGCAGCGCGTGCAAGGTCGCTTTCAAAGCGAGGTAGGCCTTGTGCTTGTCTTGCCAGCCGAGCTCGGCCATCAGCTCGTTGATGAAGTGGTTGGTCTTCTGCACCGTCGTGTCGAATGTTTCGAGGCCCGTCTGGCTCATCTGCGTTGTCCCTCCGATTGCTATCGTGCATTCGGCTTGCCGAAGCGCTCGGGCTCCTTCTGGAGTCACATCGGCACCGGCCGAGCCGCCGGCGAGGCGTTCGACCGTCGACGAGCCGTGCGCTGCTGCGGTCGCTGTCGCACGCCACCTGCGCGCCTATGTTTGCGCCATGGGCCTGGTCGCGACGCATTGGAGCAAGCGAATACGTCTCATCGGTTTGCTGGCCGCTCTTGGCGCTGGCGCCTGCGCCGCGAACGCCGGCGGCGGAGTCGACCCGGCATATCCGGTCACCGGCCCACCGAGCGGAGGACCGACCCCGCTACCCTCGGCGCCGTCGACCGGCCCGAGCGGATCGGTGTCCGACTTCGATCTGAACCGCTGAGGGTTTCTGACCCGCTGAGCGGTTGCGCGCCCTTTTCGTCGCTGACCGGTGAGAGTCGCCAGTCGCGCCGAGGTCGCGACGAATTTATATATTCGTCAAGACGCACGCGTCTCGACTGCATTACCGTGCCGCTCATGATTTGGCGCCGGCGAAGCTGCAACCCATGTGAGTGGCATCGGGTGCCACGGAGGTGGTGGGAACGGCTGCTCTGGGTGCGCATGGCTTTCCACTGCAGCAGCTGCAGTCGGAGAGCGTGGCGTTGGCCAAGCCCTCCCCGGCGCTTGCGGCACTGATCGCAGACGCGCAGTCCCTCGCCGCTGCGGAATCCGTCATCCCGCCTGACCGCTTCATGAACTCGATGTTCTCGGGCGCGGTCGCAATCATCGCGTAGCGGAGCTCGCCGCCGGGACATAGGGAGCTCTTCTTTCGTTCGAGGGCGCCGGCGAAACGGTCCAGTCGCGGACCTGGACGAACTCCGCTTCGTGCAGAATCCGCAGGTGCCGAGGTCGAGCCCTTCTCGGAGCGGCTCGGTGTGATTACAGTCGACAGGCCGAGCATGTCGACCCGACGCCTCCTGTGGTTGCTCGCCGTCGCCGCCTGTCTGACGGTGGCCAATCTCTATTACAGCCAGCCGCTGCTGGCGCTCATCGCGCGCGACCTGCACGTCACGCCGCGCACCGCCGGGCTCATCCCCACGACGACGCAGCTCGGCTACGCCATGGGAATGCTGCTCCTGGTGCCGCTCGCCGACAGCCACGAGCGCCGACGCCTGATCGTCATCATGACCGCCGCCGTCGCCGTGGCGCTCGTCGGTGTCGCCGCGGCACCGGGGCTGCGCACGCTCCTGGTCGCCAGCTTCGTCCTCGGGGCCACGACCATCGTGCCGCAGCTGGTCGTGCCGTTCGCCGCGGCCTGCGTCGCGGATCGCGAGCGCGGACGCTCGGTCGGCCTGGTGATGAGTGGGCTGCTCATCGGCATCCTGCTGTCGCGCACCGCGAGCGGTGTCGTCGGCGCCCATCTCGGCTGGCGCGCGACCTACTTCGGCGCGGCGGCGCTCATGCTGCTGCTCGCGGGGGTATTGCGTGCGACCTTGCCGGCGCAAGCTCCGCCGACGCGAATTCCCTGGCGCACGCTCTTGGCGACGCTGCCGCGGCTGTGGCGCGATCAGCCGCTCCTGCGTCGCCACGCTCTGCTCGGCGCGCTCACCTTCGGCGCGTTCAGCATCTTCTGGACCACGCTCGCGTTCCACCTGGCGGCGCCGCCGCTCGACTACGGCAGTGACGTCGCGGGCCTGTTCGGCGTCGTCGGCGTGGCCGGCGCCGTCGCCGCGCCAATCGCGGGGCGCCTCGCCGATCGGTACGGCTCCGACGTCGTCAACCTCGGCGCCACGTTGGCGGTGCTGGCGTCGTTCGCGCTGCTCGCGCGCTTCGGTCACACCCTCGTCGGCCTCGGCGCCGGCGTCATCGTGCTGGACTTCGGCGCTCAGGCGAACCACATCTCCAACCAGACGCGTGTGCTCGGCCTCTCGGTCGCAGAGCGCAACCGCATGAACACGGTCTACATGGTGATCTACTTTGCCGGCGGCGCGCTCGGCTCCAGCGTCGGTGCATGGGCCTGGCACGCGGGCGGTTGGCGCGGCGTGTGCGCGGCCGGCGCCCTGTTCGCCGCGCTCGCCGCCGTCGTCTGGGCCACCGTCAGCCGGCGCGCGGCCGTCCAAGCGCGGCCCGGCCGCTCCTGATCCGACGTCGCGATCGCGGTACGGCGCACGCGTGATAGCCAAGCGTGTCGGCCAGTGCGATCGTTACGAGCTACAGTGGCTGAATGCGGAACTGGCCGTTCTCGAGGTACAGCCGCGTCCGCGCGCCGCGGTGCTCGGCCGGAATCTTGTCCGAGAGCAGGTACTGACCCGCAATCGCGACCATCTCTGCCTCGAGCGATTGGCAGAATACGGACGCGTCCGCCATGCCCTGCGCGCCGGCGAACGCGCGGCCGCGCAACGGTCCGTAGATATGGATATCGCCGTCGGCAATCACCTGCGCGCCGGCATTGACCGGCGCCAGGACGACGAGGTCGGCGCCCTTTGCATAGATCACCTGGCCCGAGCGCACCGGCTGTCGCACCTTCACCGTCGACGCGGCACGATCGGGCGGTAGCGCCTCCTCATGGGGCGGGTCGGCGCGGGGCGGGTCGGCACGCGGCGGGTCCGGCGGCACGGGCTCGACGGGGCGCGCGCCGGAGGTGCCGAGCTGCACGACCCCCATTCCGGCGGCGGCCGCGTTCCACACCGCCGACGGTGGCAGGTTGGCGGCGCCGACCGGGATCAACTTGCACGCGCGTAGCCGCTCGGCGAGATCGTAGAGCGGCAGCTCCAACGCGCTTGCCTCGTCGAGCTCCGCCAGATCGACGACGACGGGCGAGTAGGGGAACGGGAACATCTGCCGCATCGACGCGAGGTGCGCGCGCAGCTCCTTGTCGATCTGGTCGGTGTTCGCAGTCTTGAGGCGTAGCACCATGACAGGCGCGACGTTGACGTCGATCTCGAAAGCGTCGGAGCGGGCCCGGCTGCTGCTGGCGTTCATGGCTCGTATCGTTCGCCCACTCGACCGCGCGGGCAACAATCTCGGCGAGCTACTTGCGCTTGCGATCGAGCAAGGCGTTCAGCTGCGGCAAGCTGATCCGGCTGGTCTCGTCATGCTCGGTGGACCTGAGCGCCTCGGTGGCGAGCGATTCGATCGCGAGGCAGCGCGGACAGCTCTGCCCCTCGAACCGCCGCGACGCTTGCCGCAGGATCTCCCCCATTGCGGCCTTGAGCGCCGCAACCTCCTCTACACGTGCTGGGCCTTTTCGTTTCGGCATGGCGCTCGCGCCGTCCATCATACCATGTCTCGCGCTCGCACATTCGACGGCGCCGCCAAGCGTGGTGAGCGCGCAGTCGGGTCCACCTCGCCAGCGGCAGCCATCAGCGCGCATCGTCAGGGCGCCGCCACCGGGTGCCTCCGCAGCTCCGCCTCGACGATCGGCACCAGCGCCGCCGTGAGCCGCTCGGCCTCGGACGCCGCCAGGTGCGACCACTCCGGCAGCGTGTAGCCCTGCAGCTGCGGGTAGTCCTCGAAGTGGATCCCCGGCGCGCCGGTGCGCTGCAGCAGTACGTCCCAGGTCTGCGCCCGCGGCGTGACCCGGTTTTCGAATTCGAGAAAAGGGCCGGCGCTGGGCAAACGCAGGAAGATCACCTGCGCACCCCGTGCGCGCAGCTTGGTCACCGCCGCCGCGGCACGGCTGATCTGTTCGCCGGCGATCCGCTGCATCTCCGCCGGCGACGGCGCTGACGCATCGGGCGGGGGCGGCGCGAACGTCTGGGTCCAGATCTTCCGAGCAAGCGCCCGATACTCGGCGTCCTTCTCGACCTTTTTCCACATATGGGTGTTGCGATCCGCATCCGAAACCGACAGCTTGCGCACGTCGATGTGCGACGGAGCGCCGGGACGCGCCGGCCAGGGCTGGCGCTGCACCACCGTGGCGAGCGCGAAGTCGGGATCGTCGAACGCGAAGAACGGCTCGAGCAGCCGGCTCGACAGCCATTGGCCGGTTCGTTGCGTCAGCCCTTCGCGGTGGAAGTATTTGACCACCCCGCCACGCATGACGCGACCCGAGAAGAAGAGCGCCGGAGTGACGCCGACCAGCAGTCGTCCAGTGAAGTTGGGATCGTCGGCGAGATCCTCGAGCACCGGCAGTGCCGACGTGCCCTCGAGCGCCAGCTGGATGGGCCTTTGCCCGGCTTCTTTCTGCCATACCGGTAGTTGCAGGTCGAACAGCACCCGCGACGATCCGATCAGCACCGTCTTTCCGCCCTCGCCCTGGTCGATGCGACGCCGCTGCGCCGCCCAGGCGCCGTCGCTGTTGCGATAGCTCGGCGTCGCGCCGTAGCTGCGCCAGTAGAGCTCGGCGCCCGCGACGAGCAGCGCGGCCGATAGCATCGCGCCCACGAAGATCCGGTTCCATGGTTGCGGCGGGATGTCGCGCATCGGCACCGGCTGGGCCACGCCCGGTCGGTCGGAGGCGGTCAGACGCACGAAGCCTGGACGCACTTCCGCGGCCGGCTCCGCCTCGGCGGCGAGGTCAGAACTGGAAGTAGATGAAGGCATGACCATCCCCCTGTGCCATCACGATGGCGAACGCCATGAGTGCCCACGCGCCCGACAAGACCGTCGCCGGCACGCGCGCGACCGCCGACTCCAGCGTACGGTTGCGCATCTGCCAATGCGCCAACAGGATGCCGCCGACGATCATCGTCACCATGACCAGGTGCACCGTCGGCAGGATGGGCGCAGCCCTCGCGTTCTGTCCAAACATGCCGCCCAGCACGATCCAGGCCTTGCCAAAGGTGTGCGCGCGGAAGAACACCCAGGTCACGTTGATCAGGGTGTACGTCATGAGGCCCAGCACGACCAACATCGAGGGCCCGGGGCGATAACCAGCGAAGCGCGAGCGCAACAGCCGCTCGACTGCCAGATACAACCCGTGCAGCCCGCCCCAGATGACGAACGTCCAGCTGGCGCCGTGCCACAGGCCGCCGAGCAGCATCGTCGTCATCAACGCGGCGTACGTGCGCGCCGCGCCGTGGCGGTTGCCGCCGAGCGGGATGTAGAGGTAGTCGCGCAGCCACGCCGACAGCGTGATGTGCCAGCGCCGCCAGAAATCGGAGAAGCCGATCGCGGCGTAGGGGAAGCGGAAGTTGTCGGGCATGGCGAAGCCCAGGCACATCGCGGCGCCGATCGCAGTGGTCGAGTAGCCGGCGAAGTCGCAGAAGATCTGACCGCTGAAGGCGATGGTCGCGACCCACGAGTCGAGCGCGCCGGGAATCTTGTCCCCGTCGTAGATCATCTCCGCGGCCCGGGCGAGGAAGCTGTCGGCGAGCACGATCTTCTGGAACAGGCCCAGCGTCATCAGCGCCAGGCCGAAGCGCAGCATGTCGGGCGTGGCCCGGCGCGGCTCGGCGAACTGTGGCACCAGCTCGGTCGGCCGCATGATCGGCCCGGCCACCAGGTGCGGGAAGAAGGTCACGAACAGCGCATAGTCGAGGAAGCTCGTCGCCGGTTTGGCGCGGCGCAAGTACACGTCGAGCGTGTAGGACATCGTCGCGAAGGTGTAGAACGAGATGCCGACGGGGAGCGCGACGTCGAACGCAGGTGGGTGGTAGGCGACGCCCAGCGACGAGAGCAAGGCGGTGAAATTGGCCAGCACGAAGGCGCCGTACTTGAAGTAGCCGAGCATGCCGAGGTTGGCGATCACCGACAGCAGCATCCAGAAGTGGCGGACCGACGGCTTCTCCGCGTGCACCAGCTTCTGCGCGGCGTACCAGTCGAGCACCGTCGACACCCAGAGCAAGATCACGAACGGCGGATTCCACGCCGCGTAGAACAGGTAGCTGGCGACCAGCAGGTTGACCTTCTTGGTGGTCCAGCCGAACGGCATGGAGTGCAGCGCGAGCACGCAGGCGAAGAACACCACGAAGGTGAGCGAGTTGAAGACCATTCGGCCGTTCCCCCGACGACCCAGGACGAAAGACTGGGCCCGCGCCTACGGTACTTCACCCCGCTCACGGGACCAAGGAATGGCGGCGGCGCGGGCGCCGCTGCGACGATCGCGGGGATCAGCGGACGCGTAGCGGCATCACCGGTACAGCGACGATCGGCCACGTAGGAAATGTGAGGCAGGCCGCACGTCTTACTTCTTTACGCTTACATGTCGACGGGCGAATAGTGATTTTCGGGAGGGCTGAAGATGAACCGTCTACACGGAATGCTGGCACTGCTGTTCGTTGTAACGGCGCCCGGCTGTGCGGGCGGAGAGGTCTCGACCGATGACCAGACGGGCGCCGAGGGGGCGCTGTCGAGCGGGCGCTACCTGGCGCTCGGTGATTCGGTCTCGTTCGGATACCAGCCGCAGATCGATCCCTCCAGCGCAAAAAACTTTCCCGCCTACCCGGAAGGGGTGGCCGCCAAGCGCCGGGAGCCGGTCGCCAACGCCTCCTGCTACGGCGAGTCGAGCGGCAGCCTGCTGAGTGTGGCGCTCCCGGATCACGGCTGTCGTAGCTGGCGGGCCGCGCATCCCATGAAGGTCCAGTACTCGAGCGCAGCAGAGAGCCAGCTGCAGTTCGCGCTCGATTACCTTGGGCACAACCCGACGACCGATCTCATCACCCTGCAGGTCGGTGCCAACGACGTGCTCATCCTGCAGGATAGCTGCACCGCCGCGGTTCAACAGTCGGCCTGCTTCGCCGCCGGCTACGCAGGGTGTCTCGCGTCGGCCAATCCGCCGGCCTGCCTCGCGCAGCTCGGCGCCAACTGCGTTGCGCAGTGCGTGGGCGCAGCCCTTCCGGCCACGCTCGGCAACACGGCGCACAACGTGGGGACGGCCATCGGTGCGCTTCGTCAGGCGGGCTACACCAAGCAGATCGCGCTCGTGAACTACTACGCGACCGTCTACGACCCGGCCAATCCGGAGACGCAGGCCGTGGCGGGGCTCAACCAGGCCCTCGCGCAGGTGGCGAGCACGCCGGCCCTCGGCGGCGTGAAGCTCGTCGACGTCTTCAGCGTATTTGGCGCGGCGGTGCAGTCTTCGGGCAAGCAGCCATGTGAGCTCGGCCTGCTCGCGAAGAATGCCGACGGCAGCTGCGACAAGCACCCGTCCTTCCTCGGCCAGGGCGCCATCGGCCTGGCGCTGCTGAAGGCGATCCAGTAGCTCGCCGGAGCGCTCGCTTACGGCGGCAGGTCGCTCGGCGCCGGCGGCGGCGTCACGTCGGCAGGCGGCGGCAGCGTCTCCGGCGGTGCCACCGTTTCGGGCGGCAAGGCGCTGCCGCGCTCGACGGGCGGCGCGACGCCTGCCTCGGCCTCGAGCGCCTGTATCGGCGCCTGCTCCTCGAGGTAGACCTGGCGCGCGGCACCCTTCTTCGGGAGCGTCGGCGGCGACGTGGGATCGAGCCGGCGCACCGCCTCCGTCGGGATCGACCCATAGCCAACCGGCGTCGACCAGCTGTTGACGGCGTTACCGGTCGTCTGCTCGTGCCCGCAGCCGGCCGCCGCCAAACCCAAGATTACCCATCCCCACCGCTTCATGATCGGCCCCCTTGGCCAGACAGGTAGGCCGAGGCCGCGGGCGCGCAATCGACGGCGCTGCCACGCTCCGGCCTGCTCGGTGCAGGCGCTCTTCGTCGGTGACTTATCCAAAGCGGCTATTGCGCTGGACCGCGCGGATGATGGGTGCCGTCGCGCTCGCCGTCGGTCTGACCGTCTGTGCCTTGCCCGCCTGGGTGCGCACGGGGCCTGGCCACCGCACCGTCGAGCGCGTGCTCACGCGCCTGCTCAACGAGCGCATTCC
The DNA here is from genome assembly GCA_028287105.1 of Myxococcales bacterium. GTDB lineage: Bacteria > Myxococcota_A > Polyangia > Palsa-1104 > Palsa-1104 > JAQBQH01. Next base: position 8,189 of record JAQBQH010000159.1, read on the forward strand.
CGGCACCGTGTCGGTCGGTCGATTGAGCGGCGACGTGATCAGCGGACTGCGAGCCGAGCCGGTCACCGTGCGCAATCCGCGTGGCGAGGTGATCGGGCGAGCGGACTGGATGTCGGCGCGCTGGCGCCCGCTCGCGCTCTTGCGTCGACATCAGCTGGAGGAGCTGACCGCCTGCCGCCCCGTAGTGATGCTCGACCGCGGCACGTGGCGGACGCGACCCTCGGGAGCACCGGGCGCCCCGTCGAAGAACACGACCATCGAGCAGATCGTTGCGCAGGATGGACGGCTGACCTGGAAGGCCGCCACATTCGAGCATGTAAACGGCACCGCCAGGCTGCGCACCCGCTCCAATCTCGACGTGCGCGCGATCTCGGCGCAGCTCGGCGCGACGCGATGGACGGCCTACGGCGTCGTCGGTTGGGGCGACGCACAGCGTGCGTGGGTCGCGACGCGGTTCGCGATCGATCACCACGGCGATGTGCGCGGCAGGGGAGAGGTCTTCTACACGCCAGGGCGGGTCGAAGGCGAGATCGACGAGCTCACGCTGTCGGCGCCGATGGCGACCAGGCTCATCGGTGGACGCAGTCCGCTGCGCATCCGCGGTCGCGTGGAGGGCGCGCCCGGCCAGCTGCGTGCCCTCGCCCATGCGGCGCAGGATCGACGCGCGCTGACGGTGCGCGCGCTGATTGACGGCCCACGTCGCGTCGTCTCCGTCGATGCCCGACTCGCCGGCGGGCCGCGGCCGCTTCGCTTGCACACGCGTGCCCGAATCCGCGGAGCGGTTCTGGTCGTGCCGACGTTCGACGCCGCGATCGGCGACAGCAGGCTCGTCGGAAGCGGCGTTGCCGGAACGCGAGTGCTTCGCTCTTCGATGAGCCTTCGTCTGGCGCCGGCCGAGGCGCGTCTGCTCGGGCTGCGGACGACGGCGCTCGTCCAGGCGCGGGTCGAGCTAGACGGCGCGCCGGGCGCTCTCGGCATCCAGGCGCGGGCCAGCTTGGCCGACTCGCGGATCCTGGTGCGCGCTCGCTGCGACGTGCGGGCGCGACGTGGCCGGGCCCGCGTCGTCGTCGACAATCTGCAGCTCGCGCGAGTAACGGCCGGCGCGCCGCCGATCACGGTCTCGGCGACAGGGTCGCTCGACGGCCACTGGGTGAACCATGCGCTCGTCGCCGACGTGACGGTCGCCAGCGGTCGCATGGCGGTGGGGAGCCGGACCTTCGATCAGCTCGACGGAGCGGGCCGGGTTCGGCTGGCCCGGAGAGGCGATGCGATGATCGAGCGGCTGTCGGGGCGACTCGGCGGCGACGGCAGCCGGCCGAGGCTCGCCGTGCGCGGACATCTACAATGGGCTCCCGAGCGGATCGGGCTCCGCGGCACCACCGTCTCCCTCGCCGATAGTCGCTGGACCGGCGACCTGACCTACGTGCGGCAAGGCGCGGCCGGCGGGCCGCACGTCTCTGCGCGCGTCGCCGCCATGGCGCTCTCGCCCGAGTTGGTCGCGCACGTGCTGCGCTGGCGGCCACCGAACGCGTGGGTCGGGCGCGCCGAGATCGACGGTGCGCCCGCCGATCTCTCGGTCCAGGCCGAGGCGACCACCAACCTCGGGCGCGCCACTTTAGCCGGGCGATTGCGACGCAGCGACGGGGCCCTGCAGCTGTCGGGTGTCGAGGCGCACCTCGGCGAGAGCCAGGCTCGCGGCGCCGTCCGCTTCGGCCGCGATCGGCTGACTGCTTCGCTCGATGAGCTGGTGCTCGCGCCGGCGCTGGTCCACGAGCTCTGGCCGGCAGTCGCTCCGATGTGGCCGCTTCGTATCCACGGAACCGTCGACGGGCCGCTTGACGCGCTCGACCTCGCGTTGAGGCTCGACGCCGGTCCGAGCACAGCCGACCTGCGCGGCCAGGTCGCCTTCCCTGCGCGGCGTTTCCGTCTGGTGGGCCACCTCGACTCGTTCGACCTCTCCGTGGTCGGGCAGAGTAGGGCGCGGGTGCGCGGGACCTTCGATCTCGCCGCCGGTGGGCGTCTTGCCGGCGGGGGCGTCGTCGGCACACTGAGCGTCCGCAACGCGCGCGGCTACCTGCTGGAGTCGCCGTTCTACCGCGGCCTCGTGGAGGCGCGCGTCAACGGACTTGCCGTCGACGTCACGCGTGCGCGCGTCGAGGTGCCGGGAGCCAAGCTGGCGGGGCGCGGCCGCGGCGCCTACGGCAAGGGCTTCCACTTCGGCTACGGTCTCGTGATCACCGATGCGCTCGCGCTTCGCCACCTGTCGAAGACGCTGCGCGTCCTCATCGGCCTCAATGGGATCTTGCCCGGACGCACCGTCGAGGGAGAGATCGAAAAAGAGCCGGGCGAGAAGGTCGAGTTCACCTATCACGTCCTGCCGATCGGAGCCTCGCAGCTGGTCTTCCTCTACCGCGTGATCACCGGCGGGATGCCCGATCTCCGCTAGCGGCGATGCCGGTCAGGTAAGCGAAAAGACGGCTGGGGTCGCGGAGGTAGCAAGGCGCGCTGCCGGCGTCGGAATCCGTCGCAGTCGCCGCTGCGCGGCGTGCTCCTCCAGCGGACCCGCTGATGTCGCGCTGCGCGCGACGCG
>JAQBQH010000160.1 GCA_028287105.1 Myxococcales bacterium
GCCGCCGTGCCACAGGCGCGACTGGCCATAGGGACCGACCGGGTAATAACCGCCTTCGCCCTCGTTTTCGTTATTCTCGAATAACGAAGCGGCGATTTCCTCCGCCTTGTCCGGCTCGTCGGGGACGTCGGGCTTGTCGCCGCTCAGCACGACGGGAAAGACCATGCGCCCGCGGATCTTGCTGGCGAAGAATTTGAAATCGAACGGACCGGGATCCCATTTCTGATCGGTGACGTGATAATGGCCGAGATATCCGGCGTACTCGCGCACGTCGCCGCGCAGCGTGCCCCACGACTGGTCGGCGTCGCCGCCGAGCGGATAGACCTGCGGCAGGTTGGGAAAGATGCGCGCCAGCGTCTTGCCGATCGAGATCATCGACGCCATCTGCGCGGGCGTGTAGGCGTAAGCGAGGAACTGGTGGCCGTTGATGCGGCAGGTCAGCTTGTCGCGCTTGCCGTGATAGTCGTTGGGAAAGCGCATCGCGTCGCCGCGATTGGCCAGCTCCACACCGACGGAGATCTCGTTGACGCCCGCCGCCTGGAAGGCGCAGTCGAGGAGGTCGAGCGTCTGGAAGATGGTGCCGTCGTTGTCGATGAGGAAGTGCACCGACAGCCCGCGCTCGTTGTGCAGGACGTGGAAGCAGGTGCGTGAATCCTGGCAGCCGTCGTGGTGCACCACGAACTGGCGCACGATCTGCTTGAGCCGCTCGAGCCCGCGATCGCCGCCGGTGAGCCGCCGCGGCCGCCAGCGCTGGCTGATCCCCGCCATGCCCTTGGCGGGCGCGAACGGCACGACCTCCGACGGCTTGTCGGTGCGGTGCGCCGTGTACGCGCTGATGCTCGGATCGTCCTCGAACGTGATGACGCGCTGACCGACGTCGTAGCGCTGTCCGCAGACGATGATGGAAGAGCCCTGGCCCACGACTACTCCGTCCTGAATTTCATTTGCGTGTTTCCAAAGCGCAAGAGATCGCCGTCACTGATGCGCGTCGGCTGCGTGATGCGCTGACTGTTCAGGAAGGTGCCGTTGGTCGAGCCCAGATCGGTGACGACGAAGGCGCCCCCGCGCAGCGCCAGCTCCGCGTGGCGCGTCGACACCGTCGGGTCGTCGCTGATCTGCAGCGTCGAGGGTCCCTTGCCCACGGTCACCGGCTGCGCACCGACGGTGACGCGCTGCCCGGCGAGCGCGCCCGATACGACGATCAAGATGCCGCTCGTCGGCGCCCGCACGACCGCCGCCTCCGGCACGACGCCGCTCGGTCGCACCGGTCCGCTGCCCACGGGTCCGCTGCCCACGGGTCCGCTGCCCACGGGTCCGCTGCCCACCGGCCCGCTCGCTCTCGCCGCGCTCGGTATCGCCCCCCGTGCCGCCGAACCCGCACCGTCGGCGCTCGGCGGTCGGCTGTCAGCTGCCTTATACGGCGAGAACTTCATCTGCTTCTTCGCCTTCGGCCGCGCGCGCGCCAGCACCACCGCCGCGCCGCCGCCGAACAGCACCAGCCCGGCGATGGCCCACAACCACCACGGCACCAGCGGCCGCGTCGCCGGCGCGTAGCCGAACGACCCGCCCGACGAATCATAGACCAGCGGATTGGACACCAGATCTTCGCACACCAGCTCGAACCGCTTGTGCTCGAGCGACCGCGTATCGATCTTGAACGTCAGCACGTACTGCTTGTTCAGCTCGTCCCCGAGCGTCTCGATCTGCCCGCGCAGATCGTCGGCGGTCCGCGCCCAGCGGAAGGTGCCGTTGGAGCGCTTCGACATCTCGCCCAGGTTGAGCAGCGGGCCGCGCTCGTCGTTGGGCGAAAAGGCGATGGTGTGGATCGGCACGCGCGCCCGCGCCGCCGCGTCGCCGAGGATCTTGAACGTCTTGCGGTCCATCTGCGAATTGAGCCCGTCGGACACGACGACGATCAGCCTCCGTGCCGATTTGCCGTCGGGCCGCGGCCGGCCGAGTTCCACCAGCCCGGCGCTGATGGCGCGCGTCAGCGCCAGATCGCCCGCTTCGCCGTCGGGGAGCAGCTCGTCGACGTCGCCGCTGACCGCCCCCGCCGGCTTGAACGGCGCGTGCGCCACCAGATCGCCGCCGTACTCGATCAAGAGCACGCGCACCTTCGGCGACAGCGACTCGAGCAGGGCATGCACCGCGTCCTTGACCTTCTCCAGCGGCTCGCCCCCGCCGGAGTCGACGACCTGCTGCTTGTGCTGCTCGGGCGCCAGCTTCTTGCCCTTGCCCGTCGCCGCCTTGCCACCCTTCGGCGCCTTGGGCGGACGGGGCGGCTTCTGCCCCTTCGGCAGCGGCGGCGGCGGCGGCGGGGCGACGATCTTCTTCGGCCCGTAGAGCGCCGACGCCTCGACGATGAGCACCAGGTCGAGCGCCTCGTTCGCGCCCTGGAACTGCTGCCCCTTCTCCGGCTTGCCGACGACCTTGCCGTTCATCTTGAGGCGGAACATCGGCCCCGCCCGGCCGTCATCGATGTTGCCTTCCAGCTCTACCACCGAGGCGAACACCCGCACCGTGCCGTCGTTTTCGAACTCGCTCGCGTCGATGCGCTCGAGGCGCAGCCGTGGCTTCGAGGCGTCGGCCGGAACAGCCAGCGCCAGCAGCAAACCAGTCAGAATCATTCGAGACGAGCGGCGCACGGGCAGCGAAAAACGGTAACGCATCGGCTACAGCCCGTCGAGCCCCTCGACGCCGATGTTGGGCGCCCAGCGATAGACCGTGTGCTCGACCAGCCCCTCCAGCGCGAACGGATCGCCGGCCACCAGCGCGGCCAGCTCGTCATCATCGTCGGCGCGCAAGAGCAGCGCTCCCCCGGTGCGCGGAATCAGCGGACCCGACGCGACCAGTTTGCGACGCTCCTTCAGCCCGCGCAGATAGGCGCGATGACGATCCACCGTCTGGTCGATGCGCCCCTGCGGCACCAGATATCGAAGCGAGACCCAGGCGTACATTTCTTCCACACCTCCCGTATTTGAACTATCGGCCATTTCGCACCGCGCGGCACACGACCACGCAATACGCGACCCACTTTCGCACGTGGCGCATGGGACAGGTCTTACATGTTGACGCCTACACCGACGCGGCGCGACGGTCATCGTCGGACGATCGGCGACTACGCACCAAGGAGGGCTCCATGCGCAAGACCAGCCTGGTAGCAGCGTTGTTGGCGGTAGCAGCGGCGGCGGGGTGTGCCGGTGAAGTCGGCATCGACGACTCTTCGTCGACGGCGACCGCGGCCTTGAGCGGGCCTGAGCTCGAGGGTCGCACGACCTGGTTCAACGCGACGTTCGGCGGCGAAAAATTCTTCAGCCTCATCCTCCCCGGCCCGCCATTCAATCTCGCGCTCGGGTTCGACACCGTGCTGGTCTCGGACCGCAACACCCGCTTCAACGAGTTCGGCGTGCTCAACGATCCCGACTGCGTCCAGGGCGACGCCACCACCGGCGGCCTCGACCGCTGCGCCGACGACGCGCAGATCGGATCGTACAACGGCGCCTCGGCCGGCATCGTCGGTGTGCGCAAATTCTTGAACCCGCTGCGCGGGCAGCCCGGGCAGAAGCCGATCATCGTCGGCGTCTCGTGCGCGTCGTGCCACGCCGGCCTCGACGCGCAGAACCCACCCGCCGATCCGAACCACCCCGCGTGGGCCAACATCCACGCCACCACCGGCAACCAGTACATCAACGTGGGCAAGATCTTCGGCGCGCACCTGTCGTCGCACGATCCGCGCTACCAGGTGTTCCACACCTGGGCGCCGGGCACCGTCGACACCACCGCCATCGAGAGCGATCACGTCAACAACCCCGGCATCATCACGCAGGTGTTCAACCTGAGTCAGCGGCCGTTCTTCGATCTCACCGTCGCTGGCGAGGCGCGCCACGTGCACCGCGCCGGCCAGGGCGGCGAGGACGACGCCGGCTGCGAGGCCGCCGCCATCCGTGTCTACTTCAACATCGGCATGTGCGCCAAGGAGTGCATGGTCGGCCACCTCGCCAACGGGCCCGGCGGATCGCAGACCCCCATCGATCAGGCCGAGTGCGCCGCCGTGTGCCCCGACTTCAACAAGGCCAAGGAGGCGGTGGTCAACATGTGCAAGTTCATGAACACCACCACGCCACCGTCGCTGGCAGCGGCTCCCGGCGGCCAGGCGCTGCTCGCCGACCGGGCGACCATCAACCGCGGCAAGCAGGTCTTCAACCAGCAGTGCGCGTCGTGCCACGGCGGCGCGGTCGCGTCGGACGATCTGATCCATCCCGCCGACGAGATCGGCACCAACTCCTGCCGCTCCAAGACGTCGAACTGGCAGGACGGCCACATCTGGGCGCAGTTCTCCTCGGATCAGTACAAGGCGCGCCCCACCGGCGGGCCCGGCTACTATCGCGACGTGCCGCTGCTCGGCATCTGGGCGACGGCGCCGTTCCTCCACAACAACCGCCTCGGCGTCTTCACCGGCGACTCCAGCGTCGCCGGCCGCGTGGCCGCCTACGAAGAGGCGATGGGCGAGCTCTTGAATCCGCTCTCGCGCGACATCGTCGGCTCGATCCAGTCGACCACCGACTCGATCGAAGTGCCGACGCCCATCGGCAACGTGACCCTGCCCGCCGGCACGCCGGTGGCGCTGTTCGCCAACCTCAATCCCAACAACCCGCTCGAGAACTTCTGCCCCGACCTCGCCGAGAACCAGGGCCACTACTACGGCGCCTGGCTGTGGCCGTCGGACAAGCACGCGCTCACCGAGTATCTGAAGACGCGCTAACCCGGCTCTAGATGCCCATGCGCGGATCGAGTACGGTCCGTCGCATGGGCATGCAAGATCACTTCGACCTCATCGCCGACGCCGAGCTGCGCCACCTCGAGAAGAGCCTCGCCGACTACGATCCCGACGAGCTGGAAGTCGAGCTCTCGCAGGGCGTCCTCACGCTGACGCTCGCCGACGACGCCAAGATCATCATCAACAGCCACCACGCCGCCGGTGAGATCTGGATGGCCGCCTTCCGCCAGGCCTGGCACTTCGGCCCCAAGGAGGACGCGGGCCGCGTCGAATGGCGCACGTCCAAAGACGAGCTCCGCTCGACGCTCTCCCGCCTCCTCTCCGAGAAGCTAGCCCGCGAGATTACGCTGTAGCCGTTCGCTGATTACCAGACGACGCACGAATACTGCCGCACCATCTTGTCCCCCGCCTTGCACTGAAAGGCGTCGGAGAACTCCTTCAGATCCGACATCGGCCCGTTGATGCGGTACTGCGGCGGCGAGTGCGGATCGGTCGTCACACGCAGGCGCGCCATCTCCGGCCGGCGCTTGGTGCACCACGACTGCGCGATGCCGAGGAAGAACAGCTGGTCGTCGCTGCGCGCGCCGTAACGCTTCGGCTGCGCGCCGCGCTCCTTGACCCACGCCGCGTGCGCCAGCTTCATGCCGCCGATGTCGGCGATGTTCTCGCCCAGCGTCAGCTTGCCGTTGACGTGCAGATCGTCGACCGAGACGTACTCGTTGTACTGATCGACCACGCACTGCGCGCGCTTGTCGAACTCCTTGCCCACCGGCGCCGTCCACCAGTCGCGCAGGTTGCCCTTGGCGTCGAACTGCCGCCCCTGATCGTCGAACCCGTGCGTCAGCTCGTGGCCGTAGACCATGCCGATGGCGCCGTAGTTCACCGGCGCCGCGGCCGCGCGATTGAAGAAGGGCGGCTGCAGGATGCCGGCCGGGAAGACCATCTCGTTCATCGACGGCTCGTAATACGCGTTCACCGTCGCCGGCGTGATCAGCCACTCGCTGCGGTCGACAGGCTTGCCGATCTTCGCCATCTGCCGGCGGGTCTCGAACGTGGTAGCCGCGATCGCGTTCTGCACCAACGAGTCCTTGGTCACCTCGAGCGCGCTGTAGTCACGCCACTTGTCGGGATAGCCGATCTTGTTGTCGATCGCCGACAGCTTCTCGTGCGCCTGCTTGCGCGTCGCATCGTCGAACCACGACAGCCCGTCGAGGTTCGTGTTCATGGCCGCCTCGACCTGCTTGACCATGTCGAGCGTCAGCTTCTTGCCGTCGGCGCCGAACGTCTTCTTGACGAACTCCTGGCCCAGCTGGAACCCGAGGCTGGCGTCGATGCGCTGCACGCAGCGCTTCCAGCGCGGCTCGATCTCGGTCGTGCCCTGCAGCGTCTTGCCGTAGAAGGCAAAGTTCTCGTCGACGAACGCCTTCGACAGGACCGGCGCCAGGTCCTTGATGAGGTGCCAGCGCAGATAGGTCTTCCAATCGGCGAGCGACGACCGCGTCAGCTCCTTCGACAGCGCCGCGAAGAACTCGGGCGAGCGCACGTTGATCTGCGTGACGTGCGGAACGCCCATCTCCGCCAGGTAGAGCTTCCAATTCCACTTCGGCGCCGTCTTCTCGATGCCGGCCAGCTCGAGGCGGTGATAGATCTTGTTCGGGTCGCGACGGTCGACGCGCGACATCGACGCCGTCGCCAGCGCCGTCTCGATGCGCAACACCGTGGCCGCGTCCTTCGACGCCTGCGCGGGCGGCTCGCCGGCCAGCGCCAGCATCCGCTCGAGGTGCGCCTGGTACTGCTTCTTGATCTCGGGGAACTTGCCCGTCGACGAGACGTAGTAGTCGCGATCGGGCAGGCCGAGGCCGCCCTGATCGAGCACCGCCACCACCTGCGTCGCATCCTTGAAGTCCTGCTCCTGCCCCGACTCGAAGAGCGGGTTGCCGACGCCGAGGTGGATGCGCGCCACCTCCTTGATCAGCGACGGCAGGTCCTTGATCGCGTCGATGCGCGCCAGCTGCGCCTTCAGCTCCGCCGGGCCCTTGGCCTCGATGGCCGCCTCGTCGGTGCAGCTCTGCCAGAAGGCCCCCAGCTTGGGGTCGCCCTCGCCCTTGGCGGCGGACTCGAGGATGGCGCGCAGCTCCTTCTGGTTGCGATCGTCGATGACCGAGAAGCCGCGGCCCCACTGCGCCTTGTCGGCCGGGATCTCGGTGCGCTTGATCCAGTTGCCGCAGGCGTACTGGTAGAAGTCGTCACACGGATTGACCGAGGTGTCGACGGCGCTCTCGTCGATGCCGGTCTCGACCGGCGCCGGCGGGTTCGAGGCGATGGGCGCGGCAGGGCCGGCAGCCTTTTCGTGACAGCCAGCGACGAGGATCAGCGACAGGGCGACGATGCGTTGATTCATGCGACCGCCTATAACCTATATTGAGGACGATGGCCAGACGGGCGCGAGCGATCCCGAATGCCGGTGACGCCGTCGTCGAGATCGACGGCAAGAAGGTCAAGCTCACCAACCTCGGCAAGCCCTTCTGGCCCGACATCACCAAGGGCGATCTGATCCAGTATTACGTCGACGTCGCCGAGTGGCTGTTGCCGCACTTGCGGGACCGCGCCATGGTCATGAAGCGCTATCCGCACGGCGCGGCCGGCGAGTTCTTCTTCATGAAGCGCGCGCCATCGCCGCGGCCCGACTGGATCGAGACCGTCGCCATCGATCACGACTCGGGCAACGTGATCGATTTTCCGATCATCCAGGATGTCGCGTCGCTGATGTGGTGCATCAACCTCGGCTGCATCGATCTGAACCAGTGGTACGCGCGCAAGGACGACGTCGACCGCCCCGACTACGTCCACTTCGATCTCGACCCCGGCGAGGCGCCCTTCGAGGCCGTCAAGGAGACGGCGCTGCTCCTCGACGAGACCTTGCGCGGCCTCGGTATGCCGACCTTCGTGAAGACCTCGGGATCGAAGGGCGTGCACGTCTACGTGCCGATCAAGCGCGGCCCGGTGCAGAAGCAGGTCTGGACCTTCGCCAAGACCGTCTCCGTCGAGCTCACCAAGAGATATCCGCAGCTCATGACCGCGGTCTACGTGCGCGCCAAGCGCCCGGCCGGCCGCGTGCTGGTCGACTACAACCAGAACCGCTGGGGCTCGACGCTGGCCTCGATCTACTCGGTGCGGCCGACGCCCGAAGCGAGCGTCTCGACGCCGGTGACGTGGAAGGAGCTGCCGCGGGTCGAGATGGCCGACTTCACGCTGCACGACGTGCCGGCGCGCCTGCGCAAGCTCGGCGACCTGTGGGCCCCCGTCGCAGCCGCCGAGGACGATCCGATCCGCTTCGATCTCGGCAAGTTCATGCAGCCGGTCAAGGTCGCCAAGCGGCGCGGCTGATCGCTCCTGGCAGGTTCCTGCTAGTACGCGACGGTGATGGGCGCGCGGCTGCCGTCGAAGCTGTTGTCCAGCTCGCCGTTGACCCCGCGCATCGGCTCGTAGCCGCGCTCGCCCCACGCCAGGTCGATGCGCATGGCGTCGAGGAGCTGGCTCCACGACTTGTTCGTGCCGTCGAGGAGCGCGACGAGGTACTTCGCCGTCGACTCGCCCATGCCGTTCCAGTAGGCGGGCAGCCCGTTCATCACGACGTCGAGGTTGCGCGATCCGCCGGCGTGCATCTGGATGAAGTCGAGGTCGTAGTAGTTGTACGAGAGGCACGAGTTGACCAGCATGACCTGGTAGCGATCGGGGAAGTTGGCGCCCGAGTAGTTGGTCGGCTCGAGCGGGCCGTGTCCGAAGTGGCTGTGTCCGGCGTACGCGAACACGTCGCCGTGCCAGAACGCCTCGAGGTAGCGCCACTCGGCGTGCTGCTTCGAATCGGCGTCGCCGTCCTCCTTGCCCCAGAACGTGCGCAGCTCCACGGTCATCTGGCGCGTCTGTCCGGCCAGCGTCACCGTCGCCGGCACGGTCCAATAGATCCAGCGCTCGCTGAAGCGATCGATCACCTGCTGCTTCAGCGCCTCGATCTTCTGCGCGTCCGAGCCGACCGCGGCCGGGTAGCCGGTGCCGTCGATCATCCAGCGCGCCACGTCGTCGAAGGTCACGCCGTCGAGCTTGTTGCCGTCGACGTAGAAGTCGAGCAAGAGCGCGAACGGTTGCGTCGCGGTCACCTGCAGCTTGCCGCCGAACTGGCCGCGCAGCGTGCGCAGGAGGCGCTGAAACTCGATGGCGCCGAGGTCATGCGAGTCGCGTTCGTTCGACTCGACCCCGACGAACGCGTAGACGACCACCTTCTGCCGATCGCTGCCGAAGCCCCACAGCCGGTCATACTCGGGGTACTTCACCGGCGCCGCCACGATGGGCGTCAGCTTGGCGCGGACCCCGACGAACCGTCGCTGCGCGTCCGACAGCGGCATCTGGCCGACCGACGAGGGCGACGCGGGCGGCAGGCGCGCCAGGTCGGCGTTGATGGTCGCCGTCTCGGTCGTGATGGCGCGCGCGCAGGCCGAGCGGCGCGGCGCGAAGTGGTACCACAACGAATCGCCGTCGGTCGCTTCGTCGACGCACGCCGGCTGCAGCGCCGCCGATCCGCTGACGTAGTCGCCGAAGAGCATGGTGAAGCTGACGGCCGCCCCGGGGTCCTGGCTCTTCTGCACGAGCGCCGTGTCGCGGTAGTGATAGCGCACGCGCTGCACCGGCCCGGTCGCGCGCCCCGTTGACGCATCGATGACGTTGACGAGCTCGCGCGTCCAGCCAGCCGGGTCGAGGTTGTGTAGCGCGCCGCGATCGCTGATGCCGATGCCGAGCTCGCGCAGCGACCCGAGTGACGATTTGACCTGTCGGGCGATCACCTGTTGCACGACGCCCGCATCCGCGTCGGTCGCGACGTAGACGAAGCTCTCCCAATCGATCTGCTTGGTGACACCGCCAACGGACGTGAGGTCGTCGTCCCGTACCTGTGCGGTGCCATCTTTGAGAACTCCGGCGGAACAGCCGGCGAGTGCCAGGACGAAGAGCAAGCAAGCGGTCGGACGCTGACGCATCAATCGGATCCTCCGGCCCGGCGCGCTCAGCAAGGGCGAAGCCACGAGAGATGGCAGACATTTCGAAAGGTTACTCAACCCGCGATGTGCAGTTTTGTCACGGGGTGGCGGCGACAATAGTCACTCACGTCTGAGTTACGAAATGGCAGATGGCTCGCCATTTGTAAAAACCCTCCGGCATGGGCAGCAGCAAGCTGGTGTTGGTACTGGAGGACGATCAAAACCTGCAGGAGTCCGTCCGCCGGCTGGCTGAACGCCTCGGCTACAAGGTCGCGACCGCGCGCTCGTTGGTCGAGGCGAAGCGGCTGCTCGAGCGCATCGCGCGCCCCTGTCTCATCCTGCTCGACACGCTCATGAAGGAAGGCCTCGAGGCCATGGCGCAGCTCGGCGCGCAGTACCCGCTGGCCACCATCCCCATCCGCCTGTCGTCCAATAATGTCCGGCGCATGTCGAAGCGGTCGGTGCACCTCGACCTGCTCCGCGAGGCGCTCAAGCAGCACTGCGGCCCCGTCGTCGTCCCCGAGCCTGCCGAGTAGCTCGCCGGCTCCCGACCGGCCTACGCGGCGGCTTCGTAGAGGAGGCCCCAACGGATGCCGCGGTCGCTGACCAGGCATTCCGCGGCACCGGCGCGGGCCATGACGCGCGCGAGGATGACGGCGCCGGCGTAGATGACGTCGGCGCGCTTCGGATCGAGCCCCGGGGTGCGTAGCTTGTCGGCGAGCGGCGTGGTGCCGAGCCGCTCGACCAGCTCGTCGACCGTGGCGCGCGACAGCCGGGAGCCGTGCACGCGCGCGCCGTCGTAGGTCACGAGCGACTGCGCCATCGCCGACAGCGTCGTCACCGTGCCGGCGAGCCCGACCAGCGTGCCGCGCGGTGCCGGCGCTCCGGCGAGCGCTTCGTCGACGGCGGCCCAGAGGCGCGCGCGCTCGTCGGCGCTGGGCGGGTCGCTGCCGAGGAGCCGCTCGGTCAGGCGCACCGAGCCGATGGGCAGCGACACCACCGCCTCGACCTCGCTGGTGCCGACGATGAGCTCGGTCGAGCCGCCGCCGATGTCGACGACGGTACGCGGCCCCTCGAGCGCGGGAAACGACATCGCCACCGCGCGCCAGCAGAGCCGCGCCTCGCGCTCGCCGTCGATCACCTGCAGCTCCGTCGCGAAGCGTCCGAGGATGGCGTCGGCGCCGCTGGTGAAGTCGCCGCCGTTGATCGCCTTGCGCACCGCTTCGGTCGCGACCGCGATGACCCGGTCGCAGGCGAGCGCCTCGATGCGCTCGGCAAACCCGTGCAGCACCCCGAGCGTGCGCGCGATGGCCGGCGCGGCGAGCCGGTGCGTGCGGTCGAGCCCTTCGCCGAGCCGCACGATCTCGGCCCGCTCCTCGACGGCGACCGCCGCCGTGCCGTCGAGATCGGCGATGGTGAGAAGCGCGGTGTTGGTGCCGACGTCGATCGCCGCGACGCGCATCAGCGACGCAGCGACGGTGACCACTGCGGCGCCAGCGCGCTGCCGCGATAGACCTGTCGTTCGGTGCGCCCATCGGCGGTCGAGATCCAGACGCCGCCGCGCGACGACTCGTACGTGATGGCGCGGCCGTTCGGCGCCCACGACGGGTGCTGATTGGAGCCGTGCCCCTCGGTGATGCGCGCCCCGTACTGCTCGGTGTCGGGGTTGATGGTGAAGATGTCGTAGGCCATGCGCTCGTCGCGCGCGGTAAAGGCGATGAGCGGCGTGTCCTTGTTCGGCGACCACGTCGGCGTCTGGTTGTAGTTGCCTTTGCGCGTCAGCTTCTTCTGCCCCGAGCCGTCGGCGCTCATGACCCAGATCTGCGGGTTGCCGTGGCGGTCGCTGATGAAGGCGATGCGCGAGCCGTCCGGCGAGAAGGTGGGCGAGGTGTCGATGGCGTGCGTCTCGTTGGTCAGCCGCTTGATCACCTGACCGTTGGTGTTGAGGAGGTAGATCTCGCTGTTGCCGTCCTTCGAGAGCGTGAGCGCGATCTTGCTGCCGTCGGGCGAATAGGCGGCGCCCATGTTGAGGCCTGGTTGCGCCGACAGGATGCGCGGCTTGCCGCCCAGCGCCGGTACGACGTAGAGGTCGGGCTTGCCGCCGGCGAACGACGTGAACGCGATCTCCGCGCCCGACGGCGACCACGACGGCAGGATGTTCTGCGACTTCGACGTCAGCGCCGAGGCGCCGTAGCCGTCCCAGTCCATCGTCATGATGTCGCGGCGCTTGGGTCCGGTGTCGCCGGCGAAGGCGATCTTCGACGAGAAGAAGCCCTCTTCGCCGGTGTAGTACTTGACCACGTCGTTGGCGAACTGATGCGCCAGCTGCCGCGCCTGCAACATGGCGCCGCGGTAGTCCTTGGACAGCACGGGCGCGTCGCCCTTCGAGACCTCGAACAGACGGAACTCGAACTTGACGTCGGCGCCGTAGCCGGTGGCGCGCGCCTTGATCACGCCGGCGGCGCCGACGTTGCGCCAATCGGCCGGATTGATCGTGAGCTGCTCGGCCGCCAGGTTCGCCAGGTACGAGGCCGGGTCGATCACTTTGAAGAAGCCCGACAGCGCCAGGTCGTTCGACAACACGTCTTGCGCCGTCTTGGCGCTCGCCTTGTCGCCGAGCGCCAGCGGCACCGCCAGCTTGTAGAGATCGGTACCGCCGGCAGTGATCTTGAAGCGCACGGTGTCGTCGCTCGCCTGCGCGCGAATGGGGCGCTGCGCGGCGGCGAGCACCAGGAGCGTCGACAGCGCGGCGCCGGCGACGAGGACGATTCGTTTCTTGGTCTCGATGGTCATCATGGGTTTTTGCTGAAGGTCGGGCAAAGTCGTTTGTTGCGAAAGCGATCGGGCGGCGGCGGCAGCTTCTTCAGCTGCGACAGCGTCGCCTCCAGCGAGCTGTCGAACTGCGAGTTGCCGCTGCCGCGCTCGAGGTCGTATTTGACGATGGTTCCGTCGGGGCCGATGCGCAGACAGACGTCGGCCGACAGGGTCAGGAGGTCGGCCGGCTTGATCGTCGTCGGCAGGAGCCACGCCGTCCCCACCTGGTCGACGATGGAGAGGATGTACGGATCGCCCTTGGCCTCGGTGGCGGTGCCGGCGCGCGATCCGGACAGCGAGCCCTCGTTCGACGCCTCGACGCCCTCTTGATCGTCGAGGTGCTTGAACACCTCGGCGTGCGTCTTCTTCAGCGGGTCGACGTCCTCGGGCTTCTTCTTGTCGTCGATGTGCGGCAGCGCGTCGAGATCGCGCGCCACCTTGATCTCGGCCGGCTTGTCCTTCTGCGCGCCCTGCTTGTGCGGCAGGAACGACAGATCGCGCGGCTTGCCGAAGCGCACCAGCTGCGCGTCGACGAAGTTCTCCTTCGACAAGGGCGGCTTGCCGCCTCCCGACGCGCGCGCGATCCACATGCCGCCGAAGAGGCCGGCGTGCAAGACCACCGTGATGACGATGGCGACGGTGCGAAGCGGATCTTTGTCGGGGGCTGCGACGGGCTGCATGCTCATTTCAACGGATCGGTGACCAGACCGATCTTCTCGCCGCCGTTGCGCGACAGCATCGCCATCACGCGAACCACGTCGCCGTAGGGAAGGGCCTGGTCGGCGTGGACGTAGACCTCGCGCTCGGCCTGCAGCTTGGCGTTGCCCTTGAGCGCCTTCTCGAAGTCCTCGCCGAACTTGAACGGCGTCTTGACGATGTAGACGACGCCGTCCTTGGCGAACTCCTTCGGCACCGTGATGATGAGCTTGCCCTGATCGTCGGGGATCGCCTGGGCGTCCGCCTTGGGCAGCGTCACCGGCACGCCAACCTGGAGCATCGGCGCCGCGACCATGAAGATGATGAGGAGCACCAGCATCACGTCGACCATCGGCGTGACGTTGATCTCCGCCATCATCGGCGTCCCGCCCCCGCCGCTTCCGCTTCCGCTCGACATGCCCATCGTCGTTACCTCAGGAAGTGACGCTTCACGATGTTGAGGAAGTCATTCGAGAACGCGTCCATCTCGGCGGACAGCACCTTGATCTTGCGCGCGAACCAATTGTACGCCATGACCGCCGGGACTGCCGCGATGAGACCGACCGCGGTCGTGCCGAGCGCCTCGGCGATGCCCGGCGCCACGGTGGCGAGGTTGGCCGAGCCCTGGCTGGCGATCTGGTGGAAGGCGTCGATGATGCCGATGACCGTGCCGAAGAGGCCGATGAACGGCGCCGCCGACCCGACGGTGGCGAGGAACGGCACCATCGACTCCAGCACCGTCGACTCGTGCGTGGCGGCGCGACGCAGCGCGCGCTCGATGTTCTCGAGGTCGCCTTCGCCGTGCCACGACTCGCCGGCAGCGACGGGCGCGTGCCCCTGGCTCTTTTGCGTCTGCAGCTTCGAGAGCTCGACGTAGCCGGCCTTGAACATGTGCGCGATCGGTGACCGCTTCTTCTGCTCGGCCTCCTGATAGACGGCGTCGAGGCGCTTGGCCTGCCAGAACGCCTCTAAAAAGCGCATCGATTCGTTTTGCGCCCGATTGAGGTAGAGGGCCTTGTACCCGATCACGTACCAACCGATGATCGAGAGGCACACGAGGAGAAACAGAACGCCGCGAACCACCCCGGACGCGCCCAGCAGGAGCTGCAGCAGATCGAAGCTGCCATTGCCTTGCGCGGCCACCGGAGCGGAGAGGAGGAGGGTGACCATCGTCGAAAGCGGTACCACGCGCATCGCCACGCGTCAAACCATGCTACCGTCGAGGATGATGAGGTTTTGCACGCTCCTGATGCTCGCGCTCGCCGTCGTCGGCGGCGGCTGCCAGGGGTCGGGCGGCGCCGTCAGCGTGCGCTGGCGCGTCGTCGATCTGTCGACCGGCGAGAGCTTCGATCCATCCGGCTCCGAAGCGTCGACGCGCGATGGCAGCTGCTGCCGCCTGCCGCATCCCGGCGGGCTGTGCGACTTCTCCACCGAGTGGGTCGTGCGAACCGTCAGCATCACGCTGAGCGACCCGATCACGGGCGAGCTGGTGCTGACGAACGAGCCGTTCGCCTGCTCGAAGCGCGAAAAGACGAGCCGTTTCGACCTGCCGACCGGGACCTTCGCGGTCGGGCTCACCGCCACGGTCGTCGACGGCCACGGCATGCCGGTGCCCGTATTCCTGCCGCCCCCCGAGATCCGCACCATCGTGCGCGCCGACGTGGTGAACCTGCAAATCATCGAAGTCGGCGTGCATCCGCTTCCCGCCTCCTTGCAGCAGACCGACCCGATGGTTACTTATTAGATATGGCCCGTCGTCCCTCTCAGATGTCGCTCATGGGTCTCAAGCCGGATCGGTCGGTCACGGCCGCATTGGTCGGCCTGACGGTCCTCTGGCTCGGCTTCTCGTTCGGCGGAGAAGCGGTCAAGAACTTCTACGTCCAGCACCTGCTGGTCACGCCGCGGCGCGCGATCGGCGTCGAGCCGTGGCAGCTGTTGACCGGCGGCTTCATCCACCTGCGGCTCGGCGAATTGTTCATGACCGCCGTGATGCTGATCTTCTTCGGCAACCCCATCGAGCAGCAGATGGGAGAGCGCGCGTTCTGGAGGATCTTCATCGGCGGCGGCGTGGTCGGCGCGATCGCGGCGGCGCTCCTCGGTCGCTTGATCCTACCGGGGCAGCCGGTGCCGCTCTCGTCGGCGGCGACGACGGCGCTCCTGTTGGCGTTCGGCGCGGCGTGGCGCGGTCAGTCGGTCATGGCGTACGGCATGGCGCAGATGCGCGCGACGACGATGGCGCTCGTCTTCTTCGCCATCACGGTGGTCTCGTGTCTGGTGCGGCTCGATGATCTGCCGTGGCAGATCGTCGTCATCGAGCTGGCGGCGCTCGTCGGCGCGGCCGGCGCGGGTTGGGTGTTGGCGTCGCCGCGCGCGGGCGGCTCGAAGGGCGGCGGCCTGTCGTTCGAAAAATTCCGCACCTGGCGCCTCAAGCGCAAATATCGGGTCTTGACGGGTGGGCGTGACTCGCGCGATGACAAGCGCTGGTTGAATTAACCGCCTCGAAACCTTCCCTGATAAGATACCGACGTGGCGAACCCTCCCGGACACGGCCTATATGAGGATAGTCCTGCGCTCACCACCGTCTTCGACGGTGCGCGCGCGACTGTCCGCCATCTGCGCAAGTCCAAGGTCGTCGTGGTCTCCGGCGCCGAGCAGGGGCGTGAGGTGGATGTCGGCAAGCCGCGCGTGACCGGCGGGCGCAGCATCATCAACGACCTCGTCCTCTCCGACAAAGCGATCTCGGGCTCGCACTTCGAGATCCTGGCGCGCGACGACGGCTACCGGCTGCGCGATCTCGATTCGACCAACGGCACCTTCGTCGGCGAGCTGCGCATTCGCGAGGTGTGGCTCAAGCCCGGGCAGGAGTTCCGCGTCGGGCACACGCTCCTCCGCTTCGTGCCGATGCAGGACATCGTCGAGATCCCGCTGTCGAAGCGCGACACCTTCGAGAGCGTCACCGGCGCGTCGGTCAAGATGCGCGAGATCTTCGCGACGCTGGAGAAGGTCGCGCCCTCGGAGCTGACGGTGCTCGTCACCGGCGAGACCGGCACCGGCAAGGAGATGATCGCGCGCGGCATCCACCAGGCGTCGACGCGCAAGTCGAAGCCGTTCGTGGTGCTCGACTGCGGCGCCATCCCGAAGGACCTCATCGAGTCGACGCTGTTCGGCCACGAGAATGGCTCGTTCACCGGCGCGGTGGCGCAGCACCAGGGATGCTTCGAGCAGGCGCACGGCGGCACCATCTTCCTCGACGAGATCGGGGAGCTCGACGTCAACCTGCAGCCGAAGCTGTTGCGCGTCCTCGAGAACCGCGAGCTCAAGCGCGTCGGCGGCGATCGGGTCATCAAGATCGACGTACGCGTGGTGGCGGCGACCAATCGCGATCTGCGCATGATGGTGAACAACAGCACCTTCCGCGAAGATTTGTACTTCCGTCTCTCGGTCATTCACGTCGAGATGCCGGGGCTGCGCGAGCGCAAGGAGGACATCCCGGCGCTGGCCGAGGTGTTCCTGCGCGAGATCGGCACGCGCCGCAACATGTCGATGACCTTCGCGTCCGATGCGCTGGCGACGCTACAGACCCACAGCTGGCCGGGCAACGTGCGCGAGCTGAAGAACGTCGTCGAGCGCGCCGCGTCGCTGACGGAGGGCTCGGTGGTGACGCGTCAGGATTTGATGTTCAACCGCGACAACAGCTCGCGCATGACGCCGTCGGCGCCGTCGACCGGCCACCACCGCGGTGGGGCCGCGGTCGACGTGCCGGCGATTGCGCCGGGGCTCGATTTCAAGGAAGCGAAGCAGCAGATTGTCGACGCGTTCGAGCTGGCCTATCTGAAGCAGCTGCTCGAGCGGCACGAGGGCAACATCACGCGGTCGGCGCAGGAGGCGGGGCTCACGCGCTATCACCTGCGCGAGCTGCTCAAGCGTCACGGCCTGACGAACGTCAAGGAGTAGCGATTACTTCTTGAGGTGATTGTTGGGAGGCGGCGCGACGTGGCCCGCCGGCGGCGCCACGTGCTGCTGCTGGGCGGGCGCGGCCTGCGGCGCGGGGCCCGGAGCCGGCGTCGAGTGGAACTGCTGCTGCTGCGCGGGCGCCGGACGGAACGGCTGCTGCTGCGCCGGAGCCGGACGGAACGGCTGCTGCTGCACCGGCGCCGGATGGAACTGCTGCTGCTGCGCGGGTGCCGGCATCGGGCGCTGATACGGCTGCTGCGCCGGGTGCGGCTGATACGGCTGCGCCGCCGGGTTCGGCCGATACGGTTGCGGCGCAGGCTGCGGCGCCGGAGTTGGACGCGGCTGAAATGGCTGCGCGGCCGGGTTCGGCCGATACGGCTGTGGCGCTGGAGTCGGACGCGGCTGATAGGGCTGCGCCGCGGGGTTCGGCCGATAGGGCTGCGGCGCCGGTGTCACGCCGGGCGACGGACGCGGTGCCCCGACGGGCGCCGAAGGCGGCGCGCCCACTGGACGCGGCGCACTCGCAGGCCCACCGACGGAACCCGGGCGCGTTCCACCAACCCCGACCCGCGGCGGCGGCGCGCCCACGGCGGCGCCTGGACGCACGCCGACGGTGACGACACCTGCGCCCGGCCGATATGGGGGCGGCGGCACGATTGCCTGACGACCGGGACCGGGCGCCACGACGACGCGCGGAATCGGCGACGGCGCCGGCACGATCACACCGACCCGCCCACCAGGAGCCGGCGGCATGATGGCACCGCGGTAGGACGGCGGCGGCGCCACCACGACGTAGCCGCGTCGCGGCGGAATGACGCGCACCTGCAGCGACGGCGGGGGCGGCACGAAGACGACGCCCGGACGATTCCAGTGACCGCCGACGATCACCGTCACGCCGCCGCGCGCCTCGTAATAGGGATCGCACCAGACGTAGCCCATCCGCGGCGGGCGCGCCCAGCGGCCGCGGAACCAGACCCACTCGCCGCGCCAGCCCCACGACCCGTGGATCCAGATCGAGCCTTCCCACGGGGCGTAGCCGGGATCTTCGTCGTAGTAGGGCGGCGGGAGCGCCGGCGCCGCGATCGGCTCGGGCTCGCCGACCGGATAGTCGTCGACCAGCTCGGACGGCGGCGGCGAGTACTCGTCGTCGACGTCATCCTGCTGCGCGGCCGGCGGCTGCTGGTACTGCGCCTGCTGCGGCTGCTGATATTGCTGCTGCGGCGGCTGCTGGTACTGCTGCTGCGGCGGCGGAACGTACGAGGGTGGCGGCTGATACACCACCGGCGGCGGCGGCTGCTGAACCGGCTGCTGCTGCGGTGGCGGCGGTGACTCGGCGCACGCGGCGAAGAATCCGACGAATGCGAGGAGCAACGGGCGTTTCATGTGAGGTCCTCCTCTGCCTTTGGACGCTGCAAAGCCGTCACTATTCATTATAGTGTCCCATACATGGAAACGGTGTTTTCGGGCATTCAGCCGTCGGGCGGCTTTCATATCGGGAACTATTTCGGGGCGGTACAGAACTGGGTCGAGATGCAGGACAAGTACCGCTGCCTCTTTTGCGTCGTCGATCTTCACGCCCTGACGCAGACCTATGACACGAAGGCCATGCAGGAGCGGGTCGAGACCTTGACCGCGGAGCTGCTCGCCTCGGGCCTCGATCCCAATCGCGCCGTGCTGTTCGCGCAGTCGCACGTGCCCGAGCATTCCGAGCTGGCCTGGATCCTCTCGACCGTGACGCCTTACGGCGAGCTGTCGCGCATGACGCAGTTCAAGGAGAAGAGCGAGCGCGAGCCGGAGAACATCAACGCCGGGCTCATGAGCTATCCGATCCTCATGGCCGCCGACATCCTCCTGTACCGCGCCACGCGCGTGCCCGTCGGCGTCGACCAGGTGCAGCACCTCGAGCTGGCGCGCGAAATCTGTCGCCGCTTCAACAGCCGCTTCGGCAACGTTTTTCCCGAGCCGCAGCCGATCCACACCAAGGCCCTCAAGATCCTCGGCGTCGACGGCAAGCAGAAGATGTCGAAGTCGCTCGACAACAGCATCCAGGTCTCCGACGACCCCGAGGTCATCCGTAAGAAGGTCAAGAACGCCTTCACCGATCCGACGCGGCTCAAGAAGGCCGATCCGGGCCATCCCGACACCTGCTACGTCTGCTCGCTCCAGGGCTACTTCGCCACGCCGGAAGAGACGGCGACCTACCACGACAACTGCCGCACCGCCTCGTGGGGCTGTGTCGACTCCAAGCGCGCGCTGGCCGAGAACATGGTGAAGTACCTGGCGCCCATCCGCGAGAAGGCGGCCGAGTGGAAGGCGCATCCGGATCGGATTCGTCAGGTGCTCGGCGACGGTGCGCAGACCGCGCGCGTCCTCGCCAATGACACCATGGACAAAGTGCGCGAGGCGCTCGGCCTCTACAAATGAAGCGTCTCGCCGTCGCCATCGTCTTCGTCGCCGCCTGCGGTGGCGCGCGCTCGCCCGAGGGTGCGGTGCGTGCGCTCGCAGAGGCGGCGGAGTCGGGCGATCGCGACGCGGTCTACGAGCGGCTGGGCCCGGCGACGCGGGCGCGGCTGGCGGCCGACGCGCTCAAGGCGGCGCAGGCGGCCGGTCGTCGCGAGATCGGCGCCAAGGATCTGGTCGCGGCCGGCTGGTCGCCGCCGCGTTGGCGCGCCGCCGAGTTCGACGTGATGAGCCGCTCGGGCGATCGCGCCACCGTCGAGGTGCGCGGCCCGGCGCACGAACGCGAGACCGTCACCTGCGTGCAGCTCGACGGCGAATGGCGGGTCGAGCTGCCGTGAGCGACGCGCAGAAGAGCCCGTCGCCGGTCACTTATCATCACGTCACCGTCGCGGAGGCGTGGAACGAGACCGACGACCTGCGCGGGCTCCGGCTCGATCTGGGCCCGCTCGGGGCGGCGCACACGCGCCCCGGCCAGGTGGTGAAGGTTCACGTGCCCGGTCACAAAGAGGGCTACTTCGCGCTGGCCAACGCGCCGCGCGCCGATCGCACCGGCGAGCTCTTGCTCAAGCGCGGCTCGCCCCTGTCGAACGCCATCATCGCCGCGGCGCAGCCGGGGGCGACCGTGCCGGTGACGGCGCCCTTCGGCGACGGATTCCCCGTCGAGCATGCGGTCGGGCGCGACGTGATCATGTTTGCCGTCGGGTCCGGTATCACGCCGGTGCGCTCGCTGCTCGAGTGGCTGCTCGGCCGGCCGCACGGGCGCATCGCGCTCTACTACGGGCAGCGCAGCGATCGCGACTTCGCGTATGTCGGCGAGCATCGCGGCTGGCAGGAGGCGGGCGTGCACCTGGTCTTGTGCGCGTCGCAGCCGTCGCCAACGTGGCACGGCGCGCGCGGCTACGTGCAGACCGTCGCCAGCGAGCTCAGGCTGCACGAGATCTCGACCGACAACGCGGTCGCGTTTTTGTGCGGCATGACGTCGATGATTGACGGGGTCCGGCTCGAGCTGTTGCGCTTCGGCTTACCGCCCGAGCGCACCTTCTTGAACTTCTAGGCGCGCGCGCGGCGGCGCAGCACGAGGCCGCCGAAGATCGCGGCCAGCGCGAACAACGCGAAGCCGGCGCTGCCCTCGACGGGCTCGGCGGCGGCGAGCGTGCAGCCGCCCTTGCTGCCGGTGGGGGGCTTGGCGCAGATGTTCTGGTTGTCGACGTTCATGCACATCGTTCCCATCGGGCAGCCGCTCGGCGGCGTCGCCGGGTCGCAGGTCTGTACGCAGATCTTCTTGCCGCCCGAGTCCTGGCACGAGCGTGGAAAGCACTCCGCGTCGCTGGTGCACTCGTCGCCACCGGCCTTGGCCGGCGGATCGAACTGCAACACGTACGGGTCGATGAACTTGGCGTAGGCGTCGACGCGCGTATCGGTGCCCGGCATCGAGACCGGACAGTTCTGGTAGCCGTACGACGTGATCCCGACGATCTTCTCCTCGCCGTCGACCATCATGAAGGCCGGCCCGCCCGAGTCGCCCTCGCAGATGTTGTGCTGCATGTCCTGGAAGTTGAGCAGGATCGAATCGAAGCTGGCGAGCTTGGTGGGCGCCTCGCGGCGCGTGCCGGCGGTGCTGTTGTCCGCGGGATTCGTGAGGCCGTAGCCGACGAGGCGCGCCGCCTGGCCGACCATCGTCTGCGGCAGCGGCGTGCGGTTGTACTTGATCGGCGTGATCGTGGTCGGGCTGGTCAATATGACGACGCCGACGTCGTGTCCTGCCGTCGGGTTGTTGAGGTCGAACATGGTGTCGTAATGCGTCTCCATGACCGGCAGGAACATGCTGTTCGGAGCGCCCTGCGCGAGGACGGCGCCGGTGAAGACGATGAACTTCGCGCCGGCGCCGACGGTGTCGGGCGAGACGCAGTGGGCCGCCGTGAGGACGACGTGCGGCGAGATGATCTCGCCGGTGCACAAGCTGCCCATCTGCGAGCCCGGCACCTGCGCGGCGACGACGATGACCGCGGGATCGCCGTTGTCGGTGGTGCCGTTGATGATCGAGTGCACCTGCGATCCCGTCGGCGGCGCGCCGGTGCAGGCGACGAAAGAGGTGGCGATCGCGAAACCAAAGAGGGGTGCAAAGTTACGGCGGTTCATGCGTGCATTGAATCACATCTCCAAAGAGCGCCGCACCGTAAAACCGTCGAGAAACACCTGTACGTCGCGGTTCCAGCGCTCCGGCTGGTCGACCATCGGACCATGACCGCCGCGACTTGTCGCAAATGTCGCTGCATCGGCCGCCGCATGATTCCGCGCGGCGTATCAGCACCACCGCGCCGTCGACGCGCGGGCCGGCGTCGCGACCCTTCTAGAACTCGAACGCGGCCGTCACGCCGCCGCCGCGCGTCGAAAAGACCGGCGCCACGCGCAGCGTCTGGCGCATCACGCCGAGGGTGCCGCGCTCTTTCGCCTTGGCCGCCTGGCGGTCACCGATGACGAATGCGACCACGCCCGCCGCGGCGAGCGCGCCGGTGGCGACCCACAGCCCCGTCGTCGCGTTGGCGTAGTTGTTTCCCGAGTCGCAGTCGCTCTTGTACTTGGCCGCCCCGGCCGGGTTCGCGGTCTGGATCGATCCGGGCACGTTGCCGCAGGTCGGATTGGCGAAGAAGGCCTGCTCTTCCGTCGTCGCCACGGCCGGCTTGATCGCCTCGAGATCCATGTTGGCCTTCGAAGCGAGGTCGTCCGAATATTTGCGCCAGGTGTAGATGGCGACGCCCGCGGTCACGAGCGCTCCGCCGACCAGCACCCCAGCGACGATCTTCGCCGTGCGCCCGGGGTGCTCCCCCGGCATGCGCCGCGACGGCATCGGCGCCGGCGTGAGCGGCTGCGGCTCGGGCGCCCGCTCGGGCGGCTTCTGCGCGATCGTCGGCGCTTCGGTCTCGAGCGTCGCAGCGACGTCGTGCGATCCGCCCGCGCGCAGGTCCATCGTGCGCGTGACCGGCAGACGCCCCGGCATGGTCACGACCACGGTATGCGTGCCCGGCAAGAGGTCGCGCAAGGTCAGCGGCGTGCGGCCATAGCTCTGCCCGTCGACGGTGACGCTCCCGCCCGTCGGCTCGGAGGTGACCGTGAGCGTCGGCTTGGCCTCGATCTCGAGCAATTGGCCGAACCACTTGGCGGCCGAGCCGTTGACGTTGGATCCGGCGACCTCGCGCTTCTGCACGGTGTCGTTGACGAACTTCTCGACGACGGCGGTCTTCACGTCGAGGAGCTTGAGGGCGACCGTGACCGTGGTCTTGGAGGGACCCTTCTTGACCACGCCGTAGAGGAGCTTCTCGGCGCCGAGCGTCTTGCCCGCTTGCGCCATGCAGGCCGGCAATTCACCGTCGCAGCCGAAGACCATCTTGACCTCGATGAGGTCCTTGCCCTGGACGGTGCGTACGCCCCCCGTCGAGGCGGCCCGTTGGCGCAGTGCGTCGGTGAGCGCTTGAGCCAGCGGCTCGGGGACGTCGACAGGCTCGATGCCGAGGACCGCTACGCTGACGTCGGGAGCGGCCTGCGCGCCGGAAGTCACCAGCAGCGCGCACACCCCTGCCAATAGGGTCGAATAGCGACGCATTGTGCAGCATTATACACTAAGCGAGCGATGCGTCTCTCGATCTCCGCCAAGATTTTCACCGGCTTCCTGGTCGTCCTCGGGACGTTCGGCGCGGTCGCGACCTACAGCGCGATCACGATGCGCAACCTCGGAGACGAGCTGCGGCTGGTGACGCGTGGATATCTCGACCTGCGCCTGCAGGTCTCGGAGCTCTACACGCAGCAGACGAATCTCTTGAAGGAGCTCGAGCAGCTGGCCAAGGAGGGGCCGGCGCGCGCGCGCCTGGTCAAGCCCGATCTCGACGCGGCGCGCCGCGTGCGCTTGATGAAGCTGCCCAAGATCCTCGACCAGGTCAGCAACCTCGACACGCTGCGCGGCTCGCCGGAGGAGCACGCGCTGCTCAATCAGGTGCGGGCGCGGCTCTCGCGGGTGCAGGGCGAGTTCCGCTCCGACGAGGAGCTCTTCGACGAGGCGTTCGGCCCCATCGGCGATCTGTCGATGCTGACGACCGATCCCGAGCGGCTGCGTCCGCCGCGCGAGCGCCTGTGGCGGCAGGAAGAGGCGATCCGCAAGCATCTGTCGAACCTGTCGGTCGAGCTCAAGCTGCGCTCCGAGCAGGCGTCGTTGCGACTGGCGCGCGAGGAAGATCGCGCGGTGTGGTTGGCGCTGCTCCTCGCGGTGATCGCGCTCGTCGTCGGCGTCACCGTGATGTGGATCGCGACGCGCATGCTGCGGCCGCTGCGCACCCTGGCCGAGCGCGCCAAGGAGATCGCGCGCGGCGACTACAAGCAGCGCGTCGACGAATCGGCGCCGGACGAGATCGGCGCGCTCGGTCGCGAGTTCAACGCCATGGCCTCCGCGCTCGACGAGCGCGAGCAGCGGCTGATCCGCTCGGAGCGGCTGGCGGCGGTCGGCAAGATCGCGGCGCAGATCACGCACGAGGTGCGCAACCCGCTCTCGTCGATCGGGCTCAACGCCGAGATGCTCGAGGAGGAGACCGAGGGCGAGGCCAAGAAGCTGGCGCGCGCCATCGTCAAGGAGGTCGACCGCCTCACCGAGATCACCGAGCAGTACCTGCGCTTCGCGCGCCTGCCGCGGCCCAAGCTGGAGCGCGAGGATCTCGGCACCATCGTCTCGTCGCTGCTGTCGTTCTTGCGGCAGGAGCTCGAGGGGCGCGGGGTGCGCGTCGAGGCGCACGTCGACCCTTCCTTGCCGCAGGTCGCGGCCGACGAGCATCAGCTGCGCCAGGCGCTGCTCAACCTGCTGCGCAACGCGGCCGACGCGATGGTCGATGGCGGTCAGCTGACGATGACCGCGCGTCAGGTCGACGAACGGACTGTCGAGCTCATCATCAGCGACACCGGCGAAGGGATCACGCCCGAAGATCTGCCCAAGATCTTCGATCCGTTCTTCTCGACGAAGGAGGGCGGCACCGGTCTCGGGCTGGCGCTCACGCAGCAGATCATCGTCGAGCATGGCGGCAAGATTGAAGTCTCGAGCGAGCCCGGCCGTGGCACCACGTTCATCGTCAGCCTCGTCGCCGCGCAGCCGAGCCCGCAGCAGACGACCGTCGTCGGTGCGCGCGTCGCCTAGAAAGCCGTGATACGCTCGCGGCGTGCAGTCGGAGACCGATCACCCGCGCATCGTCCGCGTCCTGCTCATCGAGGACAATCCGCACGTGGCGGAGCTGATCACCGACGGCCTCGACGGCGCCGCGCGCCGCGAGCTGAGCGGGCGGGTCGCCTTCATCTTCGACGTCGTGGGCGACGGGCAGATGGCGCTCGAGCGGCTCGACGAGATCGATCCCGACCTCATCATCCTCGACGTCTACATGCCGGTCATGGACGGCGCCGCGTTCCTGCGCCATCTGCGCGCGCGACCGCAGCAGTCGCAGACGCCGGTGATCGCGCTCTCGGCCGGCGGCCCGGCGGCGCGCGACGCGGCGATGTCGGCCGGCGCCGACGTCTTCCTCGACAAGCCGCTCCGGCTCAACGAGGTGCTGTCGGCGGCGGTGCGGCTGCTCTCGCACGCAAAGCCGTCAGCGTAGCCTTCTCCGCCTCGTTCGCCATCGCCAGCCCCAGCTCGATCTCGACGTCGGCGTCGCTCTTTTTGCCCAGCCCGAGATAGGCGCGCGCCATCTGGGCGTGCACGCCGGCGTCGTAGGGATCGATCATCTGCGACAGCTTGCCGGCGCGCACGACGTCGGCCCAACGCTCCTTCTTGCCATACCGCTCGACGAGCAGCTTCGGGATCGACGCGTCCATCACCTCCAGCTCCGCCGCGCGTTCCAGCTCCTTGAGCGCCTCGTCCTCGTTGGTCTTGAGCAGCGCCTTGCCGAGGACGACGTAGGGCTCTTCGGAGTCGGGATCGAGCTTCTTGGCGAGGCCCAGCTCGCGGCGCGCGTCATCGAGCAGCCCATCGTCGGCGGCGATGCGGCCGAGCAGGAAGCGCGCGTCGTAGCCGTCGCCCTTGTGCTCGGCGATGAGGAGCCTCAGCATGCGCGCCGCTACTGCGCGATCCTTGCGCTCGTAGAAGATGTGCGCCGCCGCCAGCAGCACCTCCGGCGCCGTCGGATTCAGCGCCGCCTTCTCGATCATCTTCTGCGCCTCTTCGCCGCGATGCGCGTGCAAGAGCGCCATCGCCATCAGCCCCTTGGCGCGCTGATCCTCGGGATGCGCCGCGATGCGATCGGCAAGCGCCTCGACGTCCGAGAAGTCGCTGGTGCGCACGAAGAAGTTGCCCTCGTACGGCTTGAGCCGCGCCCGCAGGTCGGCCTCGAAGGCGGCGTCGAAGGCGCGCACGTCGAGCCCGGTGACGGCGGCGATGACCGCCGGCGTCTCCTTGCCCTGCGCGAACAGCTTGAGCGCGCGCGGCACGACCTCGAAGCCCCAGCGACGGACGAGGAACATCACCTCCTCGGCCGCCTGATGGTAGGCGACCACCATGTGCGACACGTCGCGCGCGCGGGTGAAGCCGAGATCGAGCTCCGCCACCGACAGGAGCTTCTTCGTCTGGACCGCGCGCGCCAGCTCCGCGTGCGTGCGCCGCGTCCACATCGGATCGACGCGCGCCGTCTCGTACTCGGAGAGCCCCTCGGTGAACCAGCGCGGCACGCGCGCCTTGGACATCTGGATCGAGAAGATGTGCGCGACCTCGTGCCACAGCATGAGGCCCCAGTTGAACTTCCCCGTCGCCGGCGACATGCCGGTGATGACCTTGCCGAAGGTGACGCCGAGCGCCTCGAGCCCGGGCAACCCGACGGTACGCACCGCGTAGTGATCGGGATTGGCGTAGAGCTCGATGGTGAGCGGCCCCTCGGGCGTGAAGCCGTAGCGCTTCACCAGCTCCGCATATTCGCGCTGCACGAACGGCGCGACGTAGTGCAGCAGCACCTTCTCCTCGCGCTTCGAGACGCGGAAGCGGAACGGCGTGCCTTCGACGAGGACGTACTGCTTCGGGATGACGTCCTCGAACAGGTTGAGCAGATTGTAGGTTCGCACGTTGTACGGATCGCGCTTCCACGCCTCCTGCAGCGCCTCGACGCCCTTTCGATCTTCGCCGAGGCGCAGCCAGTTGCTGCCAATCGCCGCCAGCGCCACCCACGACTTGGGATCGACCTTGAGCGCCTCGCCCTCGAGCTGATTGGCCTCGAGGTAGCGATGCTCCTTGACGCACATCTCGGCGACGCCGTGGAAGAGCTCCCAGGCGCGCGGGTTGGTCTTGAGCACGTGATCGCGCTCGGCCTGCCAGCCGCGCACGTCATCGCGCAAGAAGGCGACCGCGCCGAGGACGGTGCGCGCGCCGACGTCCTCGGGATTGATGGCGAGCACCTTGCGCGCCATCGCTGCCGCGTCGCTCCAGCGCTCGTCGAAGACCAGTCGCTCGGCGTCGAGATCGAGCGCGCCGGCGTGCCGCGGATCGGCGTGCAGCGCGGCGGCGATCTCTTTTTCGGCGGCCACGAGATCGTTCTGCTCGCTCTTGACCCGCGCCATGAGCGCGTGCGCATCGGCGTCGTGCGGCAGCACCGCCAGCGCCTCCTTCAGCGACACCTCGGCGTGCCCGGCGTCGTACTTCTCGAGGAAGAGCGCGGCCCACTCGATGTTGGCGCGCGCCCCGTCCTTGCCCTTGGGATCGGCGTCGACCGCGTCGCGGAACGTATCGTTGGCGTCCTGCCAGCCGCCGAGATAGCGCGCCGCCAGCGCGACGTAGAGGAGATCGCGCGACCGCTTCTTGTCGAGCAGGCCGGCCTCGTAGTCGTCGTAGAAGCGATTCCAGGTGGCGCGCTCGAGATCGCGCTGCCCCGTCGCGCGATAGACGAGGCCGAGCTGCAGCCGCGCGGCGAGCGCACGGGGATCTCGTTGTACGGCCGGCTCGAGCAATTTCTGGGCGTCGGCGTAGCGGCCCGCCTTGCGCAGCCGTTCGCCGTCGGCGGCCGCGTCGGCGCCCGCCAGCCGGGGGAGCATCAATAGGAGCCCGATCACGAGCAAGCGCGACATGCCGGTGTTATGATCTATCAATGGCCACGACCGCCGACAAGGAAGCGTCCGCGCCCGCCGCGTACGATACGTTCGAGGACTATCTCCGGCTGGCAATCAAGGAATACTATGACCGCGGCTGGAAGAGCCGGCGCGCAAACTTCATCGCGCTGTTGCTCGCGTCGGGTCAGATGGCGTCGGTGGCCAAGGATGCCGTCGCCGGCGAGAAGGGGCTGCGCAACGTCGCCTTCGGCGCGGCCGGCGCGGTGGCGCTGCGCTTCGCCCTCCGCTGGGCGCTCGGCGGCCCGCTCGGGATCCTCATGACCGCCGCGATGGCCGCGTCGCTGGTCGCGTTCTTCATCAAAAACCAGAAGGAAATTTCGCAGAAGATTGGCCGCTTCCGCGAGCGCATCGCCGACGAGCGCAAGAAGTTCGACGAGACCCAGTCGGGCTACCGTGCCAATCGTTACGATGCGCGCGAGCGCAACCTCATGGTCGACGGGCAGCTCAAGCGTTTCCTCGCCGATCTCGACGAAGCCTAGCCTCCCCCTCTCACAGCCTCCTGGCCTCCGCTCGCGTCTCGTAGTCGCGTTGACTACATCGCCACGCGCGCGTCGCGCGCCTAGACTCCACTCATGGTGCTCACGACGGCCATCTTCGCAATCGTCGTGATCCTGGGAGTCCTCGCCCTCGGCGGCACCGGTATGTGCACCGATGGTGCGCGCCTGCGCGACCGCCGCCTGGCGCAATGGGGCGTGCGCCGCGAGCTCACCACGCGCGTCGCCGAGGTCCACGATCACACCGACGCCAAGCTGCAAGGGACCGCCTTCGCGGACGACGGCGACGGCTCGCCCTCCGACGGTGCCGGCGAGCTCACCGCGCCCTTTTCGGGTCGCCGCTGCGTCGCCTACGAGCTCACCCTCTTCGACTACGACGGCGTGCGCCCGTCGCTGCTGGCGCGCGTCTCGGTCGCCCGCTCGTTCCTGCTTCGCGACGACACCGGCATCGCCCACGTCGTGCCCGATCCCGCGCTCGTGGGCATCGATCCCGACAAGCGCTGGCGCTTCGAGGAGCCCAGCGACGCGCGCGTCGTCGCGCTGCTCGAGCGCCACGTCGCCGGCGATCGCTGGCGCCACCATCCCGTCGTCGTCTGCGAAGGGGTCATCGCCGTCGGCGGCCCGGTCGCCTGCTACGGGCACGTGCTGCACGAGCCGGTGAGCAGCGGAGCGGATTCGCCCTACCGCACCCTCGGCAGCCGCGCGCTGCTGGTCGGCTCCTCGAGCGCGCCGCTGCTCCTCATCCCCGATGACTAGCGGTCATCGGTCGGACCGCCCGCGCCATTTTGTGATATTAGTGCGTGCCCATGAGCTACGACTTCGACGTCGTGATCGCGGGCGGTGGGCCGGCCGGATCGTCGACTGCAAACTTTCTGCGTCAGCGTAACCGGAGCGTCCTGGTCCTCGAGCGCGAGAAGTTCCCGCGCTTCCATATCGGCGAGTCGATGCTGCCGTTCTCCAACGAGCTGTGGCGCGAGCTCGGCGTCTTCGAAAAAATGGACGCGCGCTACATCCACAAGCCGGGCGCCAAGTTCATCCACGAAGAGTCGGGCGCCGAGTTCACCTACTACTTCGAGAACGCGATCCGCGGCGGCCATCCGTACGCCTATCAGGTCAAGCGTGCCGACTTCGACAAGATGCTCCTCGACCACGCCGCCTCGCTCGGCGCCGAGGTCCGCGAGGAGACCAAGGTCGGCGACGTCGTCTTCGCCCCCGACGGCGTGACCGTCAGCGCCACCGGCCCCGACGGCAAATCGTACCAGGTGCGCGCGCCCATGTTCGTCGACGCCACCGGCCGCGACGCGCTCATCGCCGGACGGCGGCAGCTCAAGGTCCCCGACGGCGTGGTCACCACCAACGTCGCGGTCCACACGATGTACCAGAACGTCGACCGCTCGCAGGGCGCCGACGAGGGCAACATCATCCTCGGCCTCTTCGACGGCGGCTGGTGGTGGATGATCCCGTTCAAGGACGGCGACACCTCCGTCGGCATGGTCTTCGAGAAGAGCTACACCAGGGCGCAGCGCGGCCTCTCGTCGCAGGAGCTGATGGAGCACGCCATCGAGGGGCTGCCGAACCTCAAGCGCTACTTGAAGGATGCGACGCGCATCCTCGAGGTCGGCGCGCAGGGCAACTGGAGCTATCGCTCGACCCGCTTCTACGACGAGCGGCTGCTCATGGTCGGCGACGCCGCCGCCTTCGTCGATCCGCTGTTCTCGACGGGCGTCCTCTTCGCCGCCTACGGCGCGCGCTTCGCCGCGGGGCACATCGACGCCGCGCTCACCGACGGCGACTTCAGCGCCGAACGCTTCGCTCCCTACCAGGACGAATGCGCGCGCGGCATGGATCTGTTCAAGGGGCTGGTGCACGAGTTCTACGCCCAGAACCTGCGCAAGATCCTGCTCGCCTCGTCGCAGAACCCGACCATCTGCGCGGTCATCACCTCGCTCTTGGCCGGCGACGTCTATAAGCCCGCGATGTGGCAGTCGATGATCACCAAGGCGGGCTTCTCCAACGTCGCCGACGTCGGAGCGATGCCCACCGCCCGTTCGAGCCGTCAGGTACGGCTGGAGAAACCGCTCGCATGAACAATCTCGTCGGCGTCGCCGCGGCAACGATCGGGTTGGCTCTGGTTGGCTGCAGCGACGGCGGCGGGACGCATGTCCTGTTCGACCTCCATCAACCGTCGACGGCGATCACGACGCCGAACGCGGTCGACGACTTCTACGCGCTGCCGTTTCCCAATCTCTTGCGCGTGCGCGCCGACGGCACCGTCGATCTGACGCGCTATGCGAGGGTCGGCGGGCAGATCGACGACTACATCGCCGCCGTCGACAAGAGCCCGGCGCGCTTCCAGAACGCCGGCATCTTTTTTCGCCTCGACGGGCCGCTCGACCCCGACACGCTGCCGGCCAACGCCGCCGCATCGTTGCGCGACGACGCCAGCCTGTTCATCGTCGATCTCTCGACGGGGGCGCGCTCGCCGGCGACCGCGCGCTTCACCGCCCTCAACTACGACTTCATCGGGCCCAACTGGGTAGCGGTCCTGCCGCTGCCCGGCTTTCCACTGCACGAAGAGCGCGACTACGCGGTCGTCCTGACCGATCGCCTCCACGACGCCGCCGGCCATTCGCTGCATCGCGCCGTCGACTTCGAGTCGGTGATGCAGGGCGCGTCGGGCGATCCGTACGCCAAGCTGCGCGCCTGGCTCGACGCCAACAACCTGAGCGGCCACGTCGTCGGCGCGACCCAGTTCTCGACGGGAAGCGCGACCAGGATCATGAGCGACCTGCGCGCCGCCGTCTACGCCCAGGCGCCCGCGCCGTCGCTCGCCGGGCTGACCTACAGCGGCGAGGACGCCGCCGGCGTCAACGACACCTACGTCGGCAACTATCAGGGTCCCAATTTCCAACAGGGCGACCCGCCCTACAGCTCGACGGGCGGCGCCATCACCAACCCGCCCAAGCTGCAGCGCATGGAGACGCTGCGCATCGCCATCAGCGTGCCCAAGGGCGACCCGCCCGCGGACGGCTGGCCCGTCGTCATCTATCAGCACGGCACCGGCGGCGACTACAAGAGCTTCATCGGCGATGGCTCGGCGCGCGAAGCGGCGTCCGTCACCGACGGTAGCGGCGCCGTCGTCGCCAAGCTGGCGATGATCGGAACCGACCAGGTCCTGCATGGTCCGCGCGCGCCCGCCGGCACCGACGTGCAGGTCTCGTTCTTCAACTTCCTCAACCTCGAGGCCGCGCACGACAACCCGAAGCAGGGCGCGCTCGACGCCTTCCAGGTGGTGCGCCTGCTCCACACCGTCGACATCGCCGCCGCGCCCACCACCGGCAAGCGCATCAAGTTCGACACGACCAAGATCTATTTCAAGGGCCACTCGCAGGGTGGGCTGACCGGCCCGCTCTTCCTCGCGGCCGAGCCCGAGGTCAAGGCGGCCGTGCTCTCGGGCGCCGGTGGCGGGCTCATCGATTCGCTGCTCAACAAGACGGCGCCGGTCAACATCCCGCAGGTGGTGCAGGCGCTGCTGCACGATCCCGCCGACGTCTACCACCCGCTGCTCAGTCTCATTCAGGGCTACTTCGAGGACACCGACCCGGTGAACTACGGGCGCACCATGTTCGTCGAGCCGGCCGCGGGCGTGCCGCCCAAGAGCATCTTCCAGACGCTCGGCATCATCGATCACTACACGCCGATTCCGAACATCAAGTCGTTGGCGCTGGGCATGGGCGTGCAGCCGGCGGGACCGCAGCTCGATCCGATCGATGCGCTGCCGCTGACGTCCATGCAATGGGCCACCGCGCCGGTGTCGGGCAACGTGTCGGGCGGTCTGGCGACCGGTGTGCTGCTCGAATACAAGGCGCCTTCCGGACGTGATGGCCATTTCGTCGTGTTTGACGTATCGGACGCGATCAAGCAGTCGAACCGCTTCCTGGCGACTCATGCCGCCACCGGCACCGCCAAGCTGGATATCCCGTAGTTACCCGATATTGCAGCGACAGGTCGAACCTGCGTGAGGCCGGTCACTTGACCGAGACGGGCAGCCTCGACTAGCCTTTACACCCAAATGTCGCTGATTGGCCGACGTATCGGAAATTACGAGATCAAAGCCAAGATCGGTGAAGGCGGCATGGGCACGGTGTACCTCGGCGAGCACCCGCTGATCGGCAAGCGGGTCGCCATCAAGGTGCTGCTCGAAGAGCTCGTCGCCAAGCAGGACGTGGTCTCGCGCTTCTTCAACGAAGCCAAGGCCGTCAACGACATCGGCCACCAGAATATCGTCGACGTCGTCGACTTCGGCAAGACGCCGGGCGAGCGCGGCGAAGAGATCGTCTACTTCATCATGGAGTTCCTCGACGGCGAGCCGCTCTCGTCGAGGATTCGTCGCGCCGGTCTGCCATTCAAGGACACGCTGCACATGATGTCGCAGTGCTGCTCGGCGCTGGCCGCGTCGCACGCCAAGGGCGTGGTCCACCGCGATCTCAAGCCGGAGAACATTTTTCTCATCGGGCGCGGCAACGACAAGAACTTCATCAAGATCCTCGATTTTGGAATCGCCAAGCTGACCGGCGACGGTGGCACCTCGTCGCACAAGACGCGCACCGGCCTCGTCATCGGCACGCCGACGTACATGAGCCCCGAGCAGTGCGAGGGCAAAGGGCTCATCGATCACCGCTCGGACGTCTATTCGCTCGGCATCGTCATGTACGAGCTGCTCACCGGTTGCGTGCCGTTCCCCGGCGATGGATTCGGCGAGGTGCTGGTCGCGCACCTGACCAAGCAGCCGGCCAAGCCGTCGTCGGTGAACGCGAACATTCCGCCGGCGATCGAGTCGATCGTGCTGCACGCGATCGAGAAGGATCGCAATCGCCGCTTCCAGAACATGAACGAGTTCCTGGAGGCGGTCGAGAATCCCGACGCGCACCACGCGAAGTGGACGGGGCTGCCCGACTATTCTTCCGCCGCGCCGACGCTGCAGACGATGCCGAAGGCGCCGGCGAACCTCAAGCAGGGCCGCACGCTCTCGCTCGACGACGTGGGCCCCGCGTCTGCCGGTGGCGGGCCGCGGCCGACGACGCTCGAGGGGGCCGCCGCCGAGGTGACGCTGTCGCCGACGCGCGTGCCGCGCAACCGCGCGCCGGTGATCGCGGTCGTGACCTGCGTGATGGCGCTGGCCGGCATCGGCGGATACTTCGCGGTCTTCGGCAAGAAGGGCGACGCCCAGCCGGGGGCGGGCGGGATCCTGCCGCAGCCGCAGCCGCCGCAGCAGGCGGAGGCGCCGAAGCCGCAGCCCGAAGCGGCGCGGCCGGTGGCGGCGCTCGACGACAGTGTCGTCGTCGTGGTGACGAGTGATCCCTCGGGCGCGAAGGTCTTTCGCGCCGACAAGAGCGACGCGGAGACCGAACGCACGCCGATTACGTTCAAGCTGCACAAGGGTGATCCGCCGTTCGACATTCAGCTGCGCCTGGAAGGCCACCTGTCGGCGACGCGTACCATCACGAGCGATGAGTCGGTCAAGATGGTGGTCTCGTTGGCGAAGATCCCGGGCGTGACGGCGAGGCCCGTGGCGGATGCGCCTGAAGCGACACCCGAAGCGAAACCGCAGCCGCGGGTCGTGTCGGCCAAGGTGCCGAATGTCGCGAGCCCGACGGCCGTCGCCAGCCCGAAGCCGAAGAAGCCCAAAGCACCAAAGGTCACCGCTCCGAAGACGACATCACCGACGGATGACGACATGACCATCATCCAGCCGAATTTCTGACCGGCTCGTGATGAACCAACCGCTGATCGCCTTGACGCTCCGTCGTGGAGCGGGTTAAACTTAGGCGCTCGGCTTATTGCCGCGGGTGTAGGGACAATGTCGCTGATCGGGAAGAGCATCGGTAACTACGCAATCAAGGCGAAGCTCGGCGAAGGCGGTATGGGTACCGTCTATCTCGGCGAGCACCCGCTCATCGGCAAGCGCGTTGCCGTCAAGGTGTTGCTGGAGGAGCTGGCCTCGAAGGAGGACATCGTCTCCCGCTTCTTCAACGAAGCGAAGGCCGTGAACGACATCGGCCACCAGAACATCGTCGACATCGTCGACTTCGGCAAGATGAAGAACGACTACGGGCAGGACGTCGTCTACTTCATCATGGAGTTCCTCGACGGCGAGTCGCTCGCCGCCAGGCTCCGCCGCACCGGCCTCGCGTTCAAAGAGACCGTGCACGTCATGGAGCAGTGCTGCTCGGCGCTCTCCGCGTCGCACGCCAAGGGCATCGTCCACCGCGACCTCAAGCCCGAGAACATCTATCTGTGCCCGCGCGGCACCGACAAGAACTTCGTCAAGCTGCTCGACTTCGGCATCGCCAAGCTCACCGGCGACGGCGGTCAGTCGCACAAGACGCGCACCGGCCTCGTCATCGGCACGCCCGCGTACATGAGCCCGGAACAGTGCGAGGGCAAGGGGCTCATCGATCTGCGCTCTGACGTCTACTCGCTCGGCATCGTCATGTACGAGCTTCTGACCGGGCGCGTGCCGTTCCCCGGCGAAGGCTTCGGCGAGATCCTCGTCGCGCACCTGACCAAGCTCCCCGAGCCGCCGTCGACGATCAATCCCGACATCACGCCGCAGCTCGACGCGATCGTGATGCACTCGATCGAAAAGGATCGCAACCGCCGCTTCCAGACGATGGCGGAGTTCCAGGCCGCGATCGAAAATCCCGACGAGCATTTCGCCAACTGGCAGGGGCTGCCGGCCCCGTCGGCAGGCAGCCACTCGGGCGGCACGATGATGTTGCCCGAGGGCGGCGCGCGGACACCGACCGGCCAGGGCCAGCGTCCGTCGACGGGCCAGGGGCAGCGGCCGATCACCGGTCAGCGCAAGGGGCCGACGACGCAAACGGGGCCGACGCCGACGACGCTGTCGGGCGCCGCCTCGGAGACCTACAACGGCGACGTGCCGCGCAAGAGCCGCGCGCCGCTGTTCGCCGCGGTCGGTGGCGTGGTGGCGCTCGCGGCCGTGGTTGGGATCGTGGCGCTCGGCGGCAAGAAGGACAGCAGCGTGGCGGGCATGCAGGTGCCGCCGTCGTCGGCGCCGGTCGCGGTCGAGAAGAAGGACGAGGTCATCACCATCACCGTAAACAGCGACCCGTCCGGCGCCAAGGTCACGCGCGGCGATACGTCGGAGAGCGGCGTCACGCCGTGGCAGATGAAGGTCAAGAAGGGCGACCCGGCGTTCGACGTCCTGGTCAAGTCGGAGGGCTTCGCGTCGCAGGCGCGCGCCGTCACCACCGACAAGAGCTACTCGCTCATGGTGCCGCTGGTGAAGAATCCGACGCAGCAGGCGGTCAACACGCCGGCGGTGGACGACAAGGCGGTCACCGCGGCCGTCGACAAGCCGGAGAAGCGCAAGCACCACTCGTCGTCGTCGTCGTCGACCAAGGGCGAGAAGAGCGACAAGGCGGAGAAGACGACGCCGGCCGGCAAGTCGGGCAAAGACGAGGGCGACGACATGAAGCTCTTGCAGCCCAAGTTCTAGCTTCTACCCGAGCCATCCTCCGAACCAGCTCCGGTGCAGCACCCGCTCGAAAAACCATAGCGTCGAGAAGACGAGCAGCGCCACGCTGCCGACGCTGCGTACCCGCGCCGCCAGGCCAAGGCGCGGCACCAGCCACAAGAGGATCGGCGCCACCACCGCGACGACCGAGAGCTGGCCCAGCTCGACGCCCACGTTGAAGCTGATGAGCGACGGCACCACGCCCGAGGGCGGCAGACCGATCTCGCTGAGGACGCTGGCGAAGCCGAAGCCGTGTACGAGGCCGAAGCCGAAGGTGAGGAGCCAGCGATGGCGCGGCTCCTTGACTGCCAGGTTCTCGACGGCGACGTAGGCGATCGAGAGCGCGATGGCCGGCTCGACGATGCCGGGCGGCAGGCGCACGAGGCCGAGGCCCGCCGAGATGAGCGTGACCGAGTGCGCCACGGTAAAGGCGGTAACGACGCCGAGGATGTAGCGCATCCCGTCGCGCAGCCCGCGCGCGGTGGCGACCAGGAGGAGCCCGAGCAGAAAGGCGAGATGGTCGTAGCCGGTGAAGATGTGCTCCATGCCGAGCAGGAGGTAGTCGCGCAGGTGGTCCCAGAGCGTGACGGGACGATCGAGCCGCAGCTCGCGCGAGGCTCCGCGGAAGACGTGCTGGCGCTCGGGTTGACCGGGCAGCGCGATGCGCGCGAGCCCCTGGTGCATGGGGTCGAGATCGAAGAAGAGGTCGTAGGTGATGGCGAGGTCGGCGGCGGTGCGCTTGCACGCGTAGTCGATGCGCGTCACGACGAAGAAGCCGTCAGACTTGTCGGCGAAGGAGAGCTCGCGCGCGGCGGGCGGGCAGGCGGCGTCGCCGTTGCGCACGTGGACGCGCGCGGCGACGTACTCGAGGACGCGCGGGCGCGCCTGCTCGACCTCGGCGCGCGTGGCGGCGCGCTCTTTGTCGTCGAGCGCGAGCGCTTCGTAGAGATCGCGGTTGCTGATCTGCAGCGTTACGCGGACGTCGCGCGCCGCGACGGCGACCTCGACGTAGGTGACGCTCGATTGGTGGGCGCGCGCCGGGGCGGCGGCAGCGAGGGCGAGGACGAGCGCGGTGACGGCGACGGCGCGGCGCGGCACTGCGGCGGCTAGTTGCGCATCGACGCGGCGGCGTACTCCTGGGCACGCTGGACGATGATCCGCGGATCGACGTCGAGGCGGATCCCGAGCACCTGCGTGACCAGGAAGTAGATGGCGCCGAGCGCCAGCATCAGCGTGACGAACGCGCCCAGCGCGAAGGCGCTGGCGATGCCCAGGCCGAAGATGCTGGCCGTGGCCAGCGCCAGGCGGGTGCCCGGGGAGCGCTCGCTGACCAGGGTCGGGGTGAAGATCTGCATGACGTCGCTGTCGGCCGGACGGCCGAGCACGCGTCGCAACCACGAAAATGGCGCCTTCATGTGGGCATCATACTGAAGCCGGCGCCTTGACGCACGCGCCGACCAAGATTAGCTTGTGACCGGAATCCATGAAGTCTGAAAAGCGGGATTATTACGAGATCTTAGGCCTTCAGCGCAACTGCGAGGCCGGCGAAATCAAGAAGGCTTACCGGCGGTTGGCGATGGAGCACCATCCCGATCGCAACCCGGGCGACCATGCGTCCGAGGAGCGCTTCAAGGAGCTCGCCGAGGCCTACCAGGTACTTTCCGACGGCGAGAAGCGCTCGCTGTACGATCAGTACGGTCACGCGGGGCCGCGGAATGCCGGGTTCCAGGGCTTCTCGGGGATCGAGGACATCCTCTCGCAGTTCGCCGATTTCTTTGGCGGCGGCTTCGGCGGCGGGGGCCGGGGGCGCGGGCCGCGCGTCGAGGCGGGCGAAGACCTGCAGGAGCAGATGACGATCACGCTGCGCGAGGCGCAGAAGGGTTGTCAGAAGCCGCTCGAGCTGACGCGGCTGGTCCACTGCGCGAAGTGCAGCGGGTCGGGCGGCAAGCCGGGCACGCAGCCGATCCCGTGCAACACCTGCGGCGGGCGCGGACAGGTCGCGCACTCGCAGGGCATCTTCATGATCGCGACCACCTGCCCCACCTGCCGCGGGCGCGGGCGCGTCGTCAAAGACAAGTGCGACGAGTGCAAGGGCGGCGGCGTCGAGCGCAAGCGCGAGAGCGTCCTCGTCAACGTGCCGGCCGGCATCGACGACGGGCAGACCTTGCGCGTGCCGGGCAAGGGCATGGCCGGACCCGCGGGCGGCCCGCCGGGCCACCTGTACGTGACGTTCCACGTCGAAGGCGACGCGCAGTTCGAGCGCGACGGCGACGACCTCTACACCGAAGTCGCGCTGACGTTCGCGCAGGCGACGCTGGGCGCGCGCATCGCCGTGCCGACGCTCGACGACGCGGTCGAGATCGACGTCGGCGCCGGTACGCAGCCGGGGACCATCAAGGTGCTGCGCGGGCGCGGCATGCCGAACGTGCATGGCCGCGGCGTCGGCGATCTGGCGGTGCGACTCACCGTCGCGGTGCCGAAGAAGCTCACCGCCGAGCAGAAGAAGCTCGTCGAGGAGCTGGGCGAGGCGCTCGGCGATGCCCACGCCGCGCTCAAAGACGACGAAGAAGAGTCCGGCTTCTTCTTCAAGCGGAAGAAGAAGAAGCGGTAAGCACGGTCTCACCCACGTTCGGCCGCGGACGCGGAGTGCAGCTCACGCTCGGCGGAGGGCGCGCGCATCTTGAAGCGCCTGCGCGACGCCCCCCTGGGGCCTGCGCGACGTGCCCTGGGGCCTGCGCACGTTCGTGATGGCCGACCCCGACGGCAATCGCATCGACGTCGGCCAGCCGCTCTAGCTACTTCTTCTTCGACGGAACGGGCGGCATCGGCAGCGGCAGCGCCGGCACTGCCGAGGTGTCGTAGAGCCACGAGTAGGCGAAGAAGCTGGCCAGGACGCGCTTGGTGTAGCCGCGCGTCTCGTCGTACGGGATCGCCTCCACGAACTCGTCGAGCTGCAGCCCTGCACGTTCGGGATCGCGCATCCACTTGTTCACCGCGCCTTCGCCGGCGTTGTAGCCACCGATGGCGAGCGCCGCGGCGCCGCCATACGCGTTCCACAGCTGCCCCAGCTCGCGCGCGCCGATGGTGACGTTGATCGCCGGATCGCGCAGCGCCCGCCCGTCGTGCGGCAGCCCGAGGGCGAAGCGCGCCGCCGGCGCCGCCGTCAGCTGCGTGAGGCCGATGGCGTTGGCGAACGACTCCATGAGCGGATCGAACCCCGACTCCTCGCGCACGATGGCGAACTCGAGCCACGGCGGCTGTCCGTTGAGCGCCGCGTGCTTCTCGATGAGCTCGCGATAGCCGCGCGGATAGCTGAGCAGCCAGCGCTTCTTGTTGGCGCCGACCGGCCATTCGCGCTCGTACGCGGTCAACACGTGGCGCGGGATGAAGTGCGAGATCGCGTATTCGCCGGCGCGATCGTAGAGCACCGCCGCCAGCCACAAAAGCTCCTCGCGCTCCGTGTCGGGCGCGACCGGCCCGCGCTTCTTCGGCACCTCGATGCCGGCCAGCGCCAGCTCGCGCTTCGCCTCCCCGCCGAGGCCGAGACGCGCCAGCTCGACGCCGCGCTTGAACCCGGCCTCGCCGTAGAGCACGCGCGGCTTCCAGTGCCACGCCGCGTCCTCGCCGGGCGGATCGCGCTTCAATTCCTCGACGAGCGCGGTCGCTTTTTCGGGCCACTTGTCGCGCAGCCGGTTGATCGACTGCAGCGCGTAGTAGGCGAGCGGGTATTCGCGCGCGGCTCGCGTGTAGAGGTCGGCCGCCGTCGCTGCGTCGCCGCTTTTGTCGGCCGCGCGCGCGAGCCAGTAGAGCGTGCGTCCCGCCTCCCACCAGCCCTCTTCGCGCGGCAAGAGCGTCAGCTCGTCCTGCAGGTACTTGCGCGCCGTCGCGGTGTCGCCCTTGCGCCAGGCGCGGAACGCCAGCCGCCACAGCGCCTCGCCGCGCTGATCGCCGCTCGAGAACGCCGCCGGCAGCCCCGCGTACAGCTCGGTCGCCTTGGCCTCGTCCTTCAAGCCGTCGAACATCTCGGCCTCGCGAATGCGCGCGTCGTCGGCATAGCTGTGCAGCGGATGCTCGCGCCAGACCTTCTCGAGCAGCGACGCCGCCTTCTTCGTCGCGACCACATCGTCGGTGCCTTTTTGCCCCCAGCCGCGCCCGCCCTGATAGAGCGCCTTGACGGTGAGGTCCTCGTCCTTGGCCTTGGCGCACGCCTCGGCGGCGGCGTCGAACATCGGCGCCGAGCGCCAACGCTGCCGCGCCTTGAAGACGCTCTGCGCTTCGTGAAAGAGCGACAAGCAGGTCAGCTTGTCGTCGACGCCCGGCGCGGCGCGCACCTTCTTCCACTCGGCCTCGCTGTCGGCGTTGCGCATGCCGTCGAACAGCACCATGGCGCGCTTGGCCAGCTCGTCCGCGGTCAGCTTCGGATCGGGGCCGAGGTGCGACGCCGCCTGCTTGCCCCACGTCTCCGTCGGCGCGTCGAGGTAGAGCTTGCGCCACTCGACCCGCGCGCCGTCGTGATCGCCGGTGGTGTCGAGCGCTTCGGCGAGCCGATAGCGCGCCTCGCCCGCGCGCCACCCGCCCGGATAGCCCTCGACATACGAGCGGTACTCGACGGCGGCCTCGGCGTTGTGACCGGTCAAGCGCTGCGCTTCGCCGCGAATGAAGCGCGCCTCGCCGTCGAGCGCGCTCTCGGGTGGAACTCGTTTGGCATGATCGAGCGCCTGGATTGCCCTGCCCGACTGCAGGTGCGCGCGCGCGGCGAACAGATGATGATAGTCGACGAGCAGCGGGTACTGCTTGACCAGCCCCTCGAAGTGACCGGCAGCTTCGTTGAAGCGGCCCGCCTTGAGCTCGGCGTAGGCCATGAGGAACGTCGCCTGCTTACCCTCGCGCGGGCGGCCGCGCCCTTTCAGATATGCGGCGAATCCCTGGGCCGCCTTGTTCCAGTCCTCGAGGCGCAAATCGCTGGCCGCCTGCGCCGCCGGTCCGCCGTCGCTGAAATAGGGCGCGGCTTCGGCGGGATCGAACGCGACCGGCTTGGGCTCGGCGGCGCGCGCCTCGACAGGCGAGAGGACCACCAGCACGGCGAGAGCGAGCAGGCGGTCGGTCCGCATCGTTCGGTCAGGCTAGCAGCGCAGCGCGTCGACGGCAACGTTGGAACGGCGCTTGCTCAGTAAGCCGATCGTGCGTACTTCCATCATGTCCCTGTTCGTTGCGGCGGCGCTCGGCGCGGCGCCGCTCGCGGCCAACGCTCAAGGCACGTTGGTGGCGCTCCAGGCGCCCGACGGGCGGGGCAAGGCGTTCGACCTCTCGTCGCTGCGCGGTCAGGTGGTGGCTGTGACGTTCACGTCGCGATACACGCAGGACGAGGCCTCTCGCGTCAATGAGGCGCTCGGCGCGCGCACCGATGTGAAGGTCGTCTCCGTCGTCGATTTCATGGGCATTCCCGGCTTCGTGCACAACTACGCACGCCGCAAGGTCGCCGAGGCGGACGGCAAGATTCAGCACCTCTGCGACGAGAGGGGACAGCTCCGTCGCCAGTTCGGCGCGCACCCCGACAAGCATGTCGACATTTTCGTCATCGACCGTGACGGGAATTTGCGCGGTCGCTTCGAGGGGCAGCCGCAGCTCGAGGGCGCGCTGCGGCTCCTCGACGAAGTTCGCGCCGCCCGCGCCGAGCGCTAATCGTTCAACGCGTTTTGGCTTCGCCGCCGCCGCCGCTGACGACGCGGTTGCGACCGAGGCGCTTGGCCTGATAGAGCGCGTCATCGGCGGCGCCGACGAGCTCCATCGGCTCCTTCATTCCCACTTCCGGGACCGCCGCCACGCCGACGCTGACCGTGACCTTCATGTCGATCTCGCTGTAGACGAACGCCTGCGCGTCGACGCAGCGACGGATGCGCTCGCCGAACGCCAGCGCGCCGGCCAGGTCGATGCCGCGGCAGATGACCGCGAACTCCTCGCCGCCATAACGCGCGAAGACATCCTCCTGTCGGATCGTCTCCGACACCACCTTGGACATCGTCGACAGCGCGTAGTCGCCCGCGAGGTGTCCGTAGCTGTCGTTGATTTTCTTGAAGTGGTCGATGTCGAACATCACGAGCGACAGCGGCGTGCGGTGACGGATCGCGTAGGCGAACTCGCTGTCGAGGCGATCGAGAAAATATTTCTTATTGAAAATCTTGGTGAGCCCGTCGCGAAGCGCCGACTCGTACATCTGGCGCTGGAAGGTCTCGTCGAGCGAGTCGTGGAACGTAAACTTCAAGATCGTCGTCGAGCCGACCTGGATCT
Source organism: Myxococcales bacterium (assembly GCA_028287105.1). Classification (GTDB taxonomy): domain Bacteria; phylum Myxococcota_A; class Polyangia; order Palsa-1104; family Palsa-1104; genus JAQBQH01. Next base: position 42,172 of record JAQBQH010000160.1, read on the forward strand.
TGTCGCCGTCCGACAGATGATGCTCTCCGATCTTGTCGCCGTTGCAGTAGGTGCCGTTGGTCGACCCCAGATCGCGGATGACGACGTGATCTCCCTCGTGCGCGATCTCGGCGTGGCGCCGCGAGATGCCTTCGTCGATCACCTGGATGTCGGCTTGCTGACCGCGCCCGATGACCGTCTTCTCGGATGTGATCTTGTACATCTCGCCGACGGATGAGCCGGCGAGCACGATGAGGTACGCCCGATCTCGATCCTTTGGCGAAGGCCGATTCAGGTCCTCCTTCGCCGAGATCTTCGTCTCGTCGTCCCAGTCCAGAGGCACGTTAACATCCTATCATTACGGCGAAAGCTCGCGCAACCGCTCCAATAGCCGTCGCGTGTCGATCGGCTTGACGAAATAGTCGGCCGCGCCGCAGCTCATCCCGGTCTCGATGTCGGATGGTGCCGACCTCCCGCTGATGAACACCACCGGGATTCCCTGGTAGTTGGCGTTGGCCTTCATGGCGCGGCACAGCTCGAAGCCGTTGATCCACGACATGGCTACGTCGAGGAGGATGACGTCGGGCCGGTCGACCTCGAGGAGCGACAATAGTCGCAGGCCGGACGGCGCTTGCGCCACCCGCCAGCCGCTCGACTCGAGGATTTGCTGCAATCGATCCCGAGTGCCCCGGTCGTCGTCGACGATGACGATCTTCTTTCCCTTTTCGGAGTCGCTACCGTTGTCCACTGCCAGGTTCCCCGCCGCCGCCCCCGAACGGTGCGACCCGCTCGGTACCGCCCTCGTCGCGCAACAATATTTCTACCCGCTGCTCGGCTGCGTCGAGCATACGTGCACCGGCGCGAGACAGCCGGACCCCTTCTTCGAAGGCCGCCAGCGACTGCTCGAGGGTCAGGTTGCCGCCCTCCAGACGCTCCACGATCCCGCGGAGCTGGCCGAGGACCTGATCGAAGCTGCCGCCGTCGATTGGCTGTTCAGGCGCTTGCGACATCGATTGGAACCTCCCCCCACCCGCTTTCATAGCGCCGTCCGGGTCGCGGTTCAACGGCAAAACCCTTGACACGGTGCGCATCCCGATCCCGAATAAACCGTGGCCACCCCATCCACGTCCCCGGCTGAGATCACGAAGCTGCGAACTCGGTTCGAGGAATACGCGCGCAAGCACGGGCTAAAATCGACGAGCCAGCGTGACGCGATCGTCGATCAGTTCCTGCGTTCGAGCGGCCACGTCTCGATCGACGATCTTTTGGCGAAAGTGCGAAAACGCGCGCCCAAGGTGGGATACGCGACCGTCTATCGCACCATGAAGCTGCTGACCGACTCCGGCATCGCCGCGGCCCGCCAGTTCGGTGATGGGCAGACCCGCTACGAGGTGATGGGCGAGGGGCATGGCCACCACGATCACCTGATCTGCGTGCAGTGTGGCCTCATCCTCGAGTTCGAGAACGACACCATCGAGCAGCTCCAGGACGAGATGGCCGACCGGCTGGGCGGCTTCAAGCTGGTGCGCCACAAGCTCGAGCTCTACGGGCTTTGCCCGAAGGCAGCTGGCCAGAAGAACGGCTACTGCCCGAACGAGTCCTCCTAACCGCATCAGCGACGGTAGTCTCCCCTATTCGCTTGTCTGCTGGTAACCCGAGCTCATTGCTCCGCTCCGAGTGAGCCGCTCGCGGCTTTCTGGGATGTCGCTTTTTCGTGCGACGGCCGGCTCATCGCGACCGCCGCCGGCGATGGCACGGTCCGTCTGGTGGATACGTTGACCTCGCAGCAGCGCGTCGTGAGTGGGCATGGCGGCGGTGTTGCCGACGTCGACTTCGCGCCCGGCTGCCGTTCGCTCGTGTCCGCGTCCAGCGACGGCACTGTACGGCTCGTCGATCCTGCTACCGGCATCGGCCGGCCGTTCGCCACCAGCGCCAGCGCCGTCAACACTGCTCGCTTCTCGCCCGACGGACGGCGCATCGCTACGGCGTCCTCGGACGGCCGGGTGCAGCTGTGGGGGCTCGATGGCAAACTGCTCTCGGCGATCCAGCTGCCCGCGCGCAGCGACGAGATGATCTTCAGCCCCAGCGGCCGCTGGCTCGCCGCCGGCAGCGGCGACGGCGTCGTCGATCTGTGGGATCTGAAGAGCGGCGCAGTGCGCGCGCTCGTCGGGCATCACGGCCTCATCAGCCGCATGAGCTTCAGTAGCGACGAGCGCCGGCTCGCGACCGCCAGTCACGACCACAGCATGAGGCTGTGGGACGTGGCATCGGGCGCGCAGTTGCGCGCGTTCCGCCACGGCGCCAGTGTCCGCGCGCTCGCCTTCAGCCCCGATGGCACGCGTTTGGCATCTGGGGGGCGCGACGAGAAGCTGCGCGTGTGGAACGCGACGCCCGACGCGCCCGATGCGACGGATGCCGCGACCGTGCACGCCTGGCTGCAGCCGCGGACGAGCGCCGAGATGGATAGTCACGAATCAATCGAGTCTCCGTAGTACAAGCCTGAGCGAGGATGACCATGAAGAAGGATGAGAAGAAGCTGGAGAAAAAGCAGGCGAAGCTGAAGCTGCACAAAGAGACGTTGCGCGTGCTGAGCAGCGCGGAGCTCTCCCACGTGCACGGTGGGATGATGATGGACTCGCATAATCAGGCGCAGTCGTGCGGTGGCGGCGACGGCAACGATCCGCAAACCGATCCGATGTGCCGATAGCGGCGGAGGCGCCGGCACGGGCCGGCGCCGCTTTACCCACGCGAGCTAGCATGTCACGCACCCTCCTTACCGCCGCGCTTCTGGCCGCCGTCGTCGTGCCGATGCACGCCGCCGCCCAGGTGTCCACGGCGCTCGAAGAATATCGGCTGCCCAACGGGCTGCGCGTCATCTTACAACCGGACTCGCGCGTGGCTCGCGTGACCGTCGATTTGTGGTGCCATGCCGGCGCCGTTGCGCAGGGGCTGGGGCAGAGCGGCTACGCGCACCTTTTCGAGCATGTCGCGTTCGCCGGCTCCAAGCACATCCCCAAGAGCGCGTTCGATTCGTTGATCCCGAGCCTCGGCGGCAAAGAAGACGCGATCACCGGCCTCGACCGCACCATGTTCTGGGCTACCGTGCCGGCCAACGCTCTCGAGCAGGTCCTCTGGATGCGTAGCGAGCAGCTCGGCTTCGTCGCGGACGCGATCACGCCCGAGGTGTTCGAGCGGCAGAAGGCGGTCGTGCTCAACGAGCGCTTGCAGAGCATCGACAACCGCCCGTATGGACCTAGTCGCGAGCAGCTGCAGCACCTCATGTTTCCTGCAGGCAGCCCCTACCATGAGCTGATGGCCGGCCGCGCCGACGACGTGCGTCGCGCAACAGTCGCCGACGTCCGCGCATTCTTCGAGCGCTATTACAACCCGGCGAACGCAACGCTGGTCATCGTCGGCCGCTACGATCCGGGCGAGGCACGTCGGCTCGTCGACAAATACTTCGGCACGCTCCGCAACCACATCGTCGCAGCGACGCCGCCAGCGGCGCTGACGCCGGCGACGCCGCCGACGCACGAGGTACGACAAATCGTTCGCGAGGACGTTGCGGCAGCGCGTCTGCATGTCGGATGGATCGTCGCGCGACCGATCGCAGGCGACGATCCCGACCTGGAGATGGCGGGCTGGATCCTCAATGGGAAGCGCCCCTCCGTCTTGTGGCGGCGTCTTGTCGTCGACGCGAAAGTCGCCGACGACGCTCGCTGTGACTTAGATCGGCTGCGCCTCGGATCGACATTCATCTGTCGTGTGACGGTCAAGCCCGGCGTCGATCCGGCGCGGGCCGAGCACGAACTCGACGCGCTCTTGAACGATCTCGCCACTCGCGGCCCCAGCGACGACGATCTCGCAGCCGCGAAGGCGGCGGCGCGCGTCTACTACTGGGAAGACGAAGAACAGCTGCTTGCGCATGCCGAGACACTCGCCTACTTCGCGTTCTACGCGGGCGATCCCGGCTATCTGCAGAAGCACCTGGCGCGCCTGGCGGCGGCGAGCCCCGATTCGGTGCGCGAAGCGATCCATCGCTGGCTCTCACCGACTAGACGGGCGGTTGTGCTGACGCTGCCGGAAAAGGCGCGATGAGAGCGCATACCGCGATGAGAGCGCATACGACGATAGCCCTGATCGTCGCCGCCGGTTGCGCCAGCCACGGCGTGGAGCGACGTCAGGCCACCGCGACCGCGGCGACCGCGGCGGCAAAGCCGGTGGTCGCCGATCCGGAGGCCTGGCGCGCTCAGGCGCCGCCGCTGAAGTCGATGGCGCCCTATTCGCCACCGACGGTGGTGCACACCACGTTGGCCAACGGGATCCCGCTGTACGTCGTCGAGAACCGGCGAACGCCGATCGTCGCCGTGCGACTTGTCGTGCGCGCGGGCTCGGCCGCGGTTGGCAGCGAGCAGGCGGGGCTGCCGGCGCTGGTGGCGCGCACCGTCGTCAGCGGTGCGGCGGGTAGTCACAGCGCCGATGCGCTGGCGAACGAGCTCGCGAAGCTGGGTGCTTCGACCGACGCGTCGACGACGCGCGACGCGAGCTTCCTGTCGATGGAGGTGTTGCGCGACGCGCTGGCGCCGGCGCTCGATCGTTTCGCCGATCTGGTGCTGCGCCCGGCGCTGGCCGCCGACGAGGTGGCGCGTGCGCGCGACGAGCTCGCCGCGGAGCTGCGCCGTCGCGCGACCGAGCCCATGAGCGCCGCCGAAGATGCGCTGCGCCGCATCAGCTACGGCCCGGCGCATGCGTACGCTGCATCCGATCTGGGAACGGCGACGACGCTCGACAAGCTCACGCCCAAGGACGTCGCGGCGTTGCATCGTCGCCTGTGGCGGCCGCGCAACCTGGCGCTCATCGTCGCCGGCGACATCGACGTGGCCTCGGCCAAGGCGCTGCTCGACGCCCGCTTCGGCGGCTGGAAGGATGCCGGGGCCCACGGCACGCCGCCGTCGCTGCCGTTGCCTCCGCCGTCGCGAGCGCGCCGTGTGGTCCTCATCGATCGGCCGCACGCCCGCCAAGCGGTGGTGGCGCTCGGCGGGCTTTCGCCGCCGCGTCGCGCCGACGAGTGGTCGGCGCTGACGGTAATGAACACGGTCTTCGGCTACGACTACGCTTCGCGGCTCAGCCTCAAGCTGCGCGAGGCAAGCGGCTTCACCTACAGCATTCGCTCGCGACTGATCCCGTCGGTGGGAGCTGGCCAGCTGATGGTTCGCGCCGGCATTGCGCTCGAGAAGACTGCCAGCGCCCTGCGCGCCATCTTCGCCGAGATGGACGCGATGCGCGCGCAACCACCGGCGCCGGCGGAGCTCGAAGCGGCGCGACAGGCGTCGGCACAGTCGCTGGCGTCGCGGCTGGAGACCGACGTCGACGTGGCGGCGCTGGTCGCCGACGCGTTCATCTTCGCGCTGCCCGACGACTTCCTGTCGCGAACCATCGGTGCGCTGGGCAGCATCAGCGCGATGGATGTGCGTGCGGCTGCCGTCGAGTTGCTGCGGCACGAGACGATGCCCGTCATCGTCGTCGGGCCGGCGCAGCAGCTCGAGCCGCAGCTACGCGCGGCCGGTCTCGGCGACGTCGAATTGCTCCGCACCGCCGACTGAAACGGCGAGCACGCGATCCCACGACGGGTCGCGCTCGTCGATCGCGCCGAGCAGCGCGAGCGCGACTCCGACCGCGCCGTTGAACAGATCGGAGGGGATTTCCGGGCCGATCTGCGCCGCCACGGCGCGCTCCAGCCACAGGCGCGCCATCGACGCCGCTTCGGCGTTGCCGGTGGTGCGATACAAGCGGCCGAACAGGTGCGCCAGCCCGGCGACCCCGTGGCACAGGCCGGCCGCCCGCACCGACAGTCCCGACGACGTGGCGCTCGCCGTCGCGCGCACCGCGTCGCACGCGACCGCCAACCACGAGGCGTCGCCGACCGCGTCGCCGGCGGCGGCGAGCGCGGCGGCAATGCCTGGATCGCCGTAGCACCACCCGGCACGCGCCGGCTCGACACCGTCGGCATGCCACGGAAACAGGGCAGCGCTACCCGGCGGTAGTCGCTGGTCGATGAGCCAGCGCGTGACCTCGTCGAGGAGCCGTCGCGCGCCGTCGGTGCCGCGGAGCGCGGCGGTGGCCAGCGCGGTCAGGAGGCCGGCGGCGCCGTGCGCGACGCCGAGGTCGAGGATGCCGTCGGCGACCTCGCGAAAGCGCGACAGTCGAAGGCGCGCCGGCTCGGTGCGCCACGTGGCGCCGCGCGAAGAGTGCTCCGCGGCAGCGTCGAGCCGACGCACGATCGCCTCCAACAGCGACGACGCCAGCGGATGCGGCGATTCGCACGCGTAGAGCGCGATACCGCCGAGGCCGCCCAGTAGGTCGTAGTGCGCCGGCCAGTTCGACTGCACCAACCCGAGCAACGTCTCGTCGACGGCGGCGAGATCGGGGGCCTCGACGAGCCGCTCGCGTCCCAGGTGCGCCGCCACCCAGGCGATGCCGCTCAGGCCCGAGACCAGCCACGGATCGGCCGGCGGCGCATCCGCGAGGGTCGCGAGCGCGTGATCTAGCCGGCGCTGCGCGACGGTGTCCCAGCCGCGGTCGGGAAAGCGGCGATGGGCATAGGCAAAGAGGAGGGCGTGTCCGGCCGAACCCGACTGCAGCGTGCCGTTCTGCGGCTCGCGCATCGACAGTTCCCGCGTAAGCGCGTCGATGCGCGCCGCCGCGGCGCGTTCGAGCGCCCCGCCGATAATGACCCGGCTGCCCACGGGCAAGCTGTACCACGCCGTGTCCTAGACCGTAACGGCACGCCAATTGCGCCAGCGCCCCGGGAGCGCGAAGCGATGCGGCATCATATCGGCATGTCAGACGGGATCTGAAGAGCGAACCGCCGCCGCCAACTGGCGGGCCGCCGGGCTGACCTCTCCTGCTAGTTACCGAAATGCGATCGACAGTCGCCGGGAGTGGCGCACTTTCTGCTCGACGATCTCAACGAGGTGGTGATCGCGCGCGGCGCAACGGCGGGCGTTCGAGCGCATCGTCGACGGCAGCGCAGACGCCCATGCCCCTCCGAAGAGCTGATCGAGAAGTCTGTCGACGAGTAGGCGCTCGTCGACAATCGCGAGCGGAAGCGGACTTCGCATTTCGCGCGGAACCACTGGAAGACCTGCGCACGACAAATTTGATCGAGTCGACGTTTGCGGTGGTGAAGCTGCGTCAGCGGCGTGGCCAAAGGCGCTGGCTCGCCGGCGGCCGGCCTCGCGATGACCTTCAGAGCGGCTCGAAGGTTGACCGCCCAACGCGAACCACCGCAGCGCTTCGGCGGCTTCGCCCCAAAGCACGTTCGCGCCTCTGGCCGGTCGTTCCATCGGCACCCGGTGCGCCCCGGGTGCACGCGATGGCGGTGGCGGCCCGTTGCGAACGCGCTGCCGCAGGAGAATTGGAGCGGTTCGCCTGGCGCGAAGGAGAGGGCACGGTTGTCTACATCCCAACTTTGCGATTCGTGTTCGGGGTGGGGCCCGAACCCGCGCGCCGCCGAGGGGAGCTAGTCGGGGCCCTGCGTCAAGCCGCGAACCACCTTTGCGTCTAGGCCGCCGGCTAAGGCGGCGTACGCTCCCCGTCCCATCGGGACCAGTGGGACGGAGGACGGTTCCCGTCGCTATGCCGCACGCTGCAGCGCCAGGGGATTGGGACACCCCTAGCCGGCGAGCAGCCTCGCCACCGTCGACTTCGGAACTCCGACCTCGCGAGCGATCGCGCGAACGGACTCCCCGGCCGCTCGCAGCGCCCGGATGCGTTCGACGTCAGCCACACTCGGAAGATGACCGCGGCCCCAGCGCGCGCGCGCGCCGAGCTTCGCGGCGGCTGCTCGCGACGAGCCAGCCTTGGCGCGAACGCGCTTCGACCGGCGTGCGCTCTCCTGCTCTGCGACCCACGCCAGCAGGCTCAGGATAAGCGGCGGACCTGGCCGTTGTTAGCCGCGGTGCTCAAGAACGGCTCCTGCAGCGAATAGAACGCTCCGCCGAGGTGCTCCTCGAGCTCGCGGAGCAGCGCCAGCGCCGCCTCTATGCCGCGCCTGGTGACGCGATCGAGAGCCCAAACCCGAATTGGGTTCTTGCCGGACAGTTACACCGCGTTAGTACGAGCACCTCGTCGACCACGCGCTCAAGGTGTTAGAGGAAGAACGCGAAGAGGCTGGTCCCGTAGTGACGCCGAAACTGCTTTAGAGCGCCCGAACGCTGCGAGCGTCGGTGAGGACCGACGGCCGGCGCCCGCACCCTCAGCGCCCCCCGGATCCCCACGGGGTTACACGCGTAGTCTCGACGGCAAGTGTAACCCCGTCTCGACGAGAAAAAAGAAGAACGGCTACTGCCCGAACGAGTCCTCCTAACACCCCTTGACGAGGCGCCTCCATTTCAGCACACTGGGGTGGAGTTGAAAACGGTTATCAATTTCATTTGTGCCGCGCTGCTCGTCGGTGGCGTGGCCCACGCGCAGACCGCGACGCCGCTCGAGCGGCTGGCGGCGCTGGCCGACTACGTCGCCGCCGACTACGCCGGCGCGGTGCAGAAGGGCCGGGTGATCGCCGCCTCCGAGTACGACGAGCAGCGCGGGCTCCTCGCCGAGGCGCAGAAGATCGCCGCGACGCTGACGCCGACCACGGGAAACAGCGCGCGGGCCGCGCTCGACCGCGAAATCGAGACGCTCATCGCCGACGTCGATCACAAGGCGTCCGAGGCCCAGGTCGCCGCCGACTGCCGCGTCGTGCACAAGCGGCTCATCGACGACTTCGGCCTGGTGCTGGCGCCGCTGGCTCCGCCGTCGGAGGCGCGCGCGCGCACCCTGTTCACGTCGACCTGCGCGCAGTGTCACGGCGAGGACGGCCGCGCGCAGACCCAACGCGCTCGCGAGCTCAAGCCGCCGCCGGTCAGCTTCCTCGATGCCGACCGCATGTCGCGCATCGCGCCGGCGCTGGGCTTCCACGCGCTCACCTTCGGCATCGCCAACACCGGGATGGCTTCCTACGAGACCCTGCCCGCCAGCGACCGCTGGAGCCTCGCCTTCTACGTGGTGTCGCTGCGCCACCGCGGCCGCGATCTTGCGCGCGGCCAGCGCGCGTTCGCCGACGCGAAGGTGGCGCTGGCGCCGACGGCGTCGCGCCTCGCCGGGCTCACCGACGCGCAGCTCGAAGCCGAGCTCTCGTCGCTGGCGCCCGAGGCGCGCGCCGACGCGGTCGCCTGGCTGCGCGTCGGTGCCAGCTTCGCGCCCTCGCCAGGCGGCACGTTTGCCGACGCGCGTCGGCTGCTCGCCGAGCTGGCCGCGCACGCCGGCGATCGGGCCCGTGCGCGCGATCTGGCCATCGCCGCCTACCTCGAAGGCGTCGAGCCGCACGAGGCCTCGTTGCGCGCTCGCGACGCCGAGGCGTGCCGGCAGATCGAAGGCGCCTTTCTGCAGCTGCGCCACACCATCGATGCCGGCCCCACCATCGACGCCGACCGCGTGCGCCGCGAGGTCGCGCGCGCGACCATGCTGCTCGACGGTGCCGAGGAGCGCCAGCGCACCGATCGCAGCGTGCCGTTCTTCGCCGCGCTCGCCATCTCGCTGCGGGAAGGGTTCGAGATCGCGCTGCTGATCTCGGCGCTGCTGGCGTTCGTGCGTAAGAGCGGCCATCCCGAGTCGGCGCCCTACGTCCACTACGGCTGGCTTTTGGCGCTGCCCGCCGGCGCGGTGACCTGGTTCGGCATCGGCGCGGCGCTCGGTGGCGCGCGACGCGAGCTGACCGAGGGCATCCTGACGCTGGTGGCGGCGTCGATGCTGCTCTTCGTCAGCAACTTCGTCCTCGGCAAGCTCGAGTCGCGAAAGTGGCTCAAGTTCCTCGAGCGGAAAACCAAGGCCTCCTCGACGCGGCCGTGGCCGCTCCTCTTGGTCGCCTTCGTCGCGGCCTATCGCGAGGCCATCGAGATCGTGCTCTTCTTCCGGGCGCTGGCGCTCGACTCGCCTGGTCGCGCCGGCGCCATCGCGGCCGGCGTCGCCGTCGGTGCGGTGCTGCTCGGCGGCCTGGTGTTCGTCATGCAGCAGCTCGGCCGCCGGCTCAACCCGCGGCCGGTGATGGTGGCCTCGGGCGTGCTCCTGACGGCGCTGGCGATCTCGCTCGTCGGCCAGGGCGTGCGCGCGCTCCAGGAGGGCGGCTACGTGCCGCTCACGCCGCTGGCGCACGCCGGCGCGGGGCTGCCTTCGCTCGGTCTCTATCCGACGCTGGAGGGGCTCTCGACCCAGCTCGTGACCCTCTTTTTGGTGCTCTTGCCGGTGTGGCTCGAGCGCAAACGCGCGCAGTCGCCCAAGCTGGCGTAAGATCTCCCGCACATGTCGCTGCGCACGCGCCTTCTGGCCGGGCTGGCGGTGCTCGTCTTCGCCGCGGTGGCGACGGCGGGCTGGAGCGTGCTCGCGGTCGCGCGGGTCAAGCTCCACGAGGCCGAGGATGCGCGCGCCAGCGTCATCGGCGCGCAGATCGTCGCGCTCGTGCAGCGCGCGTGTGCGCAGTCGTGCCAGAGCGGCGACGTGGGCGAGGTGGCACGCACGCTCGTCGACGGCGGAGCCGCGCCCGAGGTGGTCGTCGTCGACGGTGAGCGGCGTCTGATCGCGGCCTCGGGAGACGTGCGCTCGGCGCAGGCCATCGCCGATCCGCGCCTCGGCACCGCGCTGGCCGGGATTCCGTCGCTGACGCGCTCCGGCGACGCGCTCTTCTACTACGCGCCGTTGCGCACGCAGGCCGGGCGACCGGCGGGCGCGGTGCGCGTGCGCATGCCGGGCGACGAAGAGGTGGCGCGGGCGCTCCACGACGCGCGCCTGCTCCTCGTCGGGGTGACGCTGTTCGACGGCGGCCTGGTGCTCCTCTTCGGCGCGCTGTTCATCCGCCGCGTCGTCGAGCCGATCGAGGGGCTCTCGGCCGCCGCGCGTCGCGTCGCCGACGGGCAGCTCGATCTGCCGCCGGTGCCGAAGCCGCGCTCCAACGACGAGCTGGCGCACCTCGTCGACGACTTCAACCGCATGACCGTGTCGCTCAGGCGACAGCGCGAGCAGATGGTGGCGCAGGAGAAGCTGGCGACGGTGGGGCGGCTGGCGGCCGGCGTGGCGCACGAGATCGGCAACCCGCTGGCGGCGGTGCTCGGCTACGTCGATCTGCTGCTGCACGACGAGCCGCCCGACGGCGCCGGGCGCGACTCGCTGGAGCGCATCCGCAAGGAGACCGATCGCATCCGCGAGATCGTCGCCGAGCTGCTCGACTACTCGCGGCCGGTCACCGGCACCGTCGAAGGAGTACGGCTCGTCGAGGCGGTCGACCTGGCGCTGTCGCTGGTCAAGCCGCAGGCGCGCTGGCGCGACGTCGAGGTTGCGCGCGTGCTGCCCGACGATCTGCCGGCGGCGGCGACGTCGCAGAGTCGCCTGGTGCAGGTGCTGCTCAATCTGTTCTTGAACGCGGCCGACGCGATGGACGGCGCCGGCACCATCACCGTGCGCGGCCGCGGCGACGGCGACATGGTAGAGCTGGTGGTCGCCGACAGCGGACCCGGTGTCGCCGACGACAACCGCGGGCTCATCTTCGATCCCTTCTTCTCGACGAAAGAGCCGGGCAAGGGCACCGGCCTCGGGCTCTCGATCTCGCGCAGCATCATCGAGGCGTACGGCGGCACGCTGACGCTCGCCGCGTCCGACGCGGGAGCGACCTTCATCGTGCGGCTGCCGATGTGGCGCGGCTAGCGGCCATGCCGGTCAGTGAAGAACGAATAGCTTCGGGACGGCTGGGGTCGCGGACGCAGTGAGGCGACCTCCCGGCGTCGGAATCCGTCGCAGTCGCCGCTGCGCCGCGTGCTCCTCCATCGGACCCGCCC
>JAQBQH010000428.1 GCA_028287105.1 Myxococcales bacterium
GAATTATCGCGGCGGGCGCGGGCAGGGCTCATCATGAAATCAGTATTATTCACAACGGCGCTGCTGGCGGCCGCCTCGTCGAGTGCGTTCGCCCAGCCGACCGTGGGCGGCGGCGCCCAGCTTCAGCAGATTCCCCCGGCGCCGACCCAGCCGAAATCCATTCCCGATCTCCGCGTCGAGCGCGGCCAGGCGCCCGCCGCCCCCGAGGCCGCCGGCCCCCGCTTCGTCGTGCGTGCGCTGCATGTGACCGGGGAGACCCGCTTCCCCGAGGGTGAGCTGATCGCCGCCACCGGCTTCCAGCCGGGCGCGGAGCTCGATCTCGGCGGCCTGCGGGCCATCGCGGCGCGGATCACCGCCTTCTACAATGGCCACGGCTACTTCGTCGCCCAGGCCTATGTGCCGGCGCAGGAGATCCGCGACGGCGCCGTCACCATCGAAGTGATCGAGGGGCGCTACGGCAAGATCGCGCTCGGCAACCAGACCAACGTCTCCGACCGCCTGGCGCACAGCGTGCTGGCCGGCCTCGAGCCCGGCGACGTGGTCGCCACCGCGCCGCTGGAGCGCCGCCTGCTGCTGCTCTCCGACCTGCCGGGCGTGGCGGTGAAGTCCACCCTGACCCCGGGCGCCGTGGTCGGGACCTCCGACCTGCTGGTCGATCTGACCCCCGGGCGCCGCGTCACCGGCAGCCTGGAGGCCGACAACGCCGGCAACCGCTACACCGGCGAATACCGCGGCGGCGCGACGATCAACTTCAACGAGCCGACCGGGCACGGCGACGTGGCCAGCCTGCGGGTGCTCACCGCCGGCTCGGGCCTGAACTACATCCGCGGCAGCTACCAGGCCCAGGTCCAGGACCTGACCCTCGGCGTCGCCTACGCCCACCTGAGCTACCGGCTCGGGCGGGAGTTCTCGCCCCTGCACGCCAGCGGCACGGTGGACATCGCCAGCCTCTACGGCAGCTATCCGCTGATCCGCTCGCGCGACACCGACCTCTATGCGCTCGCCGACTACGACTTCCGGACCTTCAAGGACAAGGTCGGCTCGACCGCTTCGGTGACCGACAAGACCGCCCACGTGGCGATGCTGGGCCTGGCCGGCGACCATCGCGACGGCTTCGGCGGCGGCGGCTGGACCACCTGGTCGGCCAACTGGTCGCTGGGCGACCTCGACATCAAGACGCCGCAGGTGCGGGCCATCGACGCCGTCACCGCGCGCACCCAGGGCAGCTATAACAAGCTGGCCTTCGAGGTGGCCCGCCTGCAGACCCTGAGCGGCCCCTGGTCGCTCTACGGCTCGGCGCGCGGCCAGCTCGCCTCCAAGAACCTCGACTCCTCGGAGAAGATGGAGCTCGGCGGCGCCTATGGCGTGCGCGCCTATCCCGAGGGCGAGGCCTATGGCGACCAGGGCTACATCCTGACCGCCGAGGCGCGGCTTCGGCTGGCCCGCCTCTCCGAGCTCTCCGGCGGCCAGGTGACCGCCGCGGCGTTCGTCGACAACGGCTCGGTGACCATCAACAAGCGGCCGTGGGCGCCGGGGAACAACTCCCGGACCCTCAGCGCCGCCGGCCTCGGCCTCACCTGGGCCGACGCCCACGGCTTGGTGGCCAAGGTCTCCTACGCGGTGAAGCTCGGCAACGAGCGCGCCACCTCCGCCCCGGACCGTTCCGGCCGGGTGTGGGTCCAGGTCTCGAAATTCTTCTGATGGCGGCGTCAGCACGCACCGCACGCCTGCCCTCAGTCACAAGGATATCCGCCATGACCGCCGCCTTCCGCACCCCGCGCATCACCTGGAGCCAAAGGGCCCGGCTCGTCGCCACCTCGGCCTTGGCGGGCTCGCTCTCGCTGGCCCTGGTGACCAACGCCTACGCCATTCCCGGCGACGGGGTGGTGGTCGCCGGCCAGGCGGTCATCTCGGTGACCGCGCCGGGCGCCCTGGTCATCAACCAGACCACCGCCAACGCGGCGATCAACTGGAGGAGCTTCAGCATCGGCCAGGGCGAGAGCGTGCAGTTCGTGCAGCCCGACGCCCATTCGGTGGCGCTGAACCGCGTGCTGGGCGCCGATCCCTCGGTCATCCTCGGCCGGCTCTCCGCCAACGGCCAGGTGTTCCTGGTCAATCCCAACGGCGTGCTGTTCGGGACCACCGCCCAGGTCAACGTCGGTGGCCTCGTCGCCTCGACCCTGCAGATCCGCGACGCCGACTTCATGGCCGGCCGCTACAGCTTCTCCGACGCCGGCCCCGGCGCGGTGGACAACCGCGGCTCGATCGTCGCCGACGGCGGCTCGGTCGCCCTGCTGGGCGGCCAGGTCAACAACACCGGTGTGATCTCGGCCCGGCTCGGGTCGGTGACGCTCGCCGCAGGCTCGGCCATGACCCTCGACGTGGCCGGCGACGGCCTGCTGAAGGTCACGGTCGACGCGGGGGCCGTGGACGCCCTGGCGGAGAACGGCGGCCTGATCCAGGCGGACGGCGGCCGCGTGCTGATGACCGCCCGGTCGGCCGGCGCCCTGCTGCGCACCGCCGTCAACAACACCGGCGTGATCTCGGCCCGCCTCGGGTCGGTGACGCTCGCCGCAGGCTCCGCCATGACCCTCGACGTGGCCGGCGACGGCCTGCTCAATGTGACCGTCGACGCCGGCGCGCTCGATGCGCTGGCCGAGAACGGCGGCCTGA
>JAQBQH010000179.1 GCA_028287105.1 Myxococcales bacterium
GCGCCGCGGCTGGTCGCTGGCGGTGGGCGCGGCGACGCTGGCAACGGCGGCGGCGCTCATGGTGTGGCTGCGACCGTCGGCGCCGCTCGGCGGCGAGCGCACGGCTGATCACAGCGTCTCGGAGCGCACTACGTTCAACGTGGGCGGCCGCGCGACCGCCGTGGCCGAAGGCGGCAGCGCGCTGGCGTGGAAGGTGACCCCGGGCGGCAAGGCGAGGGTCGAGCAGCGCGCGGGCGACGTGTTCTATCGCGTCGAGAAGGGCGGCCCGTTCGTGGTGTCGACGCCCGCCGGTGAGGTCACGGTGCTCGGCACCTGTTTCCGAGTGGAGCTTCGCCCAACGAACATGGAGACGAGCGTGGACAAGAAATCGATGGTGGCGGCGAGCGTCGGTGCGCTGGTGGCGACGACGATTCTGGTGACGGTGTACGAGGGGCGGGTGCTCCTGGCCAACGAGCGCGGGCGCGCCGAGCTGCACGCCGGCGACCGCGGCACGGCCGAGGGCGCGGGCGCGCCGTCACGCCAGGAGGGTGGCGCAACCACCGCCAGCAGCGCCGTGCCGGCACCGGCGCCACCGTCGCTGGACGCGACCCGCGAGGAGCTGCTCAAGCGCGACGAGGTGCAGCGTTCCGAGCTGGCACAGCTGCGCGCCAGGGTGCAGCAGCTGCAGCAGGAAGCGGGCGGCGATCCGCACAAACGCGACGACAACAGCGATCGCTTCTTCAAGCCCACCAAGGACGAGCTGCAGCAGATGGCCAAGGAGTGCAAGCTCAAGTGGGACGTGCCTACGCTCGGCCTGACGTCGCCGACGTTGGGCGAGAAGGCGGCACGCGAGTCCGGGCTCAGCGACGAGGAGCGACGCCAGATCGACGCCGTCACCGCCGAGTTCAACGGCCGCATGGTCTCGCAGCTGCGCGCGCTCTACGTCGAGGTCACGGGCGACAAGGCCGGCGCCGAGACGTTGACGCCGCACGCGATGGAGCAGGAGATCCAGTCCAAGGTGCCCGACGCGGCCGGCCAGGAGACCTACTGGCGGCTCTCGCGCGAGCGCGCCGGCCTCATCCCGCCCGGCGATCCCAAGAGCGGGGCGCCCATCGATCGGCTGATGCGCCTTCTGACCAGCGCGGGAGACGAGTACGAGCGGGAGCTGGGCGGCGCCATCGGCCCCGACCGCGCCCACGCGTTGCGCGCCGAGCATGGCGGCTGGGGCTCTCGTTCGGTCGGTAGTATGGGGTGCCCCGAAGGGCGCTAGTAGCAGGTGGGGCTAGCGAAGGAGCTGGTTGGCGCGTGATTCAGCGCCGAAGCGGTTCAGGCGCGACGACGGCGGAACGCGAGGCCGAGAAGAAGGAGCGCGGCCGCGGCCCACGAGGCGCCGATTTCGCCGCCGCCGATGGAGCAGCCGGTCGAGCCGTGCGTCGTGCCGTTGGCGCCGTTGCCACCGGTGCCGCCGGTGCCGCCGCCGCCGCCCGAGCCACCGCCGCCGGTGCCACCCGAGCCGCCACCGCCGTTGCCACCCGAGCCGCCCGTCGGCGGCTGTGCCATGTCCGGCTGCATCGCCATGTCCGGCGGCGCGACCACCATGACGGTGATGTCGACGGTCGGGGCCACGCTGGTCCCGGTCGCCTTGACCGTGATCTTCTGCGAGCTACCGATCATCGCCGTCGGAGCCGCACCGATCGTCAGCATCGACGTGCCGCCGGCCGAGGTCACCGAAGCCGGCGCGAACGCCGTCGTCAGGCCGGTCGGCGCCGTCGCGGTGAGCGTCGCGTTCTCGGCCATGCCCGAGACCTTCGTGAGCGTGATCGTCGTCGTCGCCGAGCCGCCCACCGGCACGTTCACCATCGCCGGCGCCGCCGCCACGCTGAAGTCGTTCACCGAGACGTTCGGATTGGTCGCGATGCAGGAGTTGAGCTTGTTCGACCACTCCTTCTGCACGGTGTAGTTGCCGACGGTGCCTTCCTGTCCGTTGCAGATGTCGCCGATTTCGCCGCAGCCCGACTTCGAATCGACCCAGGCGCTGTTGCCGTCGGGATCGGTGACCGCTTCGATGAGCTCGTGCGAGGCGACCGACGTGAGGTTGTTGAACGCGGTCGGCGAGCTGCCGCAGCCGCCGGCGCAGGGCGCCTGGGTCACGTCCGGCATGACGGCGAAGCGCGCGATCTGGCTCCCATGATTGTAGGAGTTGTGATAGGCGCAGAACACCGAGCAGGACGATGACCCCTGCAGCGTGATCGTCACCGACGCGGGGAAGAAGATGAAGTAGATGGTGTCGTCGTCGGGCGCCGGAACCTTGCCGGCGGCGATGAGCGTGTCGATGTACTTGCCGATGGCGCTGTCGTCGATGGTCTTCTTCGCCGTCGCCGAGTTGGTGTCCTCGTACATGCCGAGGTAGCTGCCGCGGCCGATCTTGTAGTTGGTGACGTTGTATTCGCTCAGCCAATCGAAGTGCGCGCTCTGGGTGATGGCGCCGAAGTAGCCCGCCAGCTGGTCTTTGTAGGTGTTGCCGGGCGAGTAGAAGATGTCGAACACCTTCACCTTCTGCATCAGCGGGCCGCCACCGTACGCGAGCTTGCAGCCCGTCGCTTGCGGCACGGCGTCGGGCTGGACCGACATCATCGCCTGCGCCATCTGCGCGTGGGCGGCCGGGGAGATCGAGAGGGCAGCTACGAGACTCAAGGCAGCGACGTTACGCATGTGGCGGCTCCTATCCGAAGCCGCCCTTCTGCAACGCCGGGGCCGCTCGATGTAGGCGCGACACGTACCTTGTAGGTATTCGAAAGTACTGGGAAAAACTCAGGGATTCGCGGCTGAACATGACCGTTTGCGCGGGGGGGGATGCGGGCCCCGCGGCGCATTTGGTCGTTGGGTGGGGCGGCGCGCACCGGACAGCGGAGTCGCCGCGAAATCGTGTCTGCAGTGAGGGTGGAACGACCAGTTGGTTGCGTGAGGATGAGACGCGGGCCAGCTAGGCGCGGGCGCGACGACGACGCGCGGCGAGCGCGAGGAGCAGCATCGCGCCGGCGAGCCAGGCGCCGCCGATCTCGGTGCCACCGACGGAGCAGCCGCTGCTGCCGCCATGATCGCCGCCGCCGCCGCCGGAGCCGCCGGAGCCGCCGGAGCCGCCGCTCGGCGCCATCGCCATGTCGGGCGGCGTCACGTAGGTCACGGTCACCTTCGTCGTCGGCGACACGACGGTGCCGGCCGCCTTGACGCTGAACATGGCGGTCTGTCCGGCCATCGCCGTGGGGGGCGCGGTGATGGTCAGCATCGAGGTGCCGCTGGCTGACGTGACCGACGCCGGTGCGAACGCCGTCACCAGGCCCGTCGGCGCGCCGGTCACGGTCAAGGCGACGTTCTCGGCCATGCCGGCCGTCTTCGTCAGCGTCACCGTCGTCGTGGCCATGCCACCGACGGGCACGTTGACCGCGATCGGCGAGACGCCGAGGGTGAAGTCGTTGACCACGACGTTCGGGTTCGCGACCACGCAGCCCGCGCCCATGGTCGTCGTGCCGAGGGAGTTGATCCACTCCTTCTGCACCGTGAAGCCCGCGACCTTGCCGACCTCGTCGACCTTGCCGGTGGCGCAGATGTCGCCGATCTCGCCGCTCGGGTTGCAGCTGTTGTTGTTGTCGACCCACGCGGTGTTGTTGTCGGGATCGGTCACCGCTTCGATGAGCTCGTGCGACGACACGTCGGTCATGTTCTCGAACGGCGTCGGATTGGCGCCGCAGCCGCCGGCGCACATGCCGGCGTTGTCGTCGGGCATGACGCCGTAACGAACGATCTGCGTGCCGATCATGAACGAGCTGTGATACGCGCAGAACTGTCCGCCCGAGATGCACGACGGAAGCTGCTGCGCGTTGAAGTTGAGGTAGGGATCGACGCCGGCCGGGAAGTACATCATGTAGAGCGTGTCGTCGTCGGGCATGGGCACCTTGCCGCCGCTGATGAGCCCGGTCAGATAGGCTTCCGGATCCTTCAGCGCCGTCGGTGCGGTGGCGCTGCCGGCCGGCTTGGAATCCTCGAACATGCCGAGGTACGACCCGCGGCTGATCTTGTAGTTGGTGACGTTGTATTCCTTGAGCATGTCGAAGTGCGCGCTGGCCGTGATCGCCGTGTAGAAGTCGGCGTACTTGTCGCGGTCGGGCATGTTCGCGCTGTAGAAGATGTCGAACACCTTGACGTGCTGGATGAGCGCGCCGCCGCCGTAGGTCATCTTGCAGGTCGTCGCTTGCGGGAGCGGCTCGGGGGTGCCGGCGAGCCGCGTCATGACGCGTCGCGCCTTGGGCGGGAGCTTGGCCGAAGCGGGTATCGCGACGGAGACGACCAGGGCGAGGGTAAGTCCGATCCGGCTCATACGTGACTCCTATTCGGGCGGGCCTGGTGCAACCTGCGCGCCGCAGTCGTTTCGCCCCGGCGACGCGGCAGGGTCGGCGAAAGTGGCCGACTTACAAGGAGAATGCCCACTGATGAGTGCGGTTTGCGATGGGCGGGGTGGGGGTCCCCGGGTCAGCACACACCATTACCTGGGGCACGCTGTCACGGCCACTGCGGTTGCCGTAGAATGCCGCCAGATGGCAGACGCCGACGTCCTCTACGTCTCGCCGCACGCCGACGACGTGGCGTTCTCCGCGGCGGGGCAGCTGGCGCGCGACGTCGCCGCGGGTGACCGCGTGACGCTCTTGACGCTGTTCGACCCGGCGCACGAGGACGGGCCGAAGAGCTTCTCCGACCGCGCCGCCCGTCGCGCCGAGGACGAAGCGTTCGCGCGCGCGTTCGGCGTCACGCTCGAGCGGGCGCCGTTTGCCGATGCCATCGTGCGGCGCCGTCGCTACCGCTCGCCGCAGCGGCTGTTCGCGCCGCTGCGCGCCGACGAAGCGCCGCTCGTCGACGAGGTGCGTGCGCTGTTGCAGGCGCACGTCGACCGCGGCTGTGCTCGGGTCGTCGCGCCGCTCGGCGTCGGCGGCCATGTCGATCATCAGATTGCGCATCGAGCGTCGTCGTTCCTTCGCGGCTCCAGCGTGCGCTACTACGAGGACACCCCGTATGTCTTGACGCCCTATCAGCTGCCCCGGCGACTGGCGCGGCTCGACGCCGAGGTGGTGGGCGCGCGCGACGCGACGCTCGAGCGCGGGACCGTGCGCGCCGAGCTGGGCGCGGCGGCGAGCTCCTGGATGTCCGCGCCGCTGTTGCAGGATCGGCTCGGGCCGCGGCTGCGCAAGCTGGCCGTGGCGACCATCCTGACGCCCGAGTGGACCCGCTGGCCGCGACGCTCGCGCACCGGCGCCCGCCGGTTCGCCGCCGAGCTCCTCGAAGCGGCCGAGCCGCCCGCCGTCGCCGAGCCGCCGGCGTTCGCCGAGCTGCCGGCGTTCGCCGAGCTGCGCCATCTCGTGGACGTCAAGCTACGCGCGATCGCCTGCTATTCGTCGCAGTGGCCGCTCTTCTACCGCACCCTCGACGAGTGGCGCGACGCGCTCGCCGCTTACGGTCGCAGGATGGGCCGCGCCGGCGTCGTCGAGCGCAGCTGGTGCGAGGTCACGCCAGCGGCCCCTTGAGCGCCACCGTCGGAATCGGGATCTGACGCAGCCCCTCGCGGGCGAGGACGGCGTTGGCGGCGAGCCGGCCCGACATCGCCGCCGCTTCCATCAGCGCCGCCGGCGGCCCCAGCTTGACGTGGTCCCCGGCGAGCATGAGGTTGGCGAGCGGCGTCGTCGTCGCTGGACGGCGCGCGTGATCGCCGGGCGCGAAGCGGCTGAAGTTCGACTGCTGCTGGAACTCGTCGTGGAGCACGCGCGCGCCGGCCAGCTCGGGGAGGAGCCTGAGCAGCTCCTCCCACATGACGGCGCGGATCGCCGGCGCCGGCACCATGGCGTCGGGCGCGATGGCGTAGGCGTGCACCTCGACGACGCTGCCGCCGGTGCGCCGCGCCCACGAGACGAACGGCTCCTGGAACGCCGAGTAGATGGCGAGCGAGTCGGTGAAGCGGAAGCGCGAGGTGGTGTAGAAGGGCAGACGCTCGCGCGCGGTCGGCTTGTCGAGCCAGAGCCGCCACACGACGTAGGGGTCCGCTTCGCCGAGGCCGCTCACGTGCGCGCTCAGCTCGCCGTCCGAGCGGCGCATCAGCTCCTGGAGGCCGCGCACCTCGCAGGCGACGACGCAGTAGTCGCACGCCAGCGCCTCCTCTCCCGCGGGCGCGCTCTCGCCCACGACGACGCGCTCGCCGTCGCGGCGCGCGACGAGCGACGCCAGCGCCACCGTCGGTGGGCCGGCGGTGGGCCGGCCGTCGCCGTCGAAACGGCCGCCGTGGCACGGACAGCGGAAGCCGTCCTCGTCGAGGACGACGGGGCAGCCCATGTGCGTGCAGCGGCCGTCGAGCGCCACGAGGTCGTCGCCGCGCCGGCGCACGAAGACGCTCGAGCCGTCGTCCCGCGGGACGGCGCGCCAGCGGTCGCCGACGTCGGCGGCGGCGAGCACCAGCCGCGGCGACGGTGACGGATGGGCGTCGACGACCACACGGGCGATGCGGGCGCCGTCGCGCTCGAGCCGCCGCGCGCCCTTGCCGACGCGCACCTGGCCGCCGAGCGCCTCGAGACGCCGCCGGAGCGGGTCGACGATCGCGGTGACCGAGTCGCGCCGCAGGTACGAGAAGCCGAGCCCCTCGGGGTTCCCCATCATGTAGAAGTGGAAGAAGCGGATCGCCTCGGCCGCCGAAAGCCGCTCGAGCCGGTTGAGCGTGGTCTTGCCGAACGGCTCGAGCACCGTCTCGACCATCGGGCGGTTGATGCGGCCCTCGACGGCGAAGCGGGCGAAGTCGATGCCGTCGAAGCGCTCGAAGGTGCGCTCGCCGTCGTACTTCATCAGATCGTAGAGGCCGTCGCCGTCTTTGCGGAAATCGCCGAGGTGGAGCGCGTGCGACTGGCGCACCACCGAGAGCATGTTGAAGGGGAAGAGCCGGGTGGTGTGGCCGAAGGTCTCGGGCGGGCGGTCGCCGAAGAGCACCGGATAGCCCGGCGAGGGGGCCAGGTCGCCGGAGACGCCGGCGGCATCGAGCAGCTCGCGCAGGTTGTAGTACTGGGCGAAGAAGCCGTGGAAGCCATGCTCGACCGGGAACTGCTCGCCGAGCGCCGAGACGGTCCAGGCGGTCAGCTTGCCGCCGAGCTGCGCGGCGCGTTCGACGAGCGTCACCTCGAACCGGCGCGCCGCCAGCTCGGTCGCCGCGGTCAGCCCGGCCAGCCCGCCACCGACGACGACCACGCGCCGGCGCGTCGTCGCGAATTCGGGACGCGCGGCGTCGCCGTCGGGGAGCGGCAGCCACTGGCGGCGCGGCTGCACCTTCCACAACGCGCCGCCCAGCCCGAGCGCGCCGGCGCCCAGGACATACCCGGTGGCTTTCAAGAAGCGCCGCCGGTTCACGCTGCGTTCGCCCCTCGCGTTCGCCCGCTCATTTTTCCGTTCGTTTTTTACTGCGATCTCTGTGTGAGTGGGTAAATTGTTCTCGAACGGAGGAACAACGAAGCAATGGCAGCAACTGCTGGTATCCCACGTCGCTGGTCTGTGGCCGATTCGGCCGAGATCTATGCAGTACGCGCGTGGGGCGGGGGATATTTTCACGTCAACGAAGCGGGAAACGTGTCGATCACGCCCGACGGCCCGAACGCGTCGGCCATCGACATGAAGGAGCTCGTCGACGAAGTGCGACGGCGCGGCATCAATCTGCCGCTGCTGATCCGCTTCAACGACATCCTGAAGAACCGCATCGTCGAGCTCAACGAAGCGTTCCGTCGGGCCATGACCGAGTACGGCTACAAGGGCTCGTACAAGGGCGTGTACCCGATCAAGGTCAACCAGGACCGGTACGTCGTCGAGAAGATCACGCAGACGGGCCGCCAGTATCACTACGGCCTCGAGGCGGGCTCCAAGCCCGAGCTGCTCGCCGTCATGGCGATGCTCGAGGACGAAGAGGCCCTCATCATCTGCAACGGCTATAAAGATGAGGAGTACGTCGAGACGGCGCTCCTGGCGTCGAAGCTCGGCCGCACCGTCATCCTCGTCGTCGAGAAGGCGTCGGAGCTCAAGCTCATCGCCGACATCTCCAAGCGCATGGGCGTCCGCCCGCGCATCGGCATGCGCGCCAAGCTGTCGTCGCGGGGGTCGGGACGTTGGGAGGCCTCGGGCGGCGATCGCTCGAAGTTTGGCCTGACGTCGCGCGAGATGATCGAAGCCATCGACTTCCTCAAGGCGAACGAGCTACTGGGATCGCTCGAGCTGTTGCACTTCCACCTCGGCTCCCAGATCAGCGCCATCCGCTCGCTCAAGAACGCCATGCGCGAGGCGGGGCGCTTCTTCGTCGAGCTGCACAAGATGGGCGCGCCGCTGAAGTACCTCGACGTCGGCGGCGGTCTCGGCGTCGACTACGACGGGTCGCAGACCAACTTCCAGTCGTCGATGAACTACTCGATGCAGGAGTACGCCAACGACATCGTGTTCGCGACGCAGGAGCTGTGCGACGCCGACGGCATTCCGCATCCGATCATCGTGTCGGAGTCGGGACGCGCGGTGGTGGCGCATCACGCGGTGCTGATCATGGACATCCTCGGCGTCAGCGAGTTCGACGTCGGCAAGGTGCCCGAGACCGTGCCGAACGAGACGCCGCCGGTGGTGCGCAACCTCATCGACGCGTTCCGCGAGGTGAGCCGCAAGAACTTCACCGAGGTCTATCACGACGCCCTCGAGTACAAGGACGAGTGCCTGACGCTGTTCGCGCTCGGCCACCTGTCACTGCCGGAGCGCGTCGTCGCCGAGCAGGCCTTCTGGGGCATCTGCCAGAAGATCCTGCGCATCACGCGCGACCTCAAGGAAGTGCCGGAGGAGCTCGAGGGGCTGGAGAAGGCGCTCGCCGACACCTACTTCTGCAACTTCTCCATGTTCCAGTCGCTGCCCGACTCGTGGGCGATCGATCAGCTGTTTCCGATCCTGCCGATCCATCGCCTGAACGAGGAGCCGTCGCGTCGCGCCGTCCTGGCCGACATCACCTGCGACTCCGACGGCAAGATCGACAACTTCATCGATCGCCGCGACGTCAAGCACGTGCTGGAGCTGCACCCGCTCACGGGCGAGGACTATCACCTCGGCATCTTCCTCGTCGGTGCCTACCAGGAGATCCTCGGCGATCTGCACAACCTGTTCGGCGACACCAACACGGTCATCGTGTCGCTCGGCGAGGGCGGGTACCACATCGACCACGTCATCCCGGGCGACAGCGTCACGTCGGTGCTGAAGTACGTCAGCTACTCGCCGGAAGACCTGGTCGCGCGCTTGCGTCGCGCCACCGAAGACGCGATCCGCGGCAAGAAGATGACGCTCGAGGAAGCGCGCCACCTTCTGCGCTCGTACGAAGCGGGCATGGTTGGCTACACGTACCTCGAGCGCGACTAGCTCTCCGCTTTCCCAGCTCTTCGCTTTCCCTTCGAGCTACTTCAACCTCAGTTCAGCGGTCCCTTGGCCTCGACTGCCGCCGGCGGTCGACGGCCGCGATACACGTAATCGAGCGAAGACTGATCGTCGAGGTCGACCGGGACCACGATCTCGGCCACGTTCTTCAAGCGCGCGTGCATCCGCTGCAGCAGGTCCGCTTCGCGCGCCGCCGACCAGAGCGCCAGCACGCCCCCCGGCCGAAGCGCCGCCTCGAGCCGATCGATCCCGTCGTCGGTGTAGAAGGCCGCGTTGCCGGCCCGCACCGGCTGCGACGGCCCCTCGTCCATGTCGAGAATGAGCGCGAGCCAACCATCGCCGACCGGCAGATCGGCGCCCGGCAGCCGGACCGACTTGAGAAACGCGGTCAAATCCATCGCGTGCAGGTGCACGCGCGGATCGTGCAGCGCGTCGCCGTTGAGCCCGGCGAAGTGGCGCTTCTCCCACTCGATCACCGCCGCCGAAGACTCGACGACGTCGACGCGCGTGACGCCGGGCGTGTCGAGCAGCGCGCGCAACGTGAAGCCCATGCCGAGACCGGCGAGCACCACGGTGATGTCGTCGCGCTGGCCGAGCGGCGCCAGCGCCAGCTCCACCAGTTGCTTCTCCGCGCGGCGCTGATCGGAGCGCATGACGCGGCGGCCGTCGACGACGATGTCGAGCGCCTCTCCTCGCTGATGAAGCTCGACCGTGGCGCCGTCTTCGAGGCGGCGGTCGAGGATGGCGACGGCGGCGGGAGCAGTCATTTGCGAAAGCGTTCCTTGAGCCCGTGCACCAACGCCTGACCGAGCAGTCGCGCCGCTGCGAGCTGCTCGCGCGCGGCGCGCAAGATCTGACCGCGAGCGAGCGCGGTCGCGGCATCGAGCTGGATGACCGCCAGCGACGTCAGCGTCGGTGGAACCTCAGCCAATTCTCGTCCCGAAAAACCCTGATGCAAGTCGAACATGGCTGTTGCGTTTGTAACACACGGTCGATCGTGGCGCGACATCTGCATCTTTCGTCGGGCAGGAGGCAGCCGTGCACCAATCTTCCATGCCCGAGACAATGACGAGCGCCGATCTGGTGAAGGAGTTGACTTCCAACGCCTCGCTCCTGGTTCAGCGGCAGGTCAAGCTGGCGACGCTAGAGGCGAAACAGGAGCTGCAAAAAGGCAAGACCATGGCGGAGCTGCTGGGCAGCGCCGGGCTCTGTGCCTATGCAGGAGTGATGATGCTCCTGGTGGCGGCCGCGCTCGGGATTGGCGCCGCGCTCGACGGCCGCTACTGGGCAGGTGCTCTCATCGTTGGTGCGGTGTGCATGATCGCCGCCGCCGCGACCGGCCTCGTCGGCTACCAGAAGCGCCTGAAGAATCCGCTGTCGCGCACGCGCGCCGAGCTGTCGAAGGAGATCACATGGGCCAAGTACCGGACGACGTGAAAGAGATCGACGCCGTCGAAGCGGAGGTCGACACGCTGCGCGATCGCACGCAGCAGCTGGTGGCGGAGCTCGAGCGCCGGCTGCGCGCGCGCGCGAGTCAGGCCAAGCACACCATCGAGCGCGTCAAGCACGCCGTGGACGTCAAGGAGCAGATCCGGCTCCACCCGCGCGTCATGATCGGCGTGTCGACGGCGGCGGCGCTGGCGCTCGGCATCGGCGTCTACGTCTCGGTGTCGCGCATGTTGGCGGCGCGGAAGCCGATGAACCGGCTGCGCCGCCGCACCGAAGCGTATCGCGCGCTCCTGGCCGATCCGCGTCGCGCGCTGCGCAAGAAGGAGCCGCTCGGCAAGCGCCTCTTGACCGCGGTGCTCGTCGCGGCGGCGACGACGCTGGTGAAGAACGTCGGCACGATGCTGGCCAAGCGCGCGATGCAGGAGCCGCGTCGCCTGCCCGGCCGCGAGGTCGTCGAGGTCGAGTACGTATAGTCTGATAACGTCGCGGGCATGGACCTAGGCCTCGCGGGCAAATCCGCCATCGTCACCGGCTCCAGCCGCGGCATCGGCCGCGCCATCGCGCTCGCCCTCGCGTCGGAAGGGGCGCGCGTCGTCCTCTCGGCGCGCACCGCCGGTCCGCTCGTCGACGCGACCGCCGAAGCCAAGCGCGTCGCCGCGCCGGCGGGAGGCGACGCCGTCGCCGTCGTCTGCGACGTCACGACGCCCGCCGGCGTCAGCGCGCTCGTCGACGGCGCCCGCGCGTCCTTCGGTGGCGTCGACATCCTGATCAACAACGTCGGCGGCTCCGGCGCGCGCGACTTCCACGACTGCGACGAGAGCGACCTCGCCGCCATCCTCGATCGCAACCTGTGGCCGGCGTTCCGCTGCTCGCGCGCGGTCCTGCCCGAGCTGCGCGCGCGCGGCGGCGGCTCCATCGTCATGATCACGTCGATCTGGGGACGCGAAGCGGGTGGCGGCCCCAGCTACAACGTCGCCAAGGCGGCCGAGCTGGCGCTCGCCAAGGCGATGTCGCGCGACCTGGCCAAGGACAACGTTCGCGTCAACGCGGTCGCGCCCGGCTCGATCCTCTTCCCCGGCGGCGGCTGGGAGCGCCGCCAGAAGGCCGACCCCGAGGGCATCGCCGCCTTCGTGGCGCGCGAGGTCCCGTTCCAACGCTTCGGGACTCCCGAAGAAGTGGCCGACGTCGTGACCTTCCTGTGCTCCGCGCGCGCACGTTGGGTGCACGGAGCCTGCGTTGTGGTCGACGGTGGTCAAAGTCGCGCCTTCTAGAATGGGTTACAATTCGAGCGTGCGTCTCACCGGGCTGATGTTGGGCTGCGCGCTTCTCGGCGGCTGCAATTTCCGCATCGACCCGGTGAGCCTCGATCCCGCGAACATCGATGCCGGCGTCGGCGACGCATCTGCCGGCAATGTCGATCTCGCTGGTGCCGAGGACCTGACGATGCCGCCGCCCGGCGATCTGGCCCACTCGGGTGCGTTCCTCGACGTCACCAACACGCTGACGCCGCCGGCGGTCGATCTCACCTTCGAGGGCACCGCCGACTGGGGGCACTGGGGCTTCAACGCCGCTTCCGACTTCGATCACAAGGCAGCGGGCAACTCGCTCATCTCGAACTTCAGCCAGGTCGGCGTCAACATCCCGACCCAGTTCAGCGACGGGCTCATCGCCTATCGCTGGTCCGATGGCGCGACCGGCAACAGCCATCACGCCAAGACGATCGGCAACGGCACCACCACTGGGGTCTACGTGCTGTCGGGCGGCTTCAAGATCACGGCGCCCGCCGATACGTCCGTGCGGCGGCTGCGCGTCTACGTCGGTCAGCTGCAGGCGACCGGGCAGATCGACGTCTCCTTGAGCGACAACTCGGCGCCGGCGGTGAGCGACGCCTCGCATGCGGCGACCGGCACGCCCATCAACGTCGAGTACGTGATCACCTACGCGGCGTCGTCGCCGGGACAGACGGTGACCGTGCAATGGACGGTCAACAGCGCCAACCTCGGCGGCACCATCACGCTGCAGTCGGCGACGCTGCAGAACTTCTAGCGCCGGCCCGAGGCAAGGCGGCGAGGCGCGCTAGGCGCCGATGGCGTGCAGCAGATCGGCGGCCACGTGTCCGACCGCGATCTCCTGCGCGAAGCCGATCTGCTCGAGCTGCCAATCGTCGCCGACGATGACGTCGAGCGTGCCGCCCGGCATGACCACCTTGACCGCGCGGTCGGTCAGGCCCGCGCGCACGCACGCCGCCGCCACCGCGCAGCTCGACGAGCCCGACGATTGGGTCCAGCCGGCGCCGCGCTCCCAGATGAGCGCGCGCACGGTGTTGCGGTCGGCCACCTGGATGAATTGCACGTTGGTGCGACGCGGAAACTGCGCGTGGTTCTCGACGAGCGGGCCGTACTTCCTGGCGGTCGCCTCGTCGAAGGGCGCGTCGAAGAGGACGGCGTGCGGGTTGCCGACCGAGAGGCAGGTGGCGGTGATCTGGCGGTCGCCGACCTCGAGCTTCTCCTGGACCCACTCGTCCTTGCCGCGGCCGTCCATCGGCAGATCGGCGCAGCGGAAGCTGACGCGCCCCATCGAGACGCGGAGAACGGTGCGGTCGGGCTCGCGCGCGATGAGGAGCGCCGAGACCGGCCCGCCGAGCGTGTGGATGCGGACCGGCTTGTCGGCGGAGGCGTAGCCGTGATCGAGGCAGAACTTGGCGAAGATGCGGACGCCGTTGCCGCTCTTCTCGGCCTCGGACCCGTCGGGGTTGTAGATGCGCACGGCGGCGTCGAAGCCGGCCGGCGCGGCGACCCGCTCGAGGATGCCGTCCGAGCCGACTCCGCTGTGACGGTCGCAAATCGACCGGATGCGCTCGGGGGTCAGGGCCACCCCGAAATGCTCGCCATCGACGACGAGATAGTCGTTTCCCAGGCCGTGGCCGCGGACGAACTCGTATTTACCCAGCATGCTGGCGCATACTACTAGAGGATGACGGTCGCGGCGGCGATTCTGGCCGGCGGGCGCGGCAGGCGCCTGGGCGGCATCGACAAGGGGCTGCTCGCGGTCGGCGGCGAGCCGATCGCGCTGCGCCAGCTGCGCGTGCTGACGCCGCTCGTCGCCGAGCGGATGATCGTCGCCGGGCACATCGAGCCCTATCGGGACTTCGACGCGCGCCTCGTCGTCGATCTGCATCCCGGCGCCGGGCCGCTGGCGGGGCTCGAGGCGGCGCTCTCGGTCTGCACCATGGAGCACCTGGTCGTGTTCGCCTGCGACATGCCGTTTGTCGACGCGCAGCTGGTGACGGCGCTGCGCGACGCCCCGCGGGCGGAGGCGGTGGTGGCGCGGCTCGACGGCAAGGCGCAGCCGCTGGCGGCGCGCTACTCGCGGGCGATCCTGCCTCGCGTGCAGCGACGGCTGCAGCGCGACAAGCTGCGCCTCCTCGATCTGGTGGCGGAGCTCGACCCGCAGTGGATCGACTATCCGGCCGGAACGCGCGCGCTCTACAACGTCAACACGCCCGAAGAGCTGGCGCGCGCCGAGGAGATGGTGGCAGGGGCGCGGTCGTAGCCGCGGCTACGACTTGTCTTTGAGGACGGTGCGCGGCCGGGCCATGGGCACCGTCTTGTCCATCGACGGCAGCTCCTTGTCCAGCACGTAGACCTTCGCCTCGCGGCCGAGCTTCTTCGGCAACGACTGCACCTTCGGCTCATCGGCCGAGGCCACCGTCGAGGACGCGAGCAGCGCGAATAGAACGAACGTCTTCACGGCGCGGACACTACACCCGGACCGGCGCGCGAGCAAGTACCCGGGCCCTTCTCGACGACGCCCGTGGGCGGTGCGCTAGCCGACGCGCCGGTGTACGCGCCGGCCGGCGCGACGAGGTAAGCTGCGCCCGTGCGCTTTGCCTTCCGCCTCTGGCTCGCCACCCGTCTGGCGCTCGTCACCGTCGTCGCCGCCTCCGTCTACCTCTGGCCCGCCGTCCATACCGCCAACGGCTCGGTGCCGTACGGGCTCCGCTTCATCGACGGCATGTGCCCGTGGGACTGCCTCGCCTACGCCGAGATCGCCGCCGTCGGCTACGCCCGCCCGGTGATGGCGAACTTCTGGCCGCTCTTCCCGATGCTGGCGCGGCCGCTGGTCTGGCTGCACATCCCGCCGACGTGGGCGGTGGTCATCGTCGCCAACGCCGCCGCGCTCCCCGCCTTCATCGCCGTCTACCGCGTCTTCGAGCTCATCGAGGACGAAGCCGCCGCGCGCTGGGGTCTGGCGCTGCTGGTCGTCTATCCCTTCTCGTTCTTCTACGGCACCGGCTACACCGAGTCGATCATGGTGCTGTGCGCCGCCGGCGGCATGTGGCTGGCGCTGCGCGGATACATCATCTGGGCCGGCGCGCTCGTCGGTGCCGGCGCGCTCTCGCGCTACCAGGGTGTGCTCGCCGGCTTCGGGCTGGCGCTCGTCTTCTGGCGCCAGCATCGCAACCGCCGCGCCATCGTGGCCCTGGCCGTCGCCGCGCTGATCGCGCTGCTATGGCCGCTCTATCAGTGGATCCACTTTCACAATCCATTCTTCATGATCAAGATGCGGCGCGCGTGGGGCTGGCACGCCTACGTCAGCGTCTTCCGCGGCATGGCGCGCGCGTCGGAGTCGCGCATCTTGATGATCCAGCCCTTCTGGTCGCTCGTCCCCGGCGTCGGCGCCATCGCGCTCGTGACGCGCCGTCGCTGGTGGCCGCTGGCGCTCATCGCCGTGCCGTTCATGGCCGTCAACTGGGCCGTCGGCGGCTACGGGCTCGGTCGTTACGGCGCGGCCTGCTGGCCGGCCTTCTTGCCCCTCGGCGTCTGGCTGGCGCGACGTCCGGCGCTGCAGCTGCCCGTCATCATCGGCTTCGCCATCTGGCAGGGCATGCTCCTGCAGCTATTCGCGCACGCCTACGAGCTGCAGTAGCGCCCGCGCGAAGCGTCGTCCGTGCGCTGCGACCGCGTCGCTCACGTCGTCGCCCGCGAGCGAGCGCGGATCGACGCCGGCCGCGCGCAATTCGTCGAGACCGCGCTCGGCCCAGTCGACGCGCATGGCGCGGTCGCACTCGGGATGGAACTGCACGCCGAACGTGCGCGCGCCGGCCCTGAACGCTTGATTGGCATAGCGCGCCGACGACGCCAGCCGCACCGCCCCGACCGGCAGATCGAAGGTGTCGGAGTGCCAGTGGAACAGCGTCGCGCCGTCGAGCCCGTCGAGGAGCGGCGCCCCCTTGCCCGCGTCGGTCAGCGTGATCGGGTAGAGGCCGATCTCCGGCGCCGGTCCGCGCACGACCCGCGCCCCGAGCGCCCGCGCCAGCAGCTGCGCGCCGAGGCAGATGCCGACGGTGAGCCGGCCCGCGCGTGACGATTCGGCCAAGAGCGCAGCCTCGGCGGCGAGGTGCGGATGCGCGGCGTCGTCGCCGGCCGACATCGGCCCGCCGAGGACGAGCACCAGATCGTAGCCAGCGGATGCGGGCAGCGGATCGCCCGCCCACATGCGCCGCACGTCGAGCGCCACGCCGCCGACGACCAGCTCCGCACCGACGATCCCGGCGCCCTCGTGCTCCGCGTGCTCGACGATGAGTGCGCGCATTTCCAGTACTTGTAGCACGGCAGATTCGCCCGCCCGCGGCGTATCATGAGCACGATGATTCAGCTCGCCATCATCGTCTCGGCGGCCGGTTTTCTGGCGGCGCTCCCGTACGTCTTCCTCGAGAGTCGCTGGCGCTGGCGCTGGCGCGAGGTCGAAGCGGGCCGCGTCGCCGCCGACGCCGCGGGTGGCATCTACCGCAGCGCCGGCGAGGTGCCGCGCTACCTGACCGAGGCGCCGCCTCTCGTGCGCGTCGCCGCCTACAGCTGCTTCGTGTTCGGGCAGATGTTCGTGCCCGGTCTCGTCATCGGACTGTTCGGCGTGATGATGGCCGGGATCGGGCTGGTCTCGATCCCCGGCCTCATCACGGCGGCCAAGATCTATCGCGCCGGCATGGCGCTGCTCCGGCGCGATCCGCGCATCGCCTATTTTCGCGCGCGAGATGCGGCCGCGTGGGCGTTGTGGCTCAATGGCGTGATCATGATCGGATCTCTCTTCGTTCTCGCCACGCCGCTCCGGCCCCACGGCTCGGGCGGCCTGTTGCTCGTCGGCTTCACCGATCTCTACGGCGTGGCGTCGATTGCGCAGGCGCTTCTCTTGCGGCGCGCGGCGCGCACCTACGAAGACGCGCTCTTCGCCGACTCGGCGACGTCATGCGTCTAGCCGCGGCGCTCTTCCTCGTCGCGCTCTCGACGACGGCGCGCGCCGACACCGCCGGCGCGGATCTGACGCCCGAGGTGAAGAAGCTCGTCGACGCCTGGCTCCTGGCGCAGAATGGCGGCGACTTCGCGGCGTACGAAAAGCTGTATGCCGCGAAGCTCACCGGCGTGCGCCGGTCGGGTGCGCGCACCGTGCAGCTCGATCGCGCGGGCTGGATGGCCGATCGCCGCCGCATGTTCGCCAAGCCGATGAAGGTGAGCGCGAGCGAGCTGCGCATCGCCGCCACGCCGACGACCGCGCGCGTGACCTTCCTGCAGGAGTGGGAGTCGGGCAGCTATCACGATCGCGGGCAGAAGCAGCTCGTCGTCGCGCGCCAGGAGGGCGCCTGGAAGATCGCGCGCGAGGAGATGCTCGAGTCCGAGCGGGCGCCCGCGGAGGGCGCGCTCGGCGCGGGCGAGAAGCTGTCGCTGCTCATGGGCCGCTACGCCATTGTCGCCGACGAGGCGGAGGACGGCTGGTCGGCGGGCGCGGCGCGGCTCGACGACGAGGACGATCCCGTCACGACCTCCAAGCGCGCCGTCGCGCTGCCGCCCGAGCTGGCGAAGTGGCTCGGCCGCAAGATGATCGTGTACGCGCCCGGCGCCGCCGCCTGCACTGCGACGGTGAAAGAGGTGCGCGTGGTCGGCTTCGTCGTTCCGCACTTCGGGCTGCGCGAGGATTGGAAGCAGAGCAACAAGAGCGCACGCGCTCGCGCCGCCGAGGCGTGGGAGATGTCGGCGCACCTCGTCGGCGCGCTCCTCGACGGCTGCGACACGACGAACGCGGCGTTCGCGCGCGCGGCCGAGCTGCCGCCCGTGCAGCTGGTGACGCCGGTGCGCGACAAGACGCTGCGCGCGGCCGGCATCGCCGCGATGCGCGCGCTGCCCTCGTGGAAGGCGCTGCAGAAGAGCTACCTCGCCGAGCATGGCAAGGGTCCGTGGGACAGCCACGCGACGGACGCGGAGATCACGGTCGACCGCTGGGATCTGCCGACGCCGCTCGTGACGGTGGCCGCGCACGCCATGGACGGCTGCGCCGGATTCGGCGGCGAGATCTTCGCGGTCTACGAGCTGCACGACGGCAAGCTGACGCTCGTCGGCGAGCCGCGCGCGCTGCGGCCCGAGGCGGCGCTCATGCTCGACGGCGCCCCCGTCTTCGTCGGCGGCCAGGGCTGGCAGGAGTTCGGCGTGGCCCGGCAGGCGGTGCCGGTCAAAGGGCCGCCGCGACGGATCGAGGTTCGCTATCTCGATTGTCCCTGCTGATATGCTATAGAGACCCCCGAATGCGCGTAGGGAACCTCACCATCGAGCCGGATGTGCTGTTGGCGCCGATGGCAGCCGTCACCGACCTGCCGTTTCGCACGGTCATCGAAGAGGTCGGCGTCGGGCTCACCATCACCGAGTTCCTGTCGGCGCACGCGCTCACCGAAGGCGCCAAGAAGGCGGTCGACAAGATGACGCCGTCGCTCGATGGCCGTCGCTTCGGCGTGCAGATCTTCGGACGCGAGCCGGAGACGCTGGCGCGCGCGGCGAAGATGGCGGTCGAGATCGGCGCCTCGCTCGTCGACATCAACATGGGCTGCCCGGCCAAGCGCGTCGTCGCCGGCGCCTGCGGCTCGGCGCTCATGAAGGAGCCGGAGCTCGCGCAGGTGCTGGTGCGTGCGGTGCGCGCGGCGGTGCCGGCCGATAAGCCGGTGACGGTCAAGCATCGCGCCGGTTGGGACGACCGCAACTTGAACGCGCCCGAGTTCGCGTGCGCCATGGTCGAAGCGGGCGCCGCCATGATCACCGTGCACGGTCGCACGCGCACGCAGGGATTTTCGGGCAAGAGCGATCGCGCCATCATCGGCAAGGTGCGCGCCGCAGTGCCGTCACACGTGCCGGTCATCGGCAACGGCGATGTGCTCACCGTCGCCGACTACGTTCGCATGCGCGAAGAGACCGGCTGCGACGCGGTCATGATCGGTCGCGGCGCGCTCGGCAATCCGTGGCTCTTCCGCGGCATTCAGCAGCAGCTGCGCGGCGAAGCGGTGACGGCGCCGACGAACGAAGATCGCAAGCGCGTGTTCGCGCGCCACGTCGAGCTGATCGTCGCGCACTCGCCGCCGAAGAAGCTGGTGCACGAGCTGCGCAAAGCGGTCGCCTGGTACACGAAGGGTCTGCGCAATTCCGCAGAAGTGCGCGAGCGCGCATTTCACGTGTTGGATCCGCTGCAAGTGCGCGAGATCGCGTTTGCGTACTTCTCGTCGCTGGATCAAGAGAAAAGCGCGCGCGACGAGATCCTTTCTCTCGTTGACAAGCAATCGCGACAAGTCGCGTAATACCGCTCGCACGCCATGGCCCTCGTCCTCCGCGAACAGCTACTCGGCACGTCGGCGCCCATGGCGCAGCTGCGCGAGCGCGTGAAGGAAGCTGCTTCCGAAGAGTCGCCGGTGTTGATCGAAGGCGAGCGCGGCACCGGACGCGAACGCGTCGCGCGCCTCCTGCACGAGATCGGTCCGCGCAAGAATCACGATTTCGTACGCGTCGATCCCGATGAGGATGACGAGCCGCCGCGCGTCGATGATCAGCTCGTGCGCGCCAACGGCGGCACGCTCCTGGTGAAGGAAATTGCGCACGTCGGTCGCGGGCCGCAGCGAAAGTTGTTGCGCGCGATCAAGCGCGGGCCCGGCCGCGAGCGCGATCGCGGCACCAGCGAGTTCTGCGATGTGCGCGTGATCGCGGCGACCGGCGTCGATCTGCAGCGCGCGGTCGCGGACGAGCTGTTCGATCAAGAGCTCTACGAGCGGCTCGGCGCGCTGCGCATCACGCTCCCGCCGCTCAGGCGCCGCTCAGAAGACGTGCCGCTCCTGCTCGAGCATTTCGGGCGCACCGAATCGCGCGAGATCGGTGGCGACAAGCTGCAGTTCGCGCCACGATCGGTCGACAAGCTGGTCGCCTATTCCTGGCCCGGCAACGTGGCCGAGCTGCGCGACGTCGTGCGGCGGCTGTGCCTGCGCAAGCGGCGCGGACAGGTCGAGCTGTCGGACGTCGAAGCCATCCTGCCGCCGGTCGAAGAGCGGGTCCCGGTCGAGCAGCTGAGCTTCGAGGAGATGGTCCGCGCCAAGATCCGCGCGCTGCTCCAGCGCATGGAGGGCTACCCCATCGAGGACCTCTACGAGGAGGTCATCTCGCGGGTGGAGCGGCCGCTCATCGAGCTGGTCTTGGAGCGGACGGGCAACAACCAGCTGAAAGCCGCCGAGATTTTGGGGCTCAACCGCAACACCCTGCGCAAGAAGATTGCCGACCGGAACGTGGCCGTGTCCGAGCCCCCCCCGGCGCGGAAGAAGTGACTAACGCCACGGGCGTTTGGCTCGCAATCGTGCTACACTAGTGCATGTCTCAAAAGCGCTCCGCAAAGCCGCGTGCGAAGAAGTCTGCTGCTGCTGCAACCGCCAGTCGCAAGCCGGCCGCGCCGGTCAAGCGTCCGCGGGCTGTAGTCGAAGCTGCCGCCGCTGCCGAAGTGGAAGAAACCGACGAGACCCACGGCGTGACCTGCCGTAGCTGCGGCAAGCGCCCCGGCCGCCCCACGGCGATCCTCGGACAGATGACGCAGGCCGAGCTGTGCCCGCAGTGCACGGCCCTCCGCAAAGAGCGCATCCGGCTCAACCGCGCCGCCGCGCGCGGGCTCCGCTCCTCGCGCCTGTTCTAACCGCCAACGTCATCAGCAACGCCGCGAAGAAGAGGCCGCCGACGGCCCCTTCGACGCGACCGACCGTGCAGCCGCAGCCACCGGGGCTCGTCGGCGTGGCGGTCATGTCGCCGCCGACGCCGCCGTCGAAGCTGATGCCGAGCTGCGCGCCGTACATGTACCAATAGGCGGGGCACTGATCGCCGACCGGCGTGCCGGCGGGGCAGTCGACGGGGCCGACGGTGTCGACGTAGTTGAGCACGGCCGTGAAGCTGGCAGCGCCGTCGCTCGAGCGGGCGACGGCGGCGTTGTCGGGCGGGAACTGCGAGGAGCAGGCGTAGACCGCGCCCTTGTGCACGTCGACGCACTGGGTCTGCGCCAGGCCGCCGACCGCGGCGAGCGAGGGGGCGGTGGCGCTGCCGGCGTCGGCGCCCTTGTAGAGGCCCGTGCGCGTGGCGACGTAGACGGCGCCGGCGGTGACGTCCCAGGCGATGCCGTCGATGCCGCGCGTCTGGCCCGAGCCCTCGGTGACCGCGTCGAGCTTGAGGAGCTCGGTGAAGGTGGCGCCGCCGTCGGTGGAGCGGAGCAGCGCCTGGCGTGTCACCGCGTCGGCGCCGGTGGTGACGACCGCGACGGCGCGCGCCCACACGATCGCCGGATCGCGGGGATCGACGGCGAGGAGCTCGAGCGCATGCGGGCCGACGCCGTCGACGAGGTTGGCGAGCGGCAGCGCGGTGAAGGTGGCGCCGCCGTCGAGCGAGCGGTGCAGCGTCGGGGTGTACGGCGACTGCTGCGCGCCCGACGTGACGTAGATGCGCAGGCTGTTCGACGGCGCGACGCGCACGCTCTGGAACAGGAGATCGCTCGACAGCGTCGGCAGCGCGGTCCAGCTCGCACCGTGATCGTGCGTCACGTAGACGCCGTTGGCGGCGGGCACGATGCCGCCGTCGGGGAGGACGCTGCCGCCGTCGCCGGTGGCGGCGTAGGCGGTGGCGCCGTCGGTCGGGTCGACGACGACGTCGGTGGTGTGCAGCGTGGCGAGCGTGCCGCCGACCTTGGTCCAGGTGCAGCCGTTGTCGGTGGAGCGGGTCACGCCCTTGACGTCGGTGGCGTAGAAGGCGCCGTCGCTGGAGAGCGCGAACTTGCGGAAGCGATAGCCGTTGATCAGCTCCTCGCAGATCCACTTCCACGGGCCGCCGGCCTGACCGACCCACACGCCCCAGAAGACGACCGGTACGAACATGATGTCGCCGTCGTTCTGGCGCAGGATGTGTTGCGACACCGGCAGACCGCCGTGCGCGTGCGCGCGGCCGACTCCGCCAACCGTGGAGCAGACGAGCGCCAATGCGGCCAGCGTGCGCTTCACGCTTCGTCCTCGGGGACGACGCCCTTCGTCTTCTGCTGCTTGGGGCCGAAGGCCGAGGCGGCGATGGCGGTGCGGAAGACGAGGTAGAGGCCGATGCCGACCGAGAGCGCCGGATGGACCGGCAGCGACAGCTCGGGATGGTGCGCGAAGGCGAGGATCCCCGAGGCGGCAGTGAGCGCGCCGGCGAAGAGCGCCAGATAGAAGGCGGCGCGCGTCTTGGTGAAGAGGGCGAGCCCGGCGACGATGAGGAGGGCGGCGATGACCCACGCCGCGGTCGTCGGTGGTGCGAGCGGGCGCTTGCCGATGCCGCTCACCGAGAGCCCGCCAAGAACGATGTAGACGACGCCGAGCGACCAGGAAGAGCGCATCGCGTGCAGTATACTCCGAGCATGCGGCTGCGCCCGTTTGTGGGAATGGTGCTGGTGGTCTGCCTGTCGGCGGCGCCGGCGTGCAATGACAACGACGACGAGATCCGCCACAACGTGACGCTCCTGTGCAATCACGAGGGCGCGCTGGCGATGGCGGCGGCGGATGCGTTGACCCGCCATGGGCGGCGCGCGATCCCGACCATCGAGGCGGCGATGCACACCGCGTCGGGGCCGGGGAAGAAGAACCTGATCCTGGCGCTGCGTAAGATCGGCGACGCGGAGGCGGTGCCGCTCCTGGCGCACATCGCCGAGTTCGAGCCGAGCCCCGACGTCAAGCGCGAGGCCGAGTGGACGCTGCGGACCTGGGCGGCCGACGGCAAGTTCGCCGCACGGGCGGCCAAGGCCAAGGCGGCGGTGCGCCACCTCGAGGATGCCCGCGGTGTGCAAGAGGCCGGGTAGGCGCGTGCGCGCGCGCTTCGTAGCCTCGCTCGCGCTGGCCTGGATGGCGGTGGCCTGGATGGCGGTCGCGGTCGCCGGCTGCGGCGACGACACGACCGGACCGGTGAAGGCCGACCTCGCGGTCCCGCCGGTGATCGACATGGCCGTGCTGAACGATCAGTCGATCACGACCGCCGGCGTCGTCATGGTCGGCGCCGGCGGCGGCAACACGTTCGCGCCGTCTACCGTGACCATCCAGGTGGGGCAGGGCGTGACCTGGGTCTGGATTGCGGGATTCCACAGCGTCGTCTCCGATTCGTCGCCGCAGGCGTGGACCGATTCGGCGGGGCAGGCGAGCGGCCAGTTCGTGGTGCCGTCGTTCCCGACCGCCGGCAGCTACCCCTACCACTGCGGGGTCCACGGGATGATGATGACCGGCACCGTCGTCGTTCAGTAGCGTTGGGAAAACGAAGTCGGCGTCATGACTTGACAAGTGGGCCGTTGAACCGTAATTGTTCGCGCACTTCATGCCGCTCGCGTTCACTGCCGAGGCCCAGCAGAAGATTGTCGCCATCCGGGCCCGATATCCCAATGCACAGGCCGCCTGCCTCCCCGTCCTGCACCTCGCGCAGGACGAGTTCGGGCAC
The DNA here is from genome assembly GCA_028287105.1 of Myxococcales bacterium. Lineage (GTDB taxonomy): Bacteria > Myxococcota_A > Polyangia > Palsa-1104 > Palsa-1104 > JAQBQH01. The sequence continues at coordinate 23,676 of JAQBQH010000179.1, forward strand.
ATCTCCGACGAGGCGATCGATGTCGTGGCCGCTGCGCTCGGGCTGACCGCCGCCCACGTCTGGGGCGTGGTGACCTTCTACACGATGTATCACCGCCACCCGACGGGGAAGCACATCCTCATGATGTGCACCAACGTCTCGTGCATGCTACGCGGTGGCTACGACGTGCTGCACGCGCTCGAGAAGAAGCTCGGCTGCAAGGCCGGCGAGAACAGCGCCGACGGCGAGTTCACGCTCGTCGAGGAGGAGTGTCTGGCCGCCTGCGCCGACGCGCCCTGCCTCATCGCCGGCGAAAAGTACTTCCTCAAGCTCACGCCCGAGACCGCGATCCAGGCGCTCGAGGAGATCAAGAAGATGCCTCCCGATCACAAGTCGCACCCCGCGGGCTCGTCGGGCGGAGGCCACTAGTGGCGGTCACGCTCGAAAACATGCCGAAGCTGGTCATGCGCTTCGTCGGCGTCGAGGGCGCCAACCGCATCGACGAGGCCACGCGCCGCGGCGTCTACGGGACCTTGAAAAAAGCGCTCTCGATGGCGCCGCTCGCCATCGTCGACGAGGTCAAGAAGTCAAACCTGCGCGGGCGCGGCGGCGCGGGATTCCCCACCGGCATGAAGTGGGGCTTCATCCCGAAGGACGCCAAGACCACGTACCTCGTCATCAACGCCGACGAGTCGGAGCCCGGGACCTGCAAGGACCGCGAGCTCCTGTACTGGGATCCACATACATTAATAGAGGGCGTGCTCATCTCGTCGTACGCGCTCGGCTGCACGCACGCGTACATCTACATTCGCGGCGAGATGATCCGCGAGCACCGCGTGGTTCAGCGCGCCGTCGACGAAGCCTACGCGCAGGGCCACCTCGGTAAGCTCCACGACACCGCCGGTCGCGGACCGTGGAAGCTCGACCTCACGGTCCATCGCGGTGCCGGCGCGTACATCTGCGGCGAAGAGACGTCGCTGCTCAACTCGCTCGAAGGCAAGCGCGGCTGGCCGCGCCTGAAGCCGCCGTTCCCCGCGGTCAAGGGCCTCTTCGGTCAGCCGACCATCGTCAACAACGTCGAGACCATCGCCAACATCCCGCACATCATCGACAAGGGCGGGCCCTGGTTCGCGGACCTCGGCACGCCCAAGTCGGGCGGCACGCGCATCCTCTGCATGTCGGGGCACCTCAATAAGCCCGGCGTGTTCGAGCTGCCGATGGGCATCCCGCTGCGCGACGTCATCGAGAAGGTCTGCGGCGGCGTTCCCGGCGGCAAGAAGGTCAAGGCGGTCATCCCCGGCGGCTCGTCGATGCCGCCGCTCGACGCCTCTGAGCTCGACATCCCGATGGAGTTCGACGCGCTCATGACGGACGAGCGCATCAAACCCGTCGAGGTGCGCCCCGGCATCAAGTTCGACATGGGCGGCGGCAAGGCCCTGCGCACCATGGCCGGCTCGGGCGGCGTCATCGTCATGGACGAGGACACCGATCTCGTCGCCGTCACGGCGCGCATCATGCGCTTTTACGCCCACGAGTCGTGCGGCCAGTGCACGCCGTGCCGCGAAGGCACCGGCTGGCTGGCGCGCATCACCACGCGCATGGCCAAGGGCGAAGGTCGCCCCGGCGACGTCGACCTCTGTGCGTCGATCGCCCACGGCATCGCCGGCAACACGATCTGTCCGCTCGGCGAGGCGGCCGCGTGGCCGATGCTGGGCTTCCTCACCAAGTTCCGCCCCGAGTTCGAAGCCAAGATTCGCCGCGACCTGTCGCCCGAGAAGCGCGCCGCCTCGACGCAGCCCCCGCTGGTGCAGATCCGCGGTACCGGGTACATGGGCACGGCGCTGCCGCGAGGGCGCACGTGATCGCATCGATGCTGTGGCAGTCGGTGCAGCCGATGGGTCGGGTCACCGCGCAGCTCGCCACCGGCGATCAAGGCATGCAGTGGTCCGGTCCGCAGATCTGGTGGTGGATCATCGCCGTGTTCACCGTCGGTGGCGCCATCTCGACGGTGACGCGCCGCAACAACATCGCGGCGGTCATGTCGCTGGTCGCCACCTTCTTCGGCCTGGCCGCGATGTACGCGATGCTGTCGGCGCACTTTCTCGCGGCGCTGCAGGTGCTCGTCTACGCCGGCGCCATCATGACGCTGTTCGTCTTCGTCATCATGGTGCTCAACCGTGACGAGGCCGAGCCGTGGGCCTGGTCGGGGATCTTCACCAAGATCGTCGGCGTCTTCGCGCTCGTCTATCTCGTCACCAAGGTCGGCTATCACCTGTTCGGCGTGGCGGCCGCGCATCCCGAGACGCCGCCGGCCGAGTTCGGTACCGTCGCGCAAGTCGGCGAGGTCCTGTTCACCGATTACCTGTTCGTCTTCGAAGCCGTCTCGGTGCTCCTGCTCATCGCCGTCGTAGCCGCGGTCGTCGTCGCGCGCCAGCGCGGTGGCGGCGGCACGGACGACGACGACGCATCGGCCGATATCACCACCACCCCGGCCGTCGGCCATTCGACCGGCCACGAGGATCACCACTCATGATCCCCATTCACTGGTTCCTCGAGCTGGCGGCGGTGCTGTTCGTCGTCGGCTCGCTCGGCGTCATCCTGCGGCGCAACGCGCTCATCATGCTGATGGGCATCGAGCTGCAGCTCAACGCCGCCAACCTGACGCTGGTCGCGTTCTCGCGCGCGTACCATGACGCGCACGCGCAGGCCTTCGCCTTCATCGTCATCGCCGTCGCCGCTGCCGAGGCCGCCGTCGGTCTCGCCATCCTCGTCGGCATTTTCCGCAACCGCCGCAGCGTCAACGTGGACGAGTTGACGATCATGAAGCACTGACATGGCCGAATTTCCGCTCCACCTCATCCCGATCCTGCCGTTCATCGGCGCCGCCATCGCGCTCCTCATCGGGCGTCGTCTCGGCAAGAACGTCATCACGCTCTTGTGCTGCGGCTCGGTCGCGGCGGCGTTCATCGTCAGCGTCAAGGGCTTCTTGGTCCTGCACCACGACCTGCCGCCGACAGGGGCCCTGGTCGGCCGCTTCTTCGAGGCGCCCTGGATCAAGGCCGGCGATCTCAACATCTCGGCCGGTCTGGCGATGGATCACCTCTCGGCGATCCTCTGCCTCGTCGTCACCGGCATCGGCTTTCTGATCCACGTCTACTCCACGGCGTACATGGAGCACGACGAGAACTACACGCGCTTCTTCGCCTTCCTCAACCTCTTCACCGGCTCGATGTTGATCCTGGTGCTCGGCGATTCCTTGCCGGTCACGTTCGTCGGCTGGGAAGGCGTCGGTCTCTGCTCGTACCTGCTCATCGGCTTCTGGCTCGACAAAGACGCCAACGCGCTCGCCGGCCGCAAAGCCTTCGTCGTCAACCGTATCGGCGACTTCGGCTTTCTGTTGGCGATGTTCCTCATCTACTCGCGCACCGGCACGCTCAAGTACACCGAGCTGGCCGGCCACATCGATCAGCTCTCGGCGCACATCTGGTTCGGCCTGCCGGTCGCGTACTTCGTCGGCTTGCTGGTTCTCGTCGGTGCCACCGGGAAGTCGGCGCAGATTCCGCTCTACATCTGGCTGCCCGACGCCATGGCCGGCCCGACGCCGGTCTCGGCGCTCATCCACGCCGCCACCATGGTCACCGCCGGCGTCTACGTCGTTGCCCGCCTGCACTTCGTGTTCGAGGCGGCGCCGGTCACGCTGGCGGTCGTCGCCGTCGTCGGTGCGATCACCGCGCTCTTCGCGGCCACCATCGGCATCGCGCAGCGCGACATGAAGAAGGTGCTGGCCTATTCGACGGTCTCGCAGCTCGGCTTCATGTTCGTCGGCGTCGGCACCTACCTCAACAACACACACACGGCCAACTATCAGGCCGGCATCTTCCACCTCGTCACGCACGCCTTCTTCAAGGCCTGCCTCTTCCTCGGCGCCGGGTCGGTGATGCACGGCCTCAACGGCGAGGGCGACATCATGCGCATGGGCGGTCTGCGCAAGTGGATGCCGCACACGCGCTGGACCTTCCTCATCGCCTGCCTCGCCATCGCCGGCATCTTCCCGCTCTCGGGCTTCTGGTCCAAGGACGCGATCCTCGGTGGCGTGTGGCACGCGTCGTGGCTCACGAGCGGGCCGCCGACCAACTTCCTCGAGAAGATGGCGTTCGCGAAGGACGGCGATCAGTTCGTCATCCACCTCGGCCACTTCCTGTACCCGGTGCTGCTGCTCGCGGCGGGCTGCACGGCGTTCTACATGTTCCGGCTCTACTGGCTAGCGTTCGGCGGCGAGTATCGCGGACCGGCGGTGTCGAGCGCCGCGCTCGCGCACGCGGTCGGCGACGCCCACGACACCCACGCGGCGCATGGTCACGACGACCACGGCCACGACCACGCCCCGGCGCACGAGTCGCCCCCGGCGATCACCGTCGTCCTGTGGATCCTCGCCATCGGCGCCATCGTCATCGGCTTCCTCGGCATTCCCGAGGTGGTCCGCCCCGGCTTCGACTACTTCGGCGAGTGGCTCTCGCCCGTCCTGCCGCCGCTGGTGGCCGACGAGAGCGCGAGCGAGTTCTGGATGTTCGCCGCCATCGCGCTGGCCGTCTCGGGCATCGGCATCGGCCTCGCCTGGGTGCTCTACGGCCACGGACCCGCCGTCGCCGTGCGCAACTTCGTCGCCCGCGCCCCGCGCCTCTACCGCCTCGTCTTCAACAAGTACTATGTCGACGAGATCTACGACTTCCTCGTCGTTCGCCCCGTCCGCTTCACCGCCTTCCTCTTGTGGAAGGCGTTCGACGCCTTCTTCATCGATCTCATCCTCGTCAACGGCGTCGGCTTTCTGGTCTCGGGCTTCGGCAAGCTGTCGAAGTACCTCCAGAACGGCGATCTGCAGCGCTACATCGTCGCGCTCATCGTCGGTGGCGCGGTCATCGTCGGCGTCGGTACGCACTACGACGTCTGGGCGGGCGCGAAGTTCGAAACCGCGGTCGCCGGCCGCGACGTTCGAGTGGTCGCGCACGGCGCGGGCACCACGGCCAAGCGGCTCCAATATCGCGTCGACTGGGAGGGCGATGGCAAGTTCGGCGCCACGCAGCCGTCGCCCAATTTCAAGCACACCTACGACAAGCCGGGCTCGCACAAGATCGCAGTCGAAGCGATCGACCCGCGCTGGGGAACCGTGTCGCGTGAATCGCGCACGGTGAAGGTGCAGTAGTGCTCCTCACGACGGTCACATTCCTGCCGCTCTTCGGCGCGATCCTGTGCCTCCTCCTGCCGCGTCAGGAAGAGGGCCTCTTGCGTGGCTTCGCCTTCACGGTGTCGCTGGCGACGTTCGGCGTTTCGCTCTTCATCCTCGGCGGCGAGTTCCAGCCGGCGCAGTGGAATCACGTCGTCGACAAGGAGTGGGTGGGCGCCTTCGGCGTGCACTTCAAGCTCGGCGTCGACGGCATTTCCTTGTGGCTCGTGCTCTTGACGACGTTCCTCATGCCCATCGTCTTCGCGGCGTCGTGGACCTCGATCAACAAGAAGGTGCGCGAGTTCGTCGTCGCCATGCTCATCCTCGAGACGGGGATGATCGGCACCTTCCTCGCCATCGACCTCTTCGTCTTCTACGTCTTCTGGGAAGTGATGCTCATCCCGATGTACTTCATCATCGGGATCTGGGGCGGCGATCGGAAGCTCTACGCCGCCATCAAGTTCGTCATCTACACGATGGTCGGATCGCTGCTCATGATCGTGGCGATCCTGTACCTCTACGTCCGCCAGCACGACGCCACGGGCATCTGGACCTTCGACTACGACCAGCTCATGAAGGTGGTGCTGTCGCCGACGGAGCAGCTCTACTGCTTCCTCGCCTTCGCGCTCGCCTTCTGCATCAAGGTGCCGCTCTTCCCGTTCCACACCTGGCTGCCGGACGCGCACGTCGAGGCGCCGACGGCGGGCTCGGTGGTGCTGGCGTCGGTGATGCTGAAGTTCGGCACCTACGGGCTTCTGCGCTACGCGATTCCGTTCTTCCCCGACGCGTTCGTGCGCATGGCGCCGCTCCTCAATACCCTGGCCGTCATCGGCATCGTGTACGGCTCGCTCGTCGCGTTCGCGCAAAAGGACGTCAAGAAGCTCATCGCCTATTCATCGGTGGCGCACCTCGGCTTCGTCGTCCTCGGTCTCGGGATGTGGAACGTCAAGTCGGTCGACGGCGCGATGATGATCAACCTCGCGCACGGCATCTCGACGGGCGGCCTGTTCCTCTGCATCGGCGTCGTCTACGAGCGCCGACACACCCGCAAGCTCGACGAGTTCGGCGGCCTGGCGACGATCATGCCGCGCTACTTCGGCGTCTTCATGGTCATGACGCTGGCGTCGGTGGGCCTGCCCGGAACGTCGGGGTTCGTCGGCGAGTTCCTGGCGCTCATCGGCTCCTTCGACGCCTACAAGCATTGGACACAGCTGGCGCCGCTCTTCCCGCATCCCAAGCTCTTGACCGGCGTCGCCACGCTCGGCGTGATCCTCTCGGCCGTCTACATGCTGTACCTGTTCCAGAAGATGATGTTCGGCCCGCTGTCGAACCCGCGAAATCGCGACCTCAAAGATCTGACCTGGCGCGAGTGCGCGTACTTCGCGCCGATGATCGTGGCGGCCTTGTGGCTCGGCATCTATCCGAACACGTTCCTGGCGGACATCGACCCCGCGGTGCAGAAGGTCGTGAGCGCGCTGCCGGCGAAGTATCAGCTGCGCGTCAGCGACGGTGACGTGCCGCGCATCCTCGGCGCGCAGGCGCCGCAGCCGACCGACGGCGCTGCCGCGCAGCCGGGCACCGCGCAGCCGCCG